>JBOFGX010000228.1:0-6333 GCA_051649345.1 Leadbetterella sp. | reverse complement strand
TTGTGACACTAGCGTATAATGACACAAAATCTCTTTTGATAGAACACAGAGATAAGCTTGATTTATTAGCCAAAGAACTTTTAGCAAGAGAAATAATTTATCAACCAGATATCGTAGAACTCATAGGCGAAAGACCGTTTGCTAAAGAGACTGTTTATCAAGAGTTTATGAACAAGAAGGACGATAAGCCAGAGGTGACAGAAATGGATTCTAAGCCCGAAGTAGAAGATCAAGAACCCAAAACAGAGGTTGAGTCGTGATAGTTCGTTGAGTTCAATATATAGCCTTTTAGGATGTTTTCCTGAAAGGCTTTTTTTATGCTATATTTACGAAAAGGTTAATTTTTTCGTGCGTTTTAAATTCATATGAGATATATTTTTGCTTTTGTTTTTTATACATTTATACTAAATCAAGGCTTTTCACAAAGCCAAAAACTTTTTGTCTATACAGATAGAGAATTGTATGCTCCCGGGGATACAATTTGGTATAATGTGTATCTGATAGATATTTTGTCCGGAACATATGCTAAGACCAACGATATCGTACACCTTTATTTAAAAAACGATGTTTGGAAGAGAAAACAAATGATCCGACTCCAAAATGGGTTTATGAATGCCCAACTTGTGATTCCAAAGAATACAAAATCTGGAATGTACACATTGTCTGCCTATACAAGCTATATTCGATCGTTTGGCAAAGGAGGAGATTTTATAAAAAATATAAAAGTACAATCGGCTACCTTGGCAGGCGGTATGCCTGTGGCAAAGATAAATCCTGAAGTAAAGCCGCAAGAAGTAAAGTCAGCATCAGATGTATTACAATTTTTTCCTGAGAGCGGAAAGTATTTCCCAGGGTTTTCATGTAAAATAGGTTTTAAAGTAAACCTTTCCAAGAAAGATTTGAAGGGAGGGAAGGGTATTGTATTTGATCAAAATGGAAAAGAAATATCGTCTTTTTATCCTGACTTTAACGGTCTAGGTAATTTTAGCATTTTGGCAGAAAGAGATCAGAAATTCAAGGCCGTTTTCAAGACCAAGACGAAATCATTTGAGGCTGACCTTCCACCATTAAGTACAGAGGGGTATTGTCTCAATATTGATAATGTGATGAATAAAAATAGTGTGTTTGTCACCATTTACTCCATGGTTAATACAACAGATACGATTAAATTCTATGCACATCAAAACCATCATACTGTATTTCAGCGGGATTTTGTACTTGATAATAGCCAGATAAAATTCCCTCTTACAGAATCCATTTTTGAGACGGAAGGCTTGGCAAGATTGTTTATATTAAATACAAGAAATGAGCTTTTAGCCGAACGTTATATATTTATTTCTAAAGAAAAGAAATACTACGTGGAGCCGCAATGGGTGCAAACCAAAGTAGGTGCGATTGTTAAGGAGAATTTGGAGCTTAATCTCAAGGATGCCGATGACGAGCCCATGACTAATATTCCCCTTACTCTTGCTATAAACCGTCCGCAAGAAAGTATTAACGCCAATACTACGTTTAAGACCTTTTATCATCTTAGCTCTGAAATTCCAGATCTGGATGTAAATATAGATAGTCTATATTCTTTGTCAGAAACCAATATGATGTATGGCATAGATAATATCCTTTTGGTCTATAAACCTAGTAGTATTGTTCGGCAATTTACAAATACCCAAAGCCACGAGGAGTATTTGCGGATTCAGCCTAAAGTGCTGAAAGGAACAGAGATTTTACCACAGACAAGCATAAAAGTCTTTGTAAAAAGCCCATTTACACTCAATTCATATATTCTTAAAACTGACGATTCTTCGCGAATAAATCTTTCCGGAATTTGGTACGATACACTTGTCATATTTGCTATGTCTGAAGATAAAAAACCGCTGAATCTAGTTTTTACAGAAGAAGTATACCCTTTTCCTAAGATTAGTAGCAAACAAGGGATCCCTGTAATAAAGGCTCAAACTACGCAAGTAGTTGTCCCACCAGTCAAGAAACCTGTAGGAGTAGGAGCAAAACCTACACCAACTCGAATACCAGCAAAAGTACCAGCTAAGCCAAATGTATTGGGTTCCATTATACCAAAGACAGACTTTAGAAGGAAGTTTTACAAGGGTATCCCAGACGTAGAAGTTTATTTAAAGAGTATAGATGATACGACTAAAAGTTTAGTGAATATTTTGGAAGAAAATCTGACTAAAGAAAAAATGGACACAGCAAGTCAAAAGAGAATATTGGGCTCATTGTTTACGGATAAAGCCGTGTATTGGGTAGATGGTCAGCAGGTAACTTTGGATTTCATTAATTTATTGGAGCCAAAAGAGGTAGTGCTGATTGATATAGTACATAAAAAAGAAAACATTCGATCCTTGGGTAGAAAAGAAGGACAAGTCGTATTCAATGTATTGAGCAAGGATAAAAAGGTACAGAATTCTATTTTCAGTAAATACAACGCTATTAAATATGCGTCCTTGGTTACAACAGACGGGTTTAAAAGTAGAAATAGAACCGTGGTGAGTAATCAAACAATTTATTGGGCATCGAACATAGTAACTGATAAAGAAGGTAAAATAAAAGTTAATTTAGGCCCCTATAATAAGCTTCTTCCCTATAGACTTAGAGTGCTTGGTATAGACAGTAAGGGAGAAGTGATTGAATGGGAAGGGAAGTTGCGATAAAGACTATTGTAGTACTCTATAGTCACATCTTCACTTTCCCCCAACCTATGGTTTTTACCATCCAATTGGCCAATGGTTTTTTAGCTTTTTCGCCCTTGAGTGTAATATACCAGCCAATTTTCTTCAAAACGGGGACTTTGTGCGTTTCTACAAATTCCAATAGTGCCCCATCAGGATCTATTATGTAGGTGAATCTACCTGCGGCATCTCCCATATCGAAGCTATTCGCACTATCTACCACAAACGGGTATCCTAATGAGCTCAATTTCTCCCCAAGAGCATTCATATCAACAGTATCGAAGCAAAGGTGAATATAACCCAAATCCCCCCAAGAGCGGTCTTTGAAGATCGGTCTTCCAACCCCATCTAGCTTTTGAATGAGTTCTATTTCAATATTTCCAAATAGGCGAGCAAATGCTCCATTATCCGTGCCTTTTTTTCGAAGTACTACCCTGCGAAATTGTTTATTTCTAGATCCGAAAAAATCAAAGTCTGCAAAGTTGCCTGTTTTATCATAGACTATTTCAGTAAGACCAAGAGCCTTGTATAGAGCTATTGATTTTTCCATATCTGTAACACCCATAATAGCTCCCAAGACCCCTCCTGTGTTGGATTCCTTTGGGTTGAACCAAGAGTCATCCTCAATAATTTGGATAGGATTTCCATAAGGGTCATATATATACAACACGGCTTTTCCTTCAGGATTAGAAACCGTTTTTAGTTTGCCTTTATCAGCAAATGCCTCAATATCTTGTACTTTTATTTTGGATGCAAAAATCCCTAAATCACCCAGTTCAGGTTTAAACAAGGGATCCAAAGGTTTGGGATTTCTACTTTCCCAGATTTCGGCACCGCCGCCACCCGCCATATTTACAGCTAGAATAGCTCTTCTGGTACGAACTTGATTGTTTGTAAGGCCAACCATCAGTTTTGCTTCTGCCTCATCGTCAAAAACAGGCACATTTAGTCCTAAGGTTTTGTTGTACCATTTGAATGCCTCATATGCATTTTTTACCCCTATTCCTATCTGTTGAATCCCCGTTATAAATATGCTCATGGTTATTTTAAAAATACAAAGGTACAGGGCAAAATCAATTTATAAAATATATTCACACAGCATCTAAAAAAAAGGGATTACGGGATTTTTCTAGGGACTACTTGAAATTTGTGAGTTTACTTATAAATTGATAGTATTTAGTCGACCCTCAAAAAGTACAAGAAGAGAAATTTTTCATCAAATGAGGTGCGGCTGAGGTCAAGCGAAAGAGTGTTGGCCTGAATTTTTTATGTAAAAGGATAATGACCCGTCCTAAAAATAGTTACAATAACTTGCTCAAGGTCAATAAAAACAGAAAAATCTCACGGAAGTGAGTGGTGCGTAGCATTCGCCTTTTTTTGAACTTGAGATTGGCGGGCGGCGATCCGCCACTTTATACAAGCGGTGCGGCGGTCCGCAAAAGTGCAGGAAAAAATTAAACTAGTATATATAGCATAAAAATAACCTCTTTTGATATCTTGAGAATTATTTACTCCCCAGAAAATTCCTTTGATCCAAAAAAAGGGGATTAGTAAGAAATTTTTGTGGAGTTCGTCCAGCAATCTTGCTTACATTTGTGGTTTCAAAAAATACGTAGTATACGTATATCCTTGAAAAAAATTAGTTTTTAATTTTTAACAAAAAAATTCATAGAAAAAGCCTTTGTTTAAGACCAAATGAAGGAAAATCAGTATGATAATACATAAGATAAGGTATGGCAACATGGTATTTGGCAAAAATCAGTTTTTTACAACAAGACGAGAAAGGAAACAACAAGACGATTAAGTCGTCCTATTTATTTGATGCCGTTTCGTATACTGATGCGGAGGCAAGAGTAACGGATTATGTAGCTCCTGAGAATCCTATGTTTACCTTGGAGGGCCTTACCAAGATGAAACTCAATGAAGTGTTTTTTATCGAGAATGGGGCAGAAGTATGGTTTAAATGTAAAGTTCAGTATATTGTATATGACGAGAAAAGTCAGAAAGAAAAACAAGTACCTTTTTTATTTTTGATTAATTCCCATGACATAAAAGAATGCTATGGCAATTTGATAGAGAAGCTGGGTACGGTTCAAGATTACATCGTTTCGGATATAAATGTGACTAAAATATTAGATGTAATTCCTTATGAGGAAAATGCCGAAAAGAGCCTTGAGATAAAACCGAATATGAAGCCACTTTCTCAGGTAATTCAGGAGCAAGAAGCTATTGTAAGCCCACCATTGTCGTATTATTCAAGTGAGGAGATTGACGAAGAAGAAGTTGATGAAGAAACCACAGAAGAGCCCATAGCTTTTCAAGAAAATGAGGATGAATCTAAAGAAGACGAACTTTAAAAACTTCGCAGGTTTTTGATATAAGAAGGGCCTCCGAGAGCTCGCATTTGGCGTTCTATCTTCGGTATTCTTTTTCGAACATAAGGGCCTGGTTGGTTCACAGACCATTTGTTGGGACTAGGTAGGATTACGGCAATTCGAGCCGCTTGATTACGCGTAGCATTTGACGCAGAGGTGCCGTAGTATTTTTGGCAAGCGGCCTCAACACCAAACGTATTGGGACCCATTTCGGCTACATTGAGATATACCTCCAGAATTCGTTCTTTGCCCCAGATGACTTCTATTAATACGGTAAAATAAACTTCCAATATTTTTCGGAGATAGCTTCTACTTTGCCAAAGAAAAACATTTTTGGCTGTTTGTTGTGAAATAGTGCTCGCACCTCGCACTTTCTTGCCTTTTAGATTGTATTTGTAAGCGTTTTTCATGGCATTGAAGTCCATCCCCCAGTGATCAGGGAAAAGCTGATCCTCTGCAGCTACTACGGCCAGAGGAAGCTCTTTGGACATAGAATCGTAGGACTCCCAATCGTAGTTGATTTCACTGCTTTTCTCCGTAAAAAGGGTACTCAGCTTTCTATCTACCATGGTTAAAGTAAATGGAATAGGTACAAACTTAAAAAGGATAACAGAGCCTATCGAAGCAATTAAAAAGTACTTTATGGCTTTGAAAGTCCACGATTTTATTTTCCCCCAAAGAGAATAGTGAGATGATTTTTTATTGGCAACCTTACTTGTATTGGTTTTAGGTATTCGCTTGCTATTTCTCATTATGAATTAAGGAAAACAACGTAAAAATAAATAAAAATAGACGCTGTACCTATATAATGAAGAAATCTTGGTGCCGAGAAAAACAATAGAGTAAACCGTTTTCTAATAAAAACTCCTTATTTCAGGCACAAAAACCCGTACTTCAGGCATTTTTGGGCTCTAAAGCCTTGTTTTTCAAGAATACATTTTTTTACATTTGCATGGCAGGATCGGAGCTGAAATCATATTTAAACGTAGGCAGGGAGCTTGGGTTAAATTAGATGCCTGATGCAGGATATTAGATGTCTATGGTCGTCATCCAACGTCCGCCATCTGTAATCCAATATCTATCATCTAAATAACTGCCGACTTTCGACTAGATCACTTTTTATGTCAATCGTTTGGAAGTATGGTGTTCGGTTTCTATTTTTGGTCATGGAGTCCTTATGACTTCGACAATTTTATTGGCGTAAAAGCTAAAGATCCTGTGTTTGAAATCTGGTAAATTTAGAGTAACAGGAGGTTAGTAAAATACGCTCA
>JBOFGX010000227.1:0-10484 GCA_051649345.1 Leadbetterella sp. | reverse complement strand
TCAAGCTATCATCGTATATTAAATCCGTCCTTGTTAAAACTGCCCCAAACGTGGGCGGTTTTTTTGTTTTGAAAGAAAGTTATATCCCCTTTTTCAACTCTTAATTCCGTGATTAGGTATAAAGCAATAGTTCAAAACTATACTATAGAATTGTAATCCTCCCAGAATGCAAATATTTTAATAACAAACCAATATACTTTAGCACAGGTTCCTAAATGTGAAATAGCTTCTTGAATTTCCTTAATCGGTTTATACCTATTTAGAACTGATAAGGCTATTTATCTCCGATTGAAAAGTAGCGACAGTAAGACTACGGGGAAAACCATTCCAAGATTTTAGGACATTTCCTTCAGAACTTATCAAGACCGTAAATGGAAAGCTACCGCTTGGATTGTAGGTATCTATTAGTTCCCAGTTTTTTTTCATTTGAGCACTCTCATGATCATTGATTTTGTCTTTTGGAAAATCAGCATTAACCAAAATCAACTTTGTGGTGGCATAATTCAAAAACTCCTGCGTACCTAAGACCTTTTGCTTGAGGTTCATACAGGTTTTACACCAATCAGAACCCGAAAAATTTAGCAAAATGGGTTTTTTCTGTGCTTTGGCCTGCTTTTTAGCTTGATCAAAATCAGTACCCCATCCATTACTGATCACAAATAACACAAGAAATAGAATACTCTTTAGCATATAATATCAGAATTGAATTTTAAAAACGAAGCTGTCTACAGAATAGTCTTTTTTATACTCGAAATTTCAAATGTTTCAAACAAAAAAAAGAACCCTATTCCTAAGGATTCTTTCTTTATATCTAAAAACAGATTTTACTTATTTTTTTACTTTAGGAGCAATAATCACATTCAATCGCTTCCCCTCAAGCTTAGGTTCTGCTTCTGGCTTACCGAGCTCTTCTAAGGCTTTCATAAATCGCTCCAGTAATTTGAATCCTTGGTCTTTAAAAACAATCTGACGACCTACAAAGTGTACATAGGCTTTAACTTTTGAATTTTCTTTAAGGAAATTTTCAGCATGCTTGAGCTTGAAATCAAAATCGTGATCATCTGTTTGAGGGCCAAAACGAATCTCTTTGATTACAGTCTTGACTTGTTTCGCTTTTAGTTCTTTCTGTTTTTTCTTTTGATCGTATTTAAACTTAGAATAGTCTATAATTCTACATACGATGGGGTTTGAATTGGGAACAATCTCTACTAAATCTAAATTTAGCTGTTTTGCCAATTCCATGGCTTTTTCGTATGGATATACGCCTATTTCTACATTTTCACCAACTAAGCGGAGTTCTGAAACACCTTTGATTTTCTCATTTATCCTGTGCTCATCTTCTTTTCTAACCGGAGGACGATTAGGGGGTCTTCTCATAAATTGTTTTTTAAAATTCTATTTTATTAATTAAAAAATTATTAATTCTGCCAAAATTATCGATAACTACTCCTTACTTCCAAATTTTGGAATGTTTTTATTTATTTCATTCTTAGCAAATTGGATAAATTCATCTATTGCCATTACACCTAAATCTCCCTCTCCTTTCTTCCTGACGGATATTTTCCCTTCTTCTGCTTCTTTCTCTCCTATGATCAACATCAAAGGTACCTTAGCAACTTCAGCATCTCGAATCTTTCGACCTATTTTTTCTGAACGATGATCTGTATATCCTCTAATATCGTTTTCTTGCAATATTAACAATACTTCATTTGCAAAATCTTCATACTTTTCTGAAATCGGCAAAATAGCAAACTGCTCGGGCGACAACCAAAACGGAAAATTACCAGCCGTATTTTCAATCAATATAGCTATAAAACGCTCCATGGAACCAAAAGGTGCCCTATGGATCATCACGGGGCGGTGTTTTTGATTGTCAGATCCTGTATATTCTAGCTCAAATCGATTCGGTAATTGGTAATCTACCTGAATGGTACCCAGTTGCCATTTTCTACCTAGGGCATCTTTAACCATAAAATCCAACTTAGGGCCATAAAAAGCCGCTTCATCATACTCAATAACAGTACTGAGGCCTTTTTCTTTTGTCGCATTTATGATGGCTGCTTCTGCTTTGTCCCAATCCGCTTCAGAACCCAAATACTTCGATCTATCTGTCTGATGACGAAGAGAAATCTGAGCACTAAAATCCTCAAATCCGAGAGATTTAAATACATACAAAACAAGGTCTATCACTTTTCTAAACTCCTCCTCTACTTGGTCATTGGCACAGAAAATATGTGCATCATCCTGCGTAAACCCTCGCACTCGTGTAAGACCATGTAATTCGCCACTTTGTTCGTATCTATAAACAGTTCCAAACTCAGCCAAACGTAAAGGCAGGTCTCTGTAACTTCTAGGTTTACTTTTGAATATTTCGCAGTGGTGCGGGCAATTCATAGGTTTTAGTAAAAATTCTTCCCCTTCTTCTGGAGTTTTTATAGGCTGAAATGAATCGGCACCATATTTATCCCAGTGACCCGAAGTCTTGTATAACTCTTTACTTCCAATATGAGGAGTGACTACAGGTAAATATCCTGATCGTACTTGAGCTCTTTTTAGGAAATTTTCCAGTCGCTCCCTTAAAACCGCTCCTTTGGGCAACCAAAGAGGCAAACCTTTACCTACTTTTTCAGAAAAAGCAAACAGCTCCAATTCGGTACCTAGCTTCCTATGATCTCTTCGTTTGGCCTCTTCTAGCAGTGTAAGATAATCATCTAGCTCCTTTGCTTTTGGAAACGTAATACCGTAAATACGGGTCAACATTTTATTGTTTTGATCTCCTTTGAAATAGGCAGCAGCTGCATTCATAATCTTGGCAGCCTTAATAAACCCTGTATTAGGAATATGTGGACCTCTACATAAATCTGTAAAGTTTCCTTGAGAATACAACGTTATACTTCCATCTTCTAAACCTTGTAAGAGATCCAGTTTATATTCATCTCCCTTGGCCGTAAAATACTGGACTGCATCTGCCTTAGAAATGGGTTTACGAATAAACTCACTTTTTTGGCGAGCTAGCTCCATCATTTTTGCTTCTATCGCAGGGAAATCATCCGAAGAAATACCTTTACCTTCATTATCCACATCATAGTAAAATCCGTTTTCTAGGGGCGGTCCTACCCAAAACTTAATACCAGGATACAAGGCTTCTAACGCCTCTGCCATCAAATGAGCAGACGAATGCCAAAACGTAGATTTACCCTCTTTATCGTTCCAAGTAAGTAGCTTAAGGGAACTGTTATCATGTATAGGTGTATTAAGATCCACTGCCTTACCATCTAATTCTGCCACAAGGACATTTCTCGCTAAACCTTCACTTATAGAAAGTGCCACATCCATGGGAGAAACTCCCTTATCGTATTCACGCTTACTGCCATCTGGTAGAGTTATTGAAATCATAGTATCTATAATTGCTGTCTTAAAGGTTCAACTTTCTTCGTTCTATTGTTTGTATTTGTGAATTCTTGAGCCTAGGTTCTTCAATTACCTCCTTAACGGGCTCTTTTTTTGCTGGCTTTACGATCTTTTTATGTTTCTCAAGCTCTACTTCTATTTCTTCAACTTTGGGCGGAGTAGATACAAAATTATTATCCAACTTCGTTTGCATTCTATTTATCCGAGTCAAATAATCTTTATCTTCTTCAAAATCATCTCCATTTTCTTGAAGGTATTTAATCCCGTTGGTAAATTGGTCTCTAGCTTCAAATGTATCTGCTGCCTTATATAGAAAACGACTACTATCCGTATTTTGCTTAAAAATCCCATCAAATATCAAAAAGGCCGAAGAATAGTTTTTGTTTCTCAAAAACAAATTACCAATCTTCTCCGAAATATCATACCTCTCTGGATTTACCTTGAGAATACGTCTGTAAATGGCTATAGCTGTATCAGATCTACCTGCTCTTTCAAAAATATAGGCTTTTTGTAATGTGAATCTCTCGTTGTTCGGAAATCGCTTGACTCCTTGATTCAAAATCCGAAGAGAAGAATCCAGCATACTTTGCTTTAGGTAATTATCGATCAAAACCTCATATGGTTTGATTTTGTGCGGTGCCAAGTTAAGAGACTTCTTAAAATAAACGAGTGCCATGGAAGTATCTTTTAAACTTAAGCTTAGGTTCCCTCTAGCTATTTGTACATCACTTGAATAAGGAAAAAAACTTTCTGCCTGCTGGATATACTTCTTGGCTTCGTCGGTCTTTCTGGCTTTAATGCTGAGCTCTGCTAATAAAGCAAAAAGCTCAACGCTTTGATGACCGAGTTCTTCGCTTCTTATTGCATTAGATAAGGCATTTTTATCTCCTAAAGCTTGACCAATTTTAGCTTTCTGATATGAATACAAGCCATTATTGGCATCGAATCTTTCGGCTCTATCTATGTCAATATTGGCTTCCTCATACATTCCCATTTGGAAATACAATTCGGATCGCTTGTAATAATTAGTAGCATCGGATGGATTCCCCAATATTGCGTCCGACAAATAGCTTAAGCGAACCTTATCTGACTGATCTTTACTGGCAAGTTTGGAACCGGGCATATTAAACTCCTCTTTAGAGCTTTTACCACAGCTGAGCAGAAAAAAAAATACATTGAGCGATACAAAGGCTCGGATGCAAAACTTCATACTACAAAAATCGCATTTTTTTGGCAATTGCGAAAGGGCTTGGCTAGCAAATCTAAAAAAAATCTTAAAAAATTAAGTGGTAATTTCTACAATCTTGGATTTAGGCTCCTGAGCGTTGCGAATGCTAACCTGTTGTGCAAGTTTTTGGGCCACTTCTACAAATGCAAGTGCTGTAGGGTCATCGATCTCAAATGTAATTGGCCTACCAGTATCACCCCCTTCTCGAATATTTTGTACAAGTGGTATTTGTCCTAGCAATTCTGTTTTATACTTTTCGGCTAACAACTCTCCTCCTCCTTTTCCAAAAATATAATACTTATTGTTGGGTAATTCCTCTGGCACAAAGTAAGCCATGTTTTCTATAATACCTAGTATAGGCACATTGATATTGGCTTGGCTAAACATCCCTGCACCTTTTGAAGCATCTGCGGTGGCTACTTTTTGTGGAGTAGTGACAATCAATGCACCTGTTACAGGTACTGTCTGAACCATGGTTAAATGAATATCTCCTGTCCCTGGAGGAAGATCGAGTAATAAATAATCAAGTTCTCCCCAGTCAACATCATTAAAAAACTGCCTTAAAGCTTGGCTAGCCATGGGTCCTCTCCAAATTACAGGACTATCTGCAGGTGTAAGGAAACCTATTGAGATCATTTTTATCCCATGCTGCATAATAGGAGAAATGAAATTTTTACCATCCTTTACAGTAACCATAGGCTGCATATCCTCCGCTCCAAACATGATAGGAATAGAGGGCCCTGAAATATCAGCATCAATAATTCCAACCTTCGCTCCTTGGTTTTTAAGTGCAACAGCTAGATTAGCAGTAACGGTTGACTTCCCTACTCCTCCCTTGCCCGATGATATGGCTATTATATTTTTTACTTGAGGTAAGCTGGCCGTTTTAGTAAGAATACTTGTAACGTTAGCAGTAAGATTGATTTCGATTTCTACTTCTTCACCAAAATCTTCCCGCAGTGCAGTGATACATCTACTTTTTATTAGTTCTTTGAGTGGACAAGCTGGGGTTGTCAATACAACAGTAAACCGGATCTGATTCACGCCTATTTCGACATGTTCTATCATATTGAGAGTTACTAAATCTTTCTTAAGATCCGGTTCCTCTACTCTACTTAATGCATGTAATACTTTTTCTTTTGTAATAGAAAACTCTCCCATTCGGTACGAAATGTTTTTTTTAATTATCCTAATTTTAAAACCTTTTCTACGGCCTTTAAGTTCAGTCCCAATTGTTGTTTTACGGCTTCAATTTCGAATTCTGTATCTACAATTGATGTAAATTCTTGTAATTTTAGCATTAAATTATCTAAAAACTGCCTGTGCTTTTGGGTGTTGGAATTGAAAGGTCTGTGCTGCAAACCTTTCACTATTTTTTGCCACTCTTGAAAAAATAACTGAGTAGGCTTGTCAAAACAGGTATCGACCAAACGGGAAAGAATGTAATCTACAGCCACCTTACTCGGATGCAATAAATCATCCGAATAATATCTGTAATCTCTTAACTCATCCATCATTATTTCATAGGAAGGAAAATACAACACATTTTCTGTTTTTTGAATAACTTCTTGACAAACCAAAAGCAAAGACGCCTTAGATATTGAGTTTTCAACCAAACCATCCTTTATATGCCGGACGGGACTCACTGTCAATACTATTTCTAAAGAAGGATTATGGCTTCTCACAATTTCTATGACATTCAAAAGTGCCTTTTTTTGTGTATCGAGATCAAGGATAGATTTAGAAAAAAAATCTGATTTTTGTTTATGACAATTGGAAACAACGCCTTCTTTGGCCTTACTATCTTGCAACGTATACGCCCACGATGTACCAAGTGTCAAAACAAGTACGTCTGATCGTAGAATCCAATCTTTAAAATCCAATAATTTAGATGTTAAAGTTGACCTTAAATCGTTTTCAGAAAGAGCACAATGCTGCGAGTGAAAATCATAGTGATACCAAACCCCATCCGTATTGACAAACCGATTCTCTTCCAGGTTTAGCTTACCGAATGCCATCTCTACAATTTTAGAAAGTGACACTACATTGTATACATTCCCAAAAGGATTGGACAATACTTTTACTTTATTTTGAGCCAAAAAAGCACCAAAATTATCTGAAAAACAAGATCCTAAAGTACAAAAAACCGTGTTGACATTCCACGGTTTTTCACTTGCTAGAATTTGGACAGGTGTTGTTGTTTTCAAGAAGTTAATGTGACTCTCGGTTTACAATGTGTCCAGAACCACCCTTTAGAAAATCAAAATCGGCACCTTCGTGTGCTTGATTGACGGAATTGACATATAAATTCACATATCCTCTATCAAATCCAAGGTCAATTGGCTTCCAAGCTGCTTTTCGCTTTGCCAATTCCTCATCACTTACTTCCAAAGTTAAAGACTTATTAGGGACATCCACAGCAATGTAATCCCCGTTTTGTACCAAAGCAAGTGGCCCTCCAATAGCCGATTCTGGAGAAACATGCAAAAATACAGTTCCAAATGCCGTACCACTCATACGAGCATCTGACACTCGAACCATATCTGTTATACCTTTTTCAAGAATCTTCTTTGGTAAAGCCATGTTGCCAACTTCCGGCATACCGGGATAACCTTTGGGTCCTACGTTTTTAAGTACCATTACAGAATTCTCATCTATATCTAGATCTGGATCATCTACACGAGCGTGGTAATCTTCGATGGTTTCAAAAACCACTGCTTTACCTCTATGCTGCAACAAATGCTCTGAACACGCTGAAGTTTTAATGATAGCCCCATTTGGACTCAGGTTGCCTTTTACAACTGTAATTCCAGCTTTTGCTTTTAAGGGCTTGTCAAACGTAAAAATCACATCATCGTTCCAATTCCGAGCCTTTTCTGAGTTCTCAACTATAGATTTACTATTAACAGAGATTGTATCTTTTCGTAGTACTTGGCTAAGTTCCTTAATGACCACCGGTAGTCCTCCTGCATAATAAAACTCTTCCATTAGATACTTTCCAGAAGGCATAAGATTAAGTAACAAAGGAATATCTGCACCGTGTTTATCAAAATCCTCTAATTTCAAATTCACTCCTATTCTATGAGCAATAGCCAACAAATGAAGTATGAGGTTTGTTGACCCTCCTACTCCTGCATTTACTTTTATGGCATTCTCAAAAGCTCCCTCTGTCAATACTTTTGAAATGTTCAGGTCTTCTTTGACCATTTCCACTATTCTCATCCCACTCATATGAGCCAGCATTTTCTTTCTGGAGTCTACAGCAGGGATAGCAGATATCCCAGGTAGGGTTAGACCCAATGCTTCACACATAACGGCCATAGTAGACGCTGTTCCCATCGTAGAACAATGTCCTGCAGATCTACTCATACATATTTCGGCTTCTTCGAAGTCTTCAGTAGACATTTTACCTGTCCTTAAGTCATCGGAAAACTTCCAAACATGGGTTCCTGACCCAATCAATTCTCCTTGAAAGCGGCCATTGAGCATGGGACCTCCAGGGATAACAATTGTAGGTATATCCACGCTTGCCGCACCCATTATCAAGGAAGGTGTAGTTTTATCACAGCCCGTCAAAAGTACAACTGCATCAAACGGATTGGCACGAATAGACTCTTCCACCGTCATAGCTGCTAAGTTCCTATAAAGCATGGCTGTGGGTCTAATAAGTGTTTCGCCAAGTGACATCACAGGAAATTCAAGAGGAAATCCACCTGCTTCATATACACCGTTCTTCACAAATTGAGCAATTTCTCTAAAATGTCCATTACAAGGGGTTACTTCTGACCATGTATTGCAAATGCCAATAACAGGCTTATTTTTAAATTGGTGAGAAGGATAGCCTTGATTTCGCATCCAAGACCTATATAGCATGCCGTCTTTACCAGATTTCCCAAACCAATCGGCACTTCGAAGTTTCTTTGACATTTTAATGAAATTTTAATTCTATATGTAATTTCAAAGTTAAGTAATACTGATTCTTTTTAGTTAATTTTGTGCTGAAAATCTTAAATTAAAAGTTCGATGAACCTTTTTGAGCAGTTTGAAGAAATTATAGATGACAACTATATAAGTAAAATTCAGAGTATAATTCCTGATAATAATAAAGACCAAGTGAGACTGGCTGTCAATGGTGTATTTCACACTTTACTGGCGGGAATGATACGCAAGACAAGCAGTGACATGAGCATGGGAATGCTTTTTAATCAGGTAAATGAAAACTATAGAAAAGTAGGCTATATCAACGATTTTTCGGAGAAATTTAAGGATAAAGACTATGTTGAAAATATTAAAGTTGATGGTAGCAAAATTATCTCGCAAATATTCCCAGCCTATAAAAGCCCCCTTTTAAGTCTTATTGGTAGCTACGCTGGTGTAAATAAAGAAGGTGCTTTATTGTGCTCTACCTTGATTTCTTTAGTACTTGTAGAAATCTGTGGGCATAAGGTTCAATCAAGCGGCATGGATAAAACTGTGTTCGGAAATTTACTTCGAGAACACCACGAGCCCTTGTTTGAAAGAATGCCAGACGGATTACCTGAAAAAATGATACCCGCATTGGGACTTCAAGAGCTTACAAATATAAAGGGTTTCCAACTAAGAAAAGCCGAATCAGCTGGAGTAAGATCACTGGAAGAAAAATCTAGTGAAGCAGAAATAGTTGATGATACATTTGAAGAAGGACCTGTTTTTAACAAAAAAATCCTGTTAATATTAGCAGCTGTTCTTTCATTAGGCTTAATCGGGTATCTTGTATATCTAAATAAAGACAGCATTCCGTTTCTTTCTAGCAATAAATCAAGTACTTCCCAAAGTGAAATGGAAGCATTGGATTCTTTAAATCAATCTTCAGATACGAGTAAAATAAAAACGGATACTTTAAAAGTCTCCAAAGTTGACTCTATTCAAAATTCCTCTATATCTGATTATTTAAGTTTGGCATCCTATGTTAGAAATCCAAGTGAAGTTAAAGGAAAAGAATTTGATATTAAAAAAATAATGTTTGTTGGCGAAACCATTAATATCAATGAAGATGCAAAGCCAACATTGGATTCTATTGCCAATCTAATGAAGACACATCCCAACTTGCAAATTAAAATTTCTGCTTTTTCTTCAACTGGAGATTCAAAACTAAACAACAAAAGAGCCTTTGCTGTGAAAAACTTCTTGTTGAATACAGGTATTGATGGCATTAAAATAGACGCAGTCTCTGGGGGAAAGGGGCCTGATTACCCGAAGATAAAAGTAATAACCAAATAATATGCTTTCAGCCCACGACCTATCGTATCAATACGGAGAAGGGTTTGAGATTTGTGAGTTAAGCATAAACGTAGAATCTGGGCGAATTCTAGGTCTTGTTGGCAAAAGTGGTTCGGGAAAATCCACAATTTTGCGTTTGTTAGCTGGATTTTTAGAGCCAAAAGAAGGTGAAATTAGAGTACGTACCGAAAAAGTACATGGCCCATCTAAACGTCTGGTTCCAGGTCATCCTAAGATCAAATTGATGACCCAGGCCAATACACTATTTCCGAATATCTGTATTGGTGACAATATAGCCTTTGAAGTAAAAACTTTCACCCAAGAGTATCAACAAAAAAGAGTTAAATACCTTGCAAAGCAGTTCGGTTTAACTCATCTTCTAGATAAGTATCCTCGAGAATGCTCAGGAGGCGAATTACAACGAGTTATGCTTGCCAAAGTGCTAGCTGACGAACCCTGGGCACTTTTATTAGACGAGCCTTTCGCAAATCTAGATAGCATCAACAAACGAACGGCGATGAATTTCCTACAAAAAACAATCAAAAGGGAAAACATATCGACCGTGTTTGTTAGTCATGATTCTAAG
>JBOFGX010000226.1:0-2004 GCA_051649345.1 Leadbetterella sp. | reverse complement strand
AGATCGAACACCGTATGTTCAAAGATATATCAGAGTATTTTGGAGAAAACGATGCATTGATCGCCAATAATACCAAGGTGTTTCCTGCAAGAATGTACGGATCTAAAGAAAAAACTGGTGCTCAGATAGAAGTATTCCTACTGCGTGAACTTAATAGAGATATGCGTCTTTGGGATGTTTTGGTAGATCCTGCTCGTAAAATCCGTGTAGGAAACAAACTCTACTTTGGAGAAAGTGATCTTGTAGCTGAAGTTATCGACAATACAACCTCTAGAGGTCGTACAATTCGTTTTTTATATGATGGTAATCATGACGAAATGATGGAAGCTATCTATGAGCTTGGAGAAACTCCCATACCGAAAGATATCCTTCAAAGAGAAGTGCAAGATATTGACGAAGAAAGATATCAGACCATTTTTGCGGAACATGAAGGAGCAGTAGCTGCCCCTACAGCAGGCATGCACTTCACAAAGAACATTGTTCGTAGAATGGAAATAAACGGCGTAAGTTTTGAAAACCTTACGCTACACATTGGAATAGGAACGTTTCGTCAGGTAGAAGTAGAGGATCTTACGAAGCACAAAACCGACTCAGAGAACTTTATGATCCCTCAGGCTGCTTGCGACATTGTCAATAAAGCATTGGACAATAATGGTAAAGTATGTGCCATCGGCAATACATCTCTAAGAGCTATGGAATCCTCGGTTTCTGCCAATAATAGATTGAAGCCTGTAGATAATAGCTGGACGGATAAGTTTATATTTCCTCCTTACGATTTTAAAATCTGTAATGCCCTCTTGACTAACTTCCACCTTCCAGAAACGATCCTTTTGATGACGACATCGGCGTTTGCTGGATATGAAACCTTGATGGAAGCCTACCAAATGGCTATAAAAGAAAAATATCGTTTTTATACATATGGTGATGTGATGCTGATTATCTAATCATGTCAGCCAATATCAAAAAAATTGCTATCATTGTTGCTGGGGGATCGGGTACTCGTATGGGTACCGACGTCCCAAAGCAGTTTCTAGAAATCCACGGCAAACCTATACTTGTACATACAATAGAAAAGTTTTTGTTGATAGACAATATAAAAATTCTATTGGCGATTCCGCAAGCTCATCAAGAAAAGTGGGGAAAAATACAACGTGTTTTTTTTCCTCAAAACAGCCAAATTCAAGTAGTAATAGGAGGTGATACGCGTTTTCAATCCGTTAAAAATGCTTTAGATTCTATTAAGGACAAAAAAGGCGTGGTAGCGGTACATGATGCTGTGAGGCCCTTGGTAGCCCTTGAAGATATCATGAAGACGTATGATTCTGCTATAGATTATAAAGCTGTAGTGCTGGCTGTACCTAGCAAGGATTCTGTACGTATCGTTCAAACAACTGGTCAAAACGTACAAGTTGATAGAACACAGGTATATTGCGTACAGACTCCACAAACTTTTGACTTAGAAATCCTAAAAAAAGCATATCTACAAGAGTACAAAAGCATATTTACGGATGATGCGAGCGTAGTAGAATCCACAGGAGAACATATTCATATCGTAGAAGGTAAGTATACCAACATAAAAATAACGACACCTGAAGATCTTATTTTGGCACAAAGCTACTTAAAATAGAACCTTTTTAGGCAATTGGGTGATTGGTTTAAATAATACCTTTACGTTTTAGTAAAAGAATGAACAAATCACTTTAGTAATTTCATTATTCTACATCCGAAATTCGTAAATTTGTCACGTAAACCTTTTTGTGAAAAAACTTTGAATTCCCCATTGGCTCTTTTTTGGAAAAATACTGCCGTCTGGATATTAAAATTTAGATTTATACTTGTCGGTATTATTGCCATTTTGACTCTATTTTTTGGATTCAAAGCCTATACAGACTTAAGACTTTCCTACGAACTTCCAAAGATTCTACCTAAAAATGACACCCATTTTATTGAATATGATAAATTCAAGAAAATATTTGGTGAAGATGGCAATGTTATGGTCATTGC
>JBOFGX010000225.1:0-7748 GCA_051649345.1 Leadbetterella sp. | reverse complement strand
AAATGCCCAAGAGTGAGACCCAAGCCTTTTACTGTAGTTTTTATTCCGCGTTTGAGATTATAAAAATAGCCCATCTACAAATATACAAACAATCTTATCCACCGTTTATAAATAGTAAAAAAGTGGATTGAAATAAGTATACTGATTACTAGAAAATTATGTTTTTCTTTAAAAAAAATCTTCAAAAAATAGTATTCTAGCTTGATTTTTGAATAATAATTTATGTTCAATTTTTGAAAAATATTTACCTGTGTATACGAATAAATTCACCCAGATTAGGTGCTCCGGTAGGAGAGTTCTATCTTCTCTATTTTTATTGATTGTTTCCACTTCTTTGTTTGCACAACCTAATGTTGTATTTCGAGATTCGCTCAATTCTAGTCCTGTCGGTTGGAGGCTCAGAAATGCTACTCCGCATGACTGGAAATGGTACAACAATCAAGGAACCAATGGCTCAGGTGGTCTTCGAATGAAGCTGCCCAATGATAGCAATTATGTAGTAAGCCCAACTATACCTTTGGTGGCGGGTAAAACCTATACCTTAAGTTTCAAATCAAGGATGGATCAAACGGCAAGTTCTCGAAGAGTAAATGTATATATAAGTCGCTCACCCTTTTTGAGCTCTGTTCAGCAGCCGATCTTAAATACACTTTTACCTGCAAACTCATATGCTACTCCTCCTTTTACGGAGTATACTCCTGTTTTTACAGTACCCTCCAACGGTAATTATTATGTTATTTGGGATTACCAAGAATTGGGCTATTTGTTTACATTTTTAGACGATGTAATTGTTGAGGAAAGGGTATTACCTATAACTTCTATAACATCTCCTATAACCAATTCGCAATTTTTGGAGGGTACGGTTCTTAATCTTACCGCCAATGCATCAGATCAAGATGGTACAATAAGTAAATTGGAGTTTTTTGCAAATGGTGTTAAAATTGGGGAGGATCTTACTTCTCCTTATTCTTTGGAATGGAAAAATATTTTGCCTGGTCAATACCAATTATCTACGACTGCAACTGATAACAGGGGGAATGTAGGTACGTCTAGTACAATATCCACAACGATACTGTTTAAAGATGGGACATTAGGTAAATATATAAATTGGGACTTTAATGATTCTAGAAATAATGTTTTTGAATATTGGACACTAAAAAATGGCGATTTTAGAACCCGAACGGGGTTAAATGGGACTCCTTGTTTTGAAATTTTTAGTGCATTTGCATCCTGTCACGCTATATCTCCTGGCTTTTATTTAAAAGCAGGACAAAGTTATAAATTGCAGGTTTTAGGAAATACAGCAGGAAATAGAGATCCTAAATTTTATATCAATACAAATCAAACACTAGGTGGAACTTATATAGACACGATCAAAATTCGCAACAATGATAATTTCGCGATTCAACGTAATAAGATATTCACAGCCCCTTCCACAGGTACGTATTATTTAGTTATCGAATATCCATTGGTGGATAATTATATCCAACTTAAAATGGACAATATACGCATCATTGGTGATTTAGAAATACCGCATACTATCAAGTTGGATTACCCCGATATCCCTCAAGTAATTGCTCAAAATAGTACAGTGAATTTACGTTCATCTGTAAAAAAACTAACTTCTCAAGGTATTCAAAAAGTACAATATTATGCCAATGCCAATTTAGTGGGAGAATCGAGTACAAGCCCTTATAATTTTATTTGGCAGAATGTACCTAGTGGAATGTATCAAATGTCCGCAAGGGTAATAGATTCCATGGGCGTTTCGGCCTTGTCTACTACAGAATCTTTGGATATCCGTTCTAATGACTTTAGTGCGTCCAGCTTTCTTGGTAGCTCTAAAGCTGATGAAATTAGAAGTGCCGTGTTTTTGTCGGATGGAACTATTGTAATGGCTGGAAACTTTGGCGTTCTTCCTCAGTATGCTCCTATTAAACTGGATAATGCCGTTGATTCTACCATGGGTAGCGTGGTTCGTTTGGCTACAGATGGAAGAAGTGTTTTATCTATAACGCGTTTATGCGAAAAAGTAACGGATATGGCTATAGATAGCTTGGATAATATCTATGTTGGAGGTAAGCAGGGTACAGGCGGTGTTTATTACAAATTGAATTCTAGAGCGGATAATATACTATATAAAAAGACTTTTACAAATCCTGTCCATCGAGTAGATGCAGGTAAGAGAGGAACCAATGGTGCTTTGACTGCACCCAGTACTGATTTTAATGCAGCGACTTTAGGTTCTGTGAAATGTAATTTATACAATTCCGAAGGTCTTGCTTTTGGTGAATATAACGGAGCCTCACAATACACTTCGGACATGGCAATTGATGATGCCTCACAGACTTTGATTTTGGCAGGGTTTAGAAATTATAATACCTATGATAGTCCAACCGGTACGCAAACCTTACCGGTATATGTTCCTGCTATACTTGGCATAGATTTTCAGGGCAATCAGAAGTACATGGCTTACAATTGGTCAAGCGATCGGGACTCTCCTCGTTGGCTTAATAAAGCCACCAACAATATGGCCGATGTAAGAACTTCAAAAGCTGTTATAGGAAAAGACGGCAAACTGTATATTACCTATGAAGTATATGGAGGAAATCATATTTTACGATATTCTCCATTTGATAACATGACTACTGTGCCTATTGTTGAGGGGGATGGGTATTTTAGTTTTTCATATACCGGTACAGAAACCAAGGCATTTGTTGGTCGTTATGAGCCTTCGAATTTTACATATTTAAAAGGGCAACAATTTACCGCTCGATTAGCAAGAGCACCTTATCCTGCAAACAGTGTATTTACTCGAAATGGTAATATTGATACGGATATTGAAGGAAGGGTGTATTTAACTGGGGCTGCCGCAAGCGGGCTACCATTGACTGTAGATCATGAGCCTGGTGAATACACGGGTGGTGCTTATGTTTTGGTTTTAAGTCCTGATTTTACAACACGTGAACACTGTATTCGTTTGACCAATGGTACCTCTCGAGGAATAGCTGTTCAAAATAAAAACCGTTGGATTTGTGTAGGTGAATCTCAAAATCCGCTGTACCTATCTACTCCACTTCAGTCGAGTCGCAACAATCTTGCAGACGGATTTTTTGGTATTTTTGAAAAAGGTAACTGTCAACCCAATTTTGTTTTGGGTAAAAGTTCACTTTCTTCAAGAACTGAGTATCTCTCAAATTCACATATTCGTTCCCAATCCAAACTGAGTGTTGGAGAAAATAGCCAGTATAAGGCACAATCGCAAATACTCCTGCAGCCAGGTTTTGAAGCAAGTACAGGGTCGGTGTTTAGGGCGTCGATTCAAGGATGTCAATAATAGTCTGATAGTCAATAGTCTATGAGTCGATAGTCGTTAGTTTAGGAGTCGATGGTCGTTAGTCTAGGAGCCGATAGTCGTTAGTCTTGGAGTCGATGGTCGTTTGGATGATAGAAGTCAGATTTTAGTGCTGAGTGCTGAGAGATTGAGTGTTTAGTGGATAGTCTTGGAGTCGATGGTCGTTTGGATGATAGATGGCAGATGATAGATATTGGATGGATTGTCCATGCCTAAATATGGTTGACCGTTTTTGTGGTTAACTACAAGAAAAAGCCCATTGCTCAAAGCCTAAAGCTTACAGTAAAAAATAAGGTCTAAAGCTAATAGCCTACAGCATGTCGTTAGACATTCAAACCTTTTTCTATCCAAATTTCTAGTTTCCCATCTTTAGGATTAATTTTGTAATAGTAATACAGATAGCTTGGAATTTAAAGACGTCTCTTTTTCAAATATGGCATTTGTAGCTGAACGGCTGTTAGAACTCAGTAATCACAGTTCTATATATTGTTTTGAAGGAGAAGTAGGAGCAGGTAAAACAACTCTCATCAAATTGATGGCTGAGGCATTGGATATTCAAGATCATGTACAAAGTCCTACATTTGGGTATGTCAATACTTACGAAAATAAAGTATATCATTTTGACTGCTATCGATTTGAAACACCCATTCAGGCTTTAGATATGGGATTTGAGGAATACATAGATTCTGATAAGATGATCTGGATAGAATGGCCACAAATGATCTACAGTTTACTAGATATTCCGTACATTCAAGTAAAAATTTCACATACTCAGTCGCAATCTCGCAATATTGAAATACACCTAGTATAATGCCCCAATCAAAAAGTCAATTTAGCCCAACACCCCAAGAATCGCCACAAGCTCTTGGACTCGCAAAACAAGGTATTCGGATCGGAATCCCCAAAGAAAGAGATAGCCAAGAGAACCGAGTTGCTTTGACACCTGCTGCAGTGGCATTATTGATTCGAAATGGGGCAGAAGTTTGGGTTGAAAAAAATGCTGGGCAGAAAGCGAATTTTCAAGATTCAGATTATTTGCTTTCAGGGGCTTCTATTCGTGATAGTCATGATGAGATATTTTCTTGTGAGTATGTAATAAAAATCAATCCACTTACTCCCCAAGAGATGGATATGATTCGACCTAACGCAACCTTGTTTTCTTCATTTCAGCCCAATACTATTAGCCTTGATTATATACATGCTTTGCTCAAAAAAAAGATAACCTGTATTGGTTATGAGTATCTGCAAGATAAAGTCGGCAACCATACAGTCGTACGAAGTATGAGTGAAATAGCAGGTAGTGCGGTTTTGCTGATTGCCACGGAGTATTTGTCAAGCGTAAATGCAGGTAAAGGAATTGTACTTGGTGGAATTACGGGCTTGCCGCCAACGCAAGTGTTGATTCTGGGAGCGGGAACAGTAGCGGAATACGCCGCCCGATCTGCCATGGGTTTAGGAGCAAGCATTAAGATATTTGATAGGCATTTATACAGACTTCGGAGGATTCAACAGATTCTAGGGCATAATATTTATACTAGCCTGATAGATGAAGTCAATCTCGCAGCTGCATTCAAAGAAGCGGATGTAGTCATTGGGGCTCTGCGGATTTCGGATGTCCATGAAGGATATAAAGTACCTGAAGAATGGATCGCTACCATGAAACCAAACTCTGTAATCATAGATGTAAGTATTGACAGTGGAGGGACTTTTGAAACATCTAAACCCACATCTCATTATTCGCCTGTATACAAAAACTACGGTGTGATTCATTACTGTGTACCCAATATAGCCTCTCGATTTGCTCATACGGCTAGCATGGTTCTGAGTAATATTTTGTCTTCTATTTTGCTTAGAATGCTTCGTGAGGGTGGTGTTAATGAAATGATCTATAAGTATCCATGGTTCTTAAAAGGAGTCGTAACCTATAAAGATTCGTGCACACAAGCAAGTTTGGCAAAGCAGCATAATCTCAAATACAAGGATCTGGGATTGATTTCTATACTTATAAATTAATATCGCGATGATACATCATAGCAACGAAAATACAATTATGGATGACGCAAACTCTCCAGAAATAAATAAGGCTCTTATGGGCAAAATTTCTGCTGATTTTGTAAAGGTTTGTGACCATCTAAAAGAAACATCCTACCAAATTCGACAACGCAAGTTTTCTCAAAATCCTATTTTTATTCTTCATTTACAGGATGTTGAGCTGGGCAGCTTGTTGTTTGAAAGCAAGGATTTTTCTACTATTTATACCTACAAAGCCAGTATGTTGGAGGAGTTTATTAGTAGAAATCTCGTAGGAGAGGAATCAGGAGAGTTATTTAAAGAACATTATAAAGATCCAGACGAATACTGTTGCCTATTTGTAATGGATGGTGAATTTGCAGGGTTTGTGTATTTGCCTTATCCAAATGACTGATTTTATAGTGGATTAGTCGATAGGCTATTGTAGATAGTCGTTGGAATTCTATAAAAGTGCAGATTACGAAGAGATTTAGTACTGAAAATTAGCATATGACTACTATGATTGCCTTTAGCGTATTGCCTAAAGCCTATAGCAAAGAAAAAAAGCTGCCCATTTCTGAGCAGCAATATTTTATGTAATTAAAACCTATAATTTATTGTTCTAATTTGAATGTTATAGGTATAGTAATCTCTACATCAACAGGTTGATTATCAACTAAACCAGGTACCCATGCTTGAGGTAAAAGCTTAATAATACGGATGGCTTCCTGGTCCAATTCTTTGTCCAAAGACTGCTTAACGATATAATCGGATACTGTACCATCCCTTGAAAGTTGGAAAGACACATACACTTTACCTTGGATGTTTCTTGCCATGGCACGAGTGGGATATTCTAGTTTAGAAATGATTTCATACAATAGAAATCCGTCTCCATATAAGAAAATAGGCTCACGGGAAAAGTTGGCTTTTACAAGTTCCCCATTTGACATTATTTTGTAGGTCTTTTTGATTTGCTGATTTTTTTCATCATTAAAAACAACTTCTCCTTTTCGATGGTCGTACTTTAGCAACAGCTGGCCGTCTGTTCGAAAACAGTCCCAAATACTGTCGGGTACATTCTGCTTGAAGAAACCTCTTACCAAAAGAGTTTTGTCAGAAGAGAATTTCTTGTACTCTCCGTGTTTTATAGCTTCGTTGTTTTTAAGAACAGAGTATTGTTCTCCTTTTTTCTTGTCGTTGACTTTTTTGAGTTCTTGACTCATTGTAGTTAAAGGAACTAGCACACATAAGGTAAATAATAATCGTAGCATTTTTATTGTATTTAGAAAGTAGTTTGATATATAAAATCCTAATTATAAATTTTTTAATTTCCGAATTGTTGATCTTTATCTTTGAAAAGAATATTGAATGTTGTCATGGAACCATAGCAACGAGAGATATACTGTTGAATATCGACCTTTGCTTCATCTTCCAAGGCAGAAGCATTAACTTTCTGCTATAAAACACGTAATTTATCTCGCATCATCACTATTTTATGAAAAAACGTTTCGATCGGGATTTCTTTTGAAGCAAGATCCTTTTTACCCGGTTCAAGTATCATGACTCCGCCTTTCCA
Source organism: Leadbetterella sp. (assembly GCA_051649345.1). Taxonomy (GTDB): domain Bacteria; phylum Bacteroidota; class Bacteroidia; order Cytophagales; family Spirosomataceae; genus Leadbetterella. Next base: position 807 of record JBOFGX010000225.1, on the reverse strand, counting down.
GCGATCACCCAAAGGGACAACTTCCGTTGCATCCAACCATTTTTGAAGTATTTTATTCAAAGATCGTTCTATATCGTACAGACTGACATGGTCGGAAGAAATAGGTGCGACATCTATTATTTCAAATTCCGAATCCGGTTTGATTTTTCTCGTACCTTCTTCAATAAAAGTAACCTCATACCCATCATTGGACACATTCGTAACCACACCTGCACCATGACTTGGGTGTTTGATTCTTGAGCCTATTCCTAAAATTTCCATGTTATTATAATCCTATACCATTAACTATGTTCAAAACCTATGCCAATATATAGATCAAATAATAAAATTTGCTTGATTATATGAATTCATTAACAATCATTTTACATCAACAACTTCACAATTTTGAATTACGTGTTAAAATTATGTAAAAGAGTGATTGTAAAGATAACACTTTCAAATAGATAGTATAAACACATAAAAAAAAGTAAAAATGAAGAGTTTTAGGGTTGTTCGTTTTTTTTATGAGTACATTTTGCTTGTGCCTTTCTTGTTCTCAAAAGACCATAAAAGCCAAGGATTACATTTTGGATACAATTGAATGAAGAGTAGTCAATGATTATTTATAAGTATTAAAGGTTTATAATCAGTATTTTATTAAAAATAGATTGAGTTTTTAGTAGTAAAGTTTACTATTTTACGCAAAAAATTATGGAAAATAGATAGGTTCGACATCTATTATGTGAATCGATTTTCTTTTCAGAATATAGTTAGCAAGAAAGGAAATGGGTTTACTTAATTTTAAAATCAAACCTTTCATTATGAGAC
>JBOFGX010000224.1:0-7778 GCA_051649345.1 Leadbetterella sp. | reverse complement strand
AAATACCATCCCACCCCATGGTGTAACTTCTTTATTTGTAAACGAATATGTCAAATTATTCATCCCCATAATTCTAATGCTAAGCGTTAGAAAATTAAACCTAAATTTAATACTTTTTCTCTAATGCGTAATCTGGGTTAAATTTAGTAATTTCGGTCAGGTAGTTGAAATCGTAAAAGATAGTATACGTTTTTCTGGCTCTATAACAAATCATATTCTTCATTCGTATAAGAATAAAACGAAGACTTTATCAAAAAAGATAAATTTATCATCTGATGAGGCAAAACAAATCTATCTTATTGTTCTAAAGTATAAAATTCAAGATTTAACTTTAGACTCCAATTTTGAGAAACGCTTTGGAGGAAAAGATGGAACAACTTACTTTATAGATTATTTTGACGGAAGAAAATTATGGAGTAAAAGCTTTCATTCATCCTCAATTGACGAATCTATCCCTGAAAATAGGATTATTAAGTCTATGATTAGGAATTTAGATGATACTCTTGAATTGAAAAACGTATATTCAAGATTTATACATAGTCTACCTAAAAAAGGTAGTTATAAAACAAGTGAAAATTCTGGCATGATCTATTCAAAATCAAATTTTTTCAATTTTGGATATAGCGGAGCAACAAAATTACCCTTTGGCTTTTATGCATCTTATAGTACTAGTTATATTGGAACATTTAAGATTGATATGGGTACATCTTTTCAGTTAAATTTTGATAATTATGGATTTTATCACCTTAATTTTCAAACTGCTAAATCTAATATTTTCTACAATAGAAAAAAAGTTTCAGATTATATAAACTACTCGTATCAGGATAGAATGATCAAAATAAAGAAGACCAAAAGCAAATTTGAAAATCATCAAATTAAATATGGCATAAACTTTAAAAAGTTTATTACATTTGGATGTGGATTAGACTATTTGAGTCTTAAAGATATTAGCCCGATCGGCGGACATTTATACCTTGATAAAAGGTTTGTTAAACACAATATTAGTGCATCAATATCAACTTCAATATTTGAAAACAACTTAAATTACAAATCAGAAATTTATAAATCAATTAATTTAAAACATAGGTCTTTTATTAAAAGCGTTTCATTAGGATTAAGCTTCGAAGAATTTATGAGTTATCGAGATTTATATTTCAATGTTCAAGTTCGATTTTAAAATAAGAAAGAATAATAATCTCACCTTCCAACCCAAAAATTCACAGGCAACTTTTTACGTCTGGACAATCCCAATTTTAAACCATCCGACATAATTAAAGTAACTTTCTTCTTCACTTTTTCTATCGTTTTTATTTTTCGTAAATTCACAATATGTGATTTATGGGCTCTAAAAAAACCATAATCTAAAAGCCTATCTTCTAGCTTTTTGAGATTCGTAGAACTAAACAAGGTTTCTCCATTACAAAGTACTATGTTTGTATAATTCAAATCGCCTTTTAAGTACAGTATATGCGTAGGTTCTATAGAATATTTACTTCCTAAATGAACCTTCAAGTTTGTGTTCATCGTCATTATGATATGAATATTTTGAGTGGTATATTTTTATTGAGATAGAATCAGAGTCTACTTTCAATAAACAATTGAATTTTGTTCGCTCGATCATCCACTTGAGGATCCGTAACATTGGTGTAAGGCGGTAAATTCATCGTAAATACTCCATTATCCCAAGCTAAACCGTCTTTATACGTGCCCGAAAACTCAGTAGATGCGTCATAATGAATAATTACTTTTTTGAGCTTACTGCTCAATTGTTTCTTTCCTTCAGCATCTACTGTTATTTGCTCAAAAGCCTTTTTTAAGGTCGTAAAATATACTCTTACCCAATAATCATCATGATCATACAATTCGCTTTGCCCTGGCCTACATATTGATTCCCATTTGACCTCAACGGTTACAGTATACCCTGCTGCCGTGTTTAACTCTTTTAAAAGATTGGGATAACGATTTTCTTGAAATTTCTTTAGAGCTCTCCTTTCAATAAGACCAAGTGTAGAATTGGACTCCTGAGCAGAACCTAGAACGGAAGCAAACATGAATAGCATAAAGATAATTAGATTTTTTTTCATTTGAGATTTTTAAAGTTTGGATGAAACAAGTACTTCAATTGCTTTGGCTCTATATCCTTCATGAGCTTCAGTAGCGTTGGTATACGGCTCAAAATTGATAGAAAGAACTCCGTTTTCAAACTTTAATCCATCTTCATATGCTGAAGATGGAGCTGTCTTTTCATTATAGTCAATTACTATTTTTTTGAGGGATTTTTTTAAACCAGCTTTACCATCTTGGTCAACTGCAATAGCGGAAAAGGATTTTTCTAGAGGTATAAAATAAATACTAACCCAGAACTCATCTTTATCATAGAATTCACTCATACCCGGCTTGGCAATGGTTTCCCATTTTATTTCTACTGGTACTGCAAATCCAGCTGCGTCTTGGATACGTTTTAAAAGTTCTGGATACCGAGAATCTTCGAACTTCTTGGCTGCTCTACGTTCTGTTAACCCAAAACCTGAACCTTTTTCTTGTGCCATGGCCATTGTTGATAAAAATGTGGTAAATACTAAATAAATGATTGATTTCATTTGCGTTTTATTAGATATGCAAATGTAGACGAGACACTGAATTGAGTCAAAAAATGAAGCGTATACAAAATGTATACAAGCGTTTGAAATTATCTAGATAATAAATTAAATAACTCACAATCAACAAATAACAACAAGATACAAAATGTCAAATTTTCATTTATTGTACGATGACCATTATTAAAAGTATAGAAACTTTAAAGATTCCGAATAAAAAACTCCAAATCTTCTTCTTTGGAAAGGTTCAGTTTTTGTTTTAATCGATACTTTGCCATTCGCATGCTGTTCGATTCAATGTTCATTATATTGGCAATTTCTCTATTGCTCATTCCCATTCGGATGTAAGAACAATACTTCAAATCCAAAGGAGTAATCGGTTGAATAGCTTTTTCGTGCAATAGCTTAAAAAACTTGGGGTCTGTTTGTGCAAAACTATCTTGGATAAAATCAAGGTCTTTATGTGCTTTCAGATCCAATTCTAGGGATTTATTTATTTTTGAAATATCAACCTCCTTATCTTGCTTATTATTCTTCATTATATACATCCCATCTTGAAGCTGCTTGATGAGATCATTTTTCCTCTCTATTTGCAATGAATTATACAAAAGTGACTCCTGCAAAGCTTCTTTTTGCTGTTCTGTAAGTATTTTCTCTTGAATGGCCAAAATAGCCTCGTTTTCAGCTATTTCTTTTTCCATAAGAACGTTTAAGTTCTCTTTTTCTAATAAATCTTGAGTTTGTTGAAAATTTTTCTTTCTTAAATTATTGGATCGAATAATAAATACAATAGAAACTATGAACAATGAAATGAGTGCCAAATAAAAATAATTCATTCTTTTTCTGGAGGCATTTTCGGCCCGTACTTTAAAAAGTTCTTGCTCCTGCTTATAGTTTTTAAACTGGGTTTCGACCTTTTGTATTTCACCCAACTTTTCAATATTATACAGGCTATCCAGCATCAATAATTCTTTATTTTTTGCAACGTAAGCGTCTTTAAAACGTTTTTCATAGAATGCTATTTCAGACGTTAAATAATAATACTTTGTTGCATATGAGGGATCTTTTCTAAGATTTGGATAGTAAATTGGTGCTTTTTCTAATTCAATTTTAGCAGCAGATACTTTTTTTTGAATTAATAACAATTTGGTGCTTAATATAGGAATCATTTTAATGTAATTAGGAATTGTAGTTAGCGTAACTTTTTTATTTCTAGCTTCATAGATTTCTTTAACTTTATTTAAATAAATCATAGCTGAATCCAGATCTGGCTTAGATTGTACTACTCCATAAGCCACTGCCATATTATAGTAGCTAGCTATTAAAATTTCCGGAAAGCAGTCGTTGCCCTTATTAATTTCAAAAATGTAATTATACATTTGTTTTGATTTCTCTAAGTACTTCAATTCCTTTTTGCTTTTATAAAAGTTGGTATATGTATTAGCCATTGTAAAATGAGCTATGGATGCTACATCTATATCATTTATTTTAGCTTTTTTTATAAAGTTTAATCCTTCATTTGCATAGTACATTTGCTTATCATAAATCAACCTTTGATAATAGATATTGGCTATATGTTGATATGTACTGACAACGATAAAATCCCATTGCTTATGGTCTTTTAGAAAATCAATGGCCTTGAGATAACACTCCAATGCCTTATCATCGATTTTATCTGAATTGTTCTCTAAAATCTTCCCTTTACTATACCAATATACTCCTTGACTCCTATTGTCAGATGTTTTTTGAGAAGCGGAAAGCAAATATTGGTCTGCTAATTTTGGATTTTTATGAGCAAGTGTATAAAATCTAGCCAAATGAGATTCAAAAATACTTTCAAAAGCCCTGTTACCTCGAGATTTTGCCAAGTTTAGTCCTTCAAACAAGGTTTGGGCAGCATGTGTACTATCTATATAACTCCAATATTTGTATGATTCTTTTTCAAACGAGATAAGTTTTTCGTCTAAGTCTTTTATAGAACGTATTTGAGCCAATTTGCTTTGCAACTTACTTTCGCATTGAGAAAAGCCAGTATGGCATGAAAAAAATAAGGGAATAAAGATATATATGAGTTTAATTTTACTATTCATGGTTTATTTAGGTGTATTGATCCATACCAAAAGTATAAAAACAAAAAGACCCAATATCATTGAGTCTTTCATATAAAAGTACAAAAATAATCTGACTTACACACAAACTTCTTCGTAGACAGACTGCAAATGCATACTGATCATATCCGCTGAACGACCTTCGATATGGTGACGCTCCACAAAATGAACCAATTCTCCGTCTTTGAATAAAGCAATAGATGGAGACGATGGCGGAACAGCAATATACTCACGCATACGTTGAACAGCTTCGGTGTCTACGCCTGCAAAAACCGTCACCAATTGATCGGGTTTTTGAGCTGCACTTGCTATAGATTGTTTTACACCTGGGCGGCATGTACCTGCTGCACATCCACACACAGAGTTAATCACAACAAGGGCTGTACCTTTTTGATTCTGCATGAATGTATCTACATCGGATGCCGATAATAATTCCGTAAAACCTGCATCGGTCAGGTCTTGCTTCATGGGTGCTACTAAATGGGGAGGATACATAGTATTTATTATTTTTTAGATCTATTAAAATTATTAAAAAAATCCAAGTTCAAGCTTGGCAACTTCACTCATCATATCAGTGGCATAGGGAGGATCAAACGTAAGCTCTATCGATACATCGTTTACCTCTTCTATGTCCCGTATTTTAGCCTCAATCTCCGATGGAATGGCTTCTGCCGATGGGCAAGAAGGAGAAGTAAGCGTCATCAAAACAAAAACATTGTTTACTGGAAAAATCTTGATATCGTAGATAAGGCCTAGCTCAAATACATCCACAGGGATCTCAGGATCATATACTTCCTTGATGGCCGCAACAACTTTCTCTTTTAATTCCTCTTCTGTCATAATACTATCGTTTTGTTTTTAAACGTATTTTCTGTGGTTTTAGTTTCAAGCCTTTCTCTTACACGATTAAAGATTTTATGCCTTCAAACTATACGCCAAAGCATAGGATTTCATTTGCTTGACCATTGATGCAAGACCATTGGCTCTTGTTTGGGCCAAATGGCTACTCAAACCTATTTTATCAATAAAATACAAATCTGCATTCAGTATATCCTCTGCCTTGTGGCCCGATAAAACCTGCAGCAACATACTTACCAAGCCTTTGACGATGATCGCCTGACTGTCGGCTTCAAAATATACCAAATCGTCCTTGGTATAAGCATTCAACCATACGATGGATTGACAGCCTTTGATGATATTATCTTCTGTCTTGTGAGCGTCATCTAATCCCGATAAGTTTTTACCCATATCGATGATATACTCGTATTTTTGTTCCCAATCATCGAAAAGTTCAAAGTTTTCAATGATTTCCTCTTGTTGTTGATTGATTGTCATGTTAAGAAAGTAGTTTCTGTACCTTTTTTAAACCTTCTATTAATTTATCTACTTCTTCAAATGTATTGTAAACCGAAAACGAGGCACGCACCGTTCCAGGAATCCCAAAACGCTGCATCAAAGGTTGTGTACAATGGTGTCCTGTACGAACAGCAATTCCTTGTTGATCCAAGATTATACCTACATCCTGAGGATGAATACCTTCCATTACAAAAGAAAGAACCCCAATTTTTTGTTCTGCATTACCTACAATGGTCAATCCCTCTATAGATTTTACTTTTTCGGTTGCATATTGAAGCAAGTCTTCTTCATGTTTCGCAATTTGTAGTTTTCCTATATTATTTACGTAATCAATAGCCGCTTTCATAGCAACTACATCGGCTATATTGGGTGTACCTGCTTCAAATTTATAGGGCAAATCTGCATACGTAGTTTTTTCAAACGTCACTTCTTTGATCATTTCACCGCCACCTCTATACGGAGGCATGGATTCTAGAAGTTCTTTTTTACCATACAAAACGCCTACACCTGTCGGACCAAAAAACTTATGTGCCGAAAACGCATAAAAATCGGCATCAAGAGCTTGTACATCAATATCCAAATGACACGTAGCTTGTGCTCCGTCTAAAAGTACCTTGGCTCCTATTTTGTGAGCCTCTGCTATGATCTTTTCTACAGGATTGATAGTCCCCAAAGCATTGGATACATGAACGACCGAAACGAGTTTTGTTTTTGGACTTAAAAGCTTCACATACTCCTCAAAAATCAATTCTCCTTTTTCGTTGATAGGAATAATCTTGAGAATGATTCCTTTTTCTTCGGCCAACATCTGCCAAGGAACAATATTGGAATGGTGCTCCAAAGTAGAAATTATAACCTCATCTCCTTCTGAAAGGAATTTACGACCAAATGTTTGTGCAACCAAATTGACACTATCAGTTGTGCCTTGGGTAAAAATGATTTCTTCCCGATACTTTGCTCCGATGAATTTCTGGGTAGTCGTTCGGGTTTCTTCAAAAGCAGCTGTTGCTTTTTCTGCTAAATAGTGGATTCCTCTGTGAATATTGGCATTATACGCTGTATAATAACTCGATATGGCATCAATTACTTGCTTCGGTTTTTGAGAAGTAGCCGCATTATCTAAGTAGATCAAGGGCTTACCGTTGATTTGCATTTCTAAAATCGGAAAATCTTCACGTATTTTTTGAATATCCAGCTTCATTTAATGCCAGTTAAGTTTATCCTCAATCATCTCGTCAAGAATATCCTTTAGTTCTTCAATTTTTAATTGAGAAACTACATCTTCCGCAAAAGCAACCAATTGAAGCTTCACTGCCTCTGATTTGGGAATACCGCGAGATTGCATATAAAAAATAGCGTCTTCGTTGAGCTTCCCTGTCGTGGTACCATGCGAACATTTCACGTCATCTGCCCATATCTCCAACTGAGGCTTGGTATTCATGACTGCTGAGTCTGAGACTACCACATTGCGGCAGTTTTGATAAGCATTTGTTTTTTGAGCATCCTCACGAACAAATATCTTTCCATTGAAAACCCCTACAGAAGAGTCCGCCAAAATCCCTTTGTACAATTCGTTTGAGTTGCAATTCGGTTGTTTGTGATCTACGAGTGTGTGGTTATCAATGTGTTGCTTACCGTTGGGAATATACAGTCCGAAGAGGTGGTTGTCAATATGTTCGCCATCTAACACTATATTCAAGTTATTACGAATAAAACC
>JBOFGX010000223.1:0-3709 GCA_051649345.1 Leadbetterella sp. | reverse complement strand
TGCATCGGTCGCAGGTACAAAAACCCTTTCCATCATTGGGGGTAATATCCCAAAATTCAGGCATACCCGCTAACTCCCAACGCCTTACGATTTCATCAATACCTTCTGGATTCGACGTACAAATCTTGAAAAAATCTTTTTTTGGTGGCTCTTGCAATCCTCCTTGTGGACTTTGGGCTAATAAAGAAGGTTTGGTATCTTTGAATTCATTCCACCAATCACCATTGTCAAAATTTTTACGGAAGGAATGGTTGAAGTGGTAGTCAATCCTACTACCTCCAAAATGATTGTAGGCAATCCAATGTTGATTCTCGGGTGTAGATTTTATGATATTGAAATTGCGTTTTTCATACTTGGGTTGGTATCTATAATCCATTTCTGGAATTGTCACTACCTTCATTTGAGGAATATGGGTCCCTAAATCACCTGGCCAAAGCCATTTTACACCAAAAAATCTATCCAGCAAAAAACCCGTAGCCCATTGCGTAACTCGGCTATATTCAGATTCTTTGTCACTGTAGATATTGGTATATTTGGGATTAATTTTTTCGATATCATTCGCTAAGATGACGATCGTATTTCCTTTTGTAACAATTCTAAATTCTTCTGCCTTTAGATCGTTTTGATACCCCAATTTTTCGGTAAGATTAGTAGGTCCCAATATGATTTTGGAAGAAATAGCGGGCAGATCTGGATACTTTTGCTCATCTACTTTTTGAATACTACACTGGCAAGACTTTTGAGCTATTTTTAAAAAATCATCTATGGCTACTACCTGTAGACGATTGGGGATTGAAGGCATTACTAGGTAATTATCCTTCGAACTCTTTTTTAACAAGAATGGGGTTTGTCCAAACATATTAAAACTCAGACAAACTAGTACGAACACAAAAAGGTAATTTTTCATTAAATTTTCAATATTTGATTATTATCGACTGGTATCTTCAAAATATGCCTATTCTTCTTTCATAAACGTAGCCTCTCCCCATTTGTAGTCTTTGGGCACTTCTTCTCTCAAGGCAGGTCCAAACTGGATTCCCTTGGCAACCATATACGATTTTTTTGATTTAACTCGATCATAAAAAACATCAAAAGTCGCTCTTTCACCCGTTCCCCACATTTGTTCTGCCAAAGCATAAATTCTTGGAAAAATACGACGATCGTTCATGTACTGTTGCATGTTGTCGTCACCCCATTGACATGCACTCATCCCTATCACATTCTGGGGAGGGTTCTTAATATCTGATGGATTTTCTGTATAGCATTGTTTGATATCGAATGTTCGATTTTCTTTGGTGCTGGCATACGCTGTGACAGGAAAATAGAGATAGGTATAGTAATTGGTATTGCAAATCAACTCATAACCCAGCTCAATAGCACGCTTATATCCCATATCTTTCTTGCTGCGGTAGTTCCACCATTCAATCACAGTATTTTGAGGTAAAACTACATCGCCTCCATCAACAACATCATCCCAAAAAATAGCTTTACGCCCTTTTTTTTGCAAGTGCAAAGCCAGTTCTCTTGAAAAATGCAATTGTAAGTTTTGTGTATTTTTTAGATCTAAAGATTTGATTTTGGCCTGACAATGTGGACATTTATCCCAGTTTTCTTTCGGAGCTTCATCCCCCCCCAAATGAATATATTGACTAGGAAACAAGGCACATACTTCATCCAGAATGCCCTTCATCATTTCATAGGTCTTTGGTTTGCCACCACACAAGATATGCGGACTATGATGCCCCTTGTACGCACTTGGTTTCTCGCCAAAGCATTGGATTTCAGGATAGCTATGTAGTATGGCTTCTGCATGACCGGGTACGTCAATTTCGGGTATCACATCAATATTCAGTTCTTTAGCGTACCTAATTATCTCCTTGATCTCTGCTTGCGTATAATATCCTTGGTCTTCGGGTTTTTTGAAAACGTAGGCTCCTATTTGATGAAGTTTGGGATATTTTTTAGATTCTATCCTCCAGCCTTCGTTATCGGTCAAATGCCAATGAAAAACATTCAGTTTGAGCATGGCCATTTCATTCAAATACTTTTTCAAATGTGGGATAGTATGATAATAACGCCCTGCATCCATCATGAAGCTTCGAAATGGGTATTTGGGAACATCTTTTACTTTAAGATATGGCAAAGAAACGGGACCAAAATCACGATATTCATATACCAATTGTATAAGCGTAGTAATGCCATATAAGATACCTGCCTCTGTTTGTGCCTTGATGCTAATTCCATCCTTATAAATTTGCAACAAATACCCTTCATTACCCAGGCCTTCGTATTTGATAATTTCTAAATCAATACTTTCTTTTTTTTGTGCTATGCCTCTGTAGATTGTCAAATCAACCGCTTCTTCTAGGTTTTTTATTAAATATTTAGCTTTTTGTGTAAGCAAAGGTGGATACTTTATGACATACGAGTTTTGTAATACAAATTGCTCGGATCCTTTTTCAAGGAATGTTGGGTATGGAATTAGACTTTGGGCATAGATTATATTCGTCCATAATATAAAACCGACACAGAATGCTTTAAAATAATTCATTTTTAAGTAGGTAAAGATTATCTTGAACAAACAAATTGAAAGACTAATTCAATATCCATTTTAAGTATATGGAAGTATAGTATTGTTTCTTTTCAATATTTAGGTAAAGTAAAAATATAATTAAATAAATAATTGATATGATTTATTTTTAAACCGATAGTATGTTCCAAAACTTTAGTTCTAGGTACCTATTACCATTCAAATGGCAAATTATACAATGTTTTTATGTATTTTTAAATCCATGTATTTCTCAATAAATACCTTAAAAGTATGGCAAAAACAAACTTTACAAACGTAGACCAATATATAGAAATATTTCCTGAAGAAATTCAAGAAAGAATGAAAGCTATCAGAAAATTGATATTTGATCTTGTTCCTGAGGCGGAGGAAATAATCAGTTATCAAATCCCTTGTTACAAATACAAAGGATATTTGATTTATTATTCTGCTTACAACAAGCATCTTACATTATCCTACCCTTTTTCAAATGCTTTTTTGAAAGAATTTTCCGAAGATTTGAAGGCCTTCAAAATCAGCAAATCAGCCTTACAAATTCCTCATAACATGCCTTTGCCCGTTGACATGATACGGCGAATGGTAGCCTTTAGAAAAAAAGAAAATGAAGAGAATGTAAAACTCAAAAAATAAATACTACCCTTCCCTTTTGTGCATTTAGATGGATAATCAGTCTATAAAAGTATATCCCAACCGTCGAAAAAAAAGATAAGTTTAGAAATTAATTTCTAAACTTATCTCATCTCATCATTTTCTCTATTCAGCTACGACAACTTTCTCCGTAAAAATGCGATTTCCCGCTTGAAAACGGATGAAGTATGTGCCTGTTTTCATCTTCTGCAAAGGATATAGCTTGGCTTTGTTTTTATCTACTTCGACCTTACTCTTCAAAACATTACCTACCATATCACTAAGAATTACAGATTTGATTTCATCTGCTTCGTTATTGCTTTGAATGTTTATTTCCATCCCATTTGAAGGATTGGGATACAATCGCGATTGACTTTGTGGCACTTCTTCTTCAACAGATACCCTTGCATATGCTGAAGCACTATTGGTAATGTTGACAGTAGAGGTTTTGGTGCTGCCATCTGTATAAAATCTTGAATTAGATACTAATGTAATGGTGGACGATTCCGTACT
>JBOFGX010000222.1:0-5142 GCA_051649345.1 Leadbetterella sp. | reverse complement strand
CCTATTTTTATTATTCTCTTATCTTTGGATTCCTTTGGCAAAGCCGTTGTCATGGGAATAAGTCCAAACTCAGTTTCTGTGGAAGTAAAACAAATAGACTTCCACCGGTTTTTAATATAGGAATCCAGAAAAGTTTTATAGTCAGACTTATCAAGCAGTTTATCCGAAAAAATCGTATACTCTACAAGAGCTTTACGTTTACTAAATGGAATCACATAAATAAATCTACATTCCCCAGCATATTGTGAAATGCCAAAATTCATCATTTCTGGTGCAGAGTCATCAAAGCAGTCTACCTGGGATTCAATCACTTCTCCATAAAAATGCTGTAAGTATTGTATGCTATTAGGTTTATAGTCTAGCGGGCTAATGCTGTCAAAAGCTAGCTTGGCTTTATAGGTTTTATTTTCGGTACGAATTTCAATATTTGCATCCGTTGAATCAATGCTCTTGATATCGCTAATTTCAAATTCTATCTTTGGATTATTCTTAAGAGCTGAATAAATATGGGAGTAAAAATCTATTCCTTTGATAAAGTTGTAGGAATATGAACCTAATGGTAATACATTTTCTTTATTGAGCCTATCCACGATTTTAATCGTATTCCAAACTTTTAGAGGTTTAATATCACTAATAGATTCTTTGGCCCAGAATGCCCACGATCGGTCGTTTTTATTTTTTTGCTCTCTGTCAATTATTAGAATTCTTGAGAACGGCAACTTTGAATTGGCAAGTTTGTATGCAGTATATAATCCAGCTAGTCCTGCACCACAAATGGCAAAGTCATATATTTCCTGATTTTCAGACATTTACATGCCTTTCAGAATGATAGCTTGATCGTACCAAAGGACCGGATTCTACATATTTAATTCCTCTACTTAATCCTTCTTCTTTATAAATTGCGAAGAGATCTGGGTGTATGAACTCTATTACCTCATGGTGCATTTTGGTGGGTTGCAAATATTGCCCCAGCGTAAGTATATCACAACCATTTTCAGCTAAATCATCCATGGCTTGCAAAACCTCATCTTTGGATTCACCCAGACCAAGCATAATGCCTGTTTTGGTTCGTTTTCCAAATTCTTTTGTAAGTCTAATCTGTTCTAAGCTACGTTCATATTTCGCTTGGGGACGGACTTTCCTGTAGAGACTTTTTACGGTTTCCATATTATGAGAAACTACCTCTTGTCCAGCAGAAATCATTCTGTATAGAGCATCCCAATCAGATTTAGTATCAGGAATTAAGGTTTCTATGGTAGTTTTAGGAGAGAGTTGCTTGGTTTTTACTACCGTTTGGTGCCAAATTTCAGCACCTTTATCTTTCAGTTCGTCTCTGTTGACAGAAGTTATTACGGCATGTTTGACTCCCATGGTAAGGATAGCATTTGCCACTCTATCAGGTTCATCCGTATCATATTCATTGGGTCTCCCTGTAGCAACGGCACAAAAACTACAGCTTCGAGTACATACATTTCCCAAGATCATGAATGTAGCAGTGCCTTCTCCCCAGCACTCACCCATATTGGGACAATTTCCACTTTGGCAGATTGTGTGAAGTTTATTTTGATCTACAATCTCCCTTACTTTTCGAAAATTCTCCCCAATTGGTAGCTTCACACGAAGCCAATCTGGCTTTTTACTTCTTTCTTGAACCTGTGTCACTTTTTTTCTTTCTTTTAAATTTGCTTACCAATTTTTCGTTTCCGAAGTACAAAGATAAATATACGTGAGCAAAGAGCTGTTCATTTTCTGCAAATTTAGGGGCAAAAATTTCTGGTTCTTTGAAGAAATATTCCCCAATAATTCCGAGTTCAAGGCCTGATACTTTACTTCCAAATAAGTTGATATCAAGGTTAATAGCCGCTTTTACATTGATGCCGGGGATAATTTGGATGTCCTTAAACAATCTTTCAGAAAAGGGGGCTTTACCATAAATTTTGTTTAAATCGTCATGTAATAAAGGGTCAAATTGTTCAGTCAAAGGATTTTTGATGTCACCATACTTAATCAAGTAGGGTTTTTGTAAGCCAAATGATGGGCCTGCAGCAATTATATAACTGAAGTTGGGGTTGTTTGTGTTGACACTATTTAGTATACGTACCTCTTTGCCATATTGTGGACGTAATACAAAAAAATAATTCCTCTTACCGAATACGTAAGGAGCCGTATTTTGATACTGGGTGTTATTTATTTCTCTGTAGTTTTTTATGTTAGTAAGGTCGATATAAAAATACCTGTTTACATTATCCTTTGTAGGATGAGAAATGCTTGATCGTAATACTAATCCACCTAACAAGGAACTGTGGTTGCTAGTATAAGCACCATAGGCTAGCATTTTTTTACTAATAGTATCTTGACTAACTATCTCTTTCAAAGATTGGCTATTGGCTCCATAAAAATTTAAAATAAAGAACACTAGACAAATCAGGATTCTCATAAAGTAGAGTTTGTTAGTAGATAAAACATTTTTTTTGCACAAAATATTATATAAGCATACTATCTTACGTATGTGGTACGCTTGATTTAAAAATAATCTATTAATAGGTAAATTTACATAAAATAATTTACATGAAAATAAACAGATCAACCTTTTTAAAATCATCTGCTGGTGCAATGGTTTTTGGATCTATTCATAAAACTCTTTTGGAATATCAAAATGATACTAAATCGAGATATACAATTGGGGCATGTGATTGGTCAATAGATAATATGTCCAATATTGGTTCTATGGAAATGGCCAAGCGAATAGGTCTGGATGGAGTACAATTGAGCCTTGGGCTTAAATCAAACGATATGCATTTACGCCAAAAAGATGTACAAGAAGCATATAAATCCTTATCCAAGATTTTTAAAGTTGGTTTTTCGGGTTTAGGTATTGGAGAACTAAATTTTTATCCCTATAAATCTGACCCAATGACTGATAATTGGGTAGCTGACTCAATTGATGTCGCTAAATCATTGGGAGTTAAAGTAGTTTTGTTGGCTTTTTTTGAAAAAGGAGACCTTAAAAATGATCCAAAAGGAACCGATGCCGTGATTCAGAAGCTAAAAGATATCGTTCCCAAGGCAGAAAAGAAAGGAATAATTTTGGGTATTGAGTCTTGGCTAAGTGCACAGGAGCATATGTATATCATTGATAAAGTTGGCTCGCCAAACGTTCAAGTTTATTATGATGTCGCCAATTCTGAAAAAATGGGATATAATATCTACGAAGAGATACTTTGGTTAGGTAAGAAAAAACAAATTTGTGAGTTTCATTTCAAAGAGAACGGAGCTCTGCTCGGAAAAGGGCGTGTAGATTTTTCAAAAGTACTTACTTGCCTTCAGGATATTAATTATTCAGGTGCTATACAAATAGAAGGAGCTGTGCCCAAAGGCGAACTTATGTTTGATAGTTATTTGAAAAATAATCAATTTGTTAGGGATCTCCTGGCATAAAATTCAAAATTAAACCTAAATATGAAATTTTTATTGAGTGTTGTGTTTTTTGTATTGTTTCCTTTTTTTAAAAGTGGAGAAGATCTAAATCTTTATTTACCTGCTGATTTAGAAGTTAAGCTTTGGGCTGAGTCACCGATGTTGTACAATCCTACCAATATGGATGTAGATATTAAAGGTCGAATTTGGGTCGCGGAGGGAGTAAATTATCGAAAGTTTAAAAATGATTCTACACAATTTTATCACCATTCCCAAGGTGACAGAATTGTGATTTTAGAAGATGTCAATCAAGATGGTAAAGCGGACAGTTCAAAAGTTTTTGCTCAAGATAATGATCTTGTTGCACCATTGGGAATTGCCGTATTAGGTAATAAGGTCGTAGTATCATGTGCACCCCATTTGATCGTTTATACGGATACGAATGGAGATGACAAAGCAGATCAAAAAGAAATACTTTTGACAGGTTTTGGAAGTAAAGATCATGATCATTCCTTACATTCTACATTGGCTGGTCCTGATGGTAAATTTCATTTTAATGTTGGAAATGCGGGCCCACATATAGTAAAAGATAGATCAGGCAAAATGCTAAGATCTGGGAGTTTGTACTTTGGTGGTTCTCCAGCAAGTAATGCCAATACGCCCAATTTGAAAAGCGACGATGGTCGTGTATGGGTAGGTGGCTTAGAACTCAGCATAAATCCAGACGGAACGGGTCTTAAAGTTCTGGGTCATAATTTCAGGAACTCCTACGAAACATATATAGATTCGTATGGTGATATGTGGCAAAATGATAATGATGATCAGGTGGTTACGTGCCGTGTTAGTTGGATGATGGAAACTGGGAATTTAGGCTACTTCTCAAATGATGGTACACGGTATTGGAATGCTGATCAACGTCCAGGACAAGATATGTGGAATGCTCATTGGCATCAACAAGACCCAGATGTATTGAACGCGGGAGATAATAGCGGTGCTGGCTCACCTACGGGTGTGGTTAGGTTGGAAGGAGATGAACTAGGGCAAAAATACAGAGGGATGCTATTAAGTGGCGACGCGGGAAGGAATGTATTATTTGCTTATAACCCCGTAAAGACGGGCTCTGGCTATAATCTCAAAGGCAAAGGCGGTATATTTTTAAGTTCTAACAAAAAGGATGATAAAGGATATGTTTGGAATAATACGAGCTTTAATGAAGATAAATCCAAATGGTTTAGACCCTCAGATGCCGTTGTAGGGACAGACGGAGCACTTTATGTTGCTGATTGGTATGATGCAGTTGTTGGCGGGCATCAAATGAACGATAAGGCAGGGTATGGTAGAATTTATAGAATCACACCCAAAAATAAAAAACTTAAGAATCCTAAGTTGAGTTTGTCTACGATAGATGACCAAATACAAGCGTTTAGAAATTCAGCTGTTAATGTTCGTTATGCTGCTTATTTGGCTTTGTTGGCCAACGGGAATCAAGCATTGCCTAAAGTAAAAAATCTTTTAAATGATACCAATCCATTTATTCAGGCAAGAGCTATTTGGTTACTATCAAAGTTAGGAGCTCAAGGAAAAAAGGAAGCTGAAGATTTGTTACGTTCAACCAACATGGATCATAGGATAGTCGCGGTGCGAGCATTGAAAGATTTGTATTCAGATGATCAGAAAGTTGAATTAGCGAACCGCTTGGTAAACGATCCTAATGTCTTTGTTAGG
>JBOFGX010000221.1:0-23265 GCA_051649345.1 Leadbetterella sp. | reverse complement strand
CCTTGTGGGAATATAAAATTCGTCTTGGTGCCATGCTTGTCCAGCTTTTCCTGGTCCTTTTACAAATAGCATGCTTTGCATACATTTTACATTAGGGCTAACGATACCTTTCAAAACGTCTACTATGCTTTCTTCTTTTAGGAAATCGAATATCACAGGGGATATTTTGTGGGGGAAATGTATCGCTACATATTTTTTGAGTACATCATCATCCGTTTCATTTGCTTCTACTGGCAACATGCCATCGATACTTCCATACTCACCTCTAAAAATTTTAGCTGTATCTTTTTTCAGGGTCAAAATTTTATCTTGGCTTAGTAAGTCATTGGCAATTAAGTAGCCATAGTCATGATAAAATCTAATATTTGCCTCTGTTACACTTCCATTAATCACAAACTGATCACTCGTATTCATTTTAGTCTTAAATTATTTCTTTTTCGATTTCTTCCAACGATTTACCTTTTGTTTCAGGTATCATAATCCAAATATACACACAATAAACAATGCATAAAATTACAAAAATACTCAGCGTGGTTGATATACCATATTTCATATTGAATATAGGGAAAGCATAGCTTGCTGCAAAATCCGCAATCCATAAGACCAACGTGCTGATTGACATGGCCAAAGCTCTAATTTTATTGGGAAAAATCTCAGAAATAATGACCCAAGTTACAGCTCCCAAACTAGCAGAAAAACTAGCTATGTAAATCAATAGAAATATAAAAATCAAGTAGTTGTCGAAATAGGACATTTTAAAACATAATGCAACCACTACTAGTGATATAGCCATCAATAAACAACCCCAAAACAAAAGAGATTTTCTTCCGAATTTATCAACATAAAAAATAGCTATCAATGTACTAAAAAACATCACTATTCCTATACCAATGCTGCTTTGAAGAGCTTGAGTAGTATCAATCCCAGTCAATTTAAAGATTTCTGGTGCATAATAAAGTATTGCGTTTATACCAGTTATTTGCTGAAAAGTAGCAATTATACACCCCATAAAAAGCACCTTTAAGGTAGGCATATTCAATAACTCGCTGTAGCCAGTCTCTTTGCTTTTAGAAAAGCCATTTTCTATGGCTGAAAGCTCAGCTACAGCATATGACTGTCCACCAATTTTCTTCAGAACATCAAAGGCCATATCCTTTTTCCCAGCACCCAATAACCACCTAGGTGTTTCGGGTATGTAGAGTAAGCATACCAAAAACAAAACAGATGGAACAACTTGTGAGGAGAACATCCACCTCCAATCTTCCTTAACTCCGCTAAAACTTAGATTCGTACAATAAGCTAACAAAATACCAAAAACAATGGCTAGCTGATAAACAGAAACTAATTTGCCTCTAATTTCACTCGGTACCGTTTCAGCAATGTACATAGGTGCTACCATGGCAGCTGCACCCACAGCCAAGCCACTGGATATTCTAAACAAAACAAAAACGGTCAGGCTATCCGATAATCCTACTCCCAATCCTGTAAGTCCAAATAGTACTGCACAAAGGATTAAAATATTTTTTCTACCAAATTTGTCACTTAATATACCGGCAACTGAAGCTCCAATTGCACAGCCTATAAGTATGCAGCTAACAGCCCATCCAAGTGTTACATTATTTAGTCCAAAATGTTTTTCAATACCACTTATTGCTCCTGAAATAATAGCAGTGTCGAATCCAAACAACAGACCACCCAGAGCACTAGCCAAGCTTACTTTGGTAAGGTAAGGGTAATTTATTTGGAGATTGTTTTTTGATCCTTGATCTTGGGTCGATATAGTAATCATGGGCTATTGATAACGGTTTTTGAGCAGTTCTTTCATAAATAAATTGATTTCCCATTGATTAGATATGGGTGTTTTTGAATCTGGTAAATGGATCATATACGGAAAAGGACCAAATTCAGGTGTTATGGTCATGATAAATTCAGGGTCAGATTTACGTAGATCTATTATACGATCCCACCAACTAACATGTGCAGTAAGTTCATCTTTATACATCTCTAATCTAGGATCTACGACTTGAGCACTTTGAGAATAACCGACCCTTGCATGTATATGAAAAGCTCTATTGCAAGCAATCTCGACAGCTTCTGGTTGCTGTTCTAGCAAGCTTTCAGACACATTGCACCAATGGGAGAAATCAGCCGTAATCTTTAGTTTAGGATTATTTTCTAAATAAGATTTAGAAACATGTGAAGCAAAGAGTGCCTTATTTCGATGCGTTTCATGACAAATTGTAATGCCTAATTCTTCTTCTAACTGTGAGCTCAGTTCAAACAACGATTCGTTTTGGGAAACCGTAAAATAATCTTTACCCGTCTGGGAGTCTATTTTAATGGTTCTAAACTTTGATAAATATCGTATGTACTTTTCAAAGTTTTGAATATGTAGATTGAAATCGGACTCAAATGATTGATAATATTGACCAATAAACTTTAAGCCATATTTCGTCAAAGCATCGAATGCCTCTTCCCCTTCATCATTATCTATATTTAGTCCAGCCTCTACGCCATCGTATCCATTGTCCTTGACTTTTTTACAAAAGTCGTCCCAGCTTAATTGTTCTTGACCCCATTTGGGGCAGAAAAAAAGAGTATTCATAGTGGTCAGGTAACTTGTTTAGGTAAATTGAAATTGCAAGTTACAACTATATTGATAAAAACAAAAAGACCTCAGAAGAGGCCTTAAAAAGTGATCCCGATAGGATTCGAACCTATGACCCACAGATTAGAAATCTGTTGCTCTATCCAACTGAGCTACGGAACCCTCAGAAATCAAAAGAGCAGACATGCTGCTCAAGTTTTTCTGTCGGGGTGGCAAGATTCGAACTTGCGACCTCCTGCTCCCAAAGCAGGCGCGATGACCGGGCTACGCTACACCCCGAGGTGTTCTTTTGTTTGCGGAGAGAGCGGGATTCGAACCCGCGGTACCGTTTCCAGTACGACAGTTTAGCAAACTGTTGGTTTCAGCCACTCACCCATCTCTCCTCCGAAAAGGAATGCAAATATAGAGGGCTTTCCTTTTTTAACAAAATTAAACCACAAAAAAAGTTGAAAAATAAATTTATATTTTACTTGAAATTTTAACTGAATTGAAGGAATAGCTTGATTTCAAATAGGTTTGCTACTTTTTGAGTTTGTCTGGATTTTCTGCTAAAAATGCAGACCAGTTATTTTTTTTAGAACTATTGGCTGTTCCTTTTTTGATTCCTTTGTGCATATAGTGGCAAACTGCTACAGCAACAGCATCTGTTGCATCGAAAAAGGATTTGTCAAGGGATACATTAAACAGCTTCTCTAGCATATAGGCAACTTGCTCCTTGCTGGCGTTGCCGTTACCAGAGACACTTTGCTTTACTTTCTTTGGTAAATACTCAACGATTGGAATTTCTCTAGAAAGGGCTGCAGCCATGGCTACTCCTTGTGCCCGACCAAGTTTTAGCATAGACTGTACATTTTCTCCATAGAAAGGAGCTTCGATGGCCATTTCATCAGGTAAGTATTCTGTGATAATTTGTACTATACGTTCAAATATTTTTTTGAGCTTCATTTCATGACTAGGATACTTCTCGAGCCGAATTACTCCATACTGAATAATGGAAAGTTGGTTTCCTTTAACGGAAATTACGCCATAACCCATAATACGTGTGCCAGGATCTACCCCCAATATGATTTTTTCTTTTACTTTTGTTTCCAATGAGAGTTTTACAATCAATTACGAGCAAATATGGGCAATTCATGCAGATGTCCCAAAACTTTCGCACATTATCCAATATAATAATAGGATGTGTATTGGTTTATTTCATTTACAGCAAAATAAACGGGTCGTTTATAACGTATTTTTCTGCCTATTGCCACCAGCTCGATTTTTCTTATATTTTTTTATGTATTGTGTTTGTATTCGTTAATTATGCCTTGGAAATCGTAAAGTGGCGGAAAATGATAATGTCTTTAATTCCTAATTATTCTTTTGCTAAGTCTACGTTTTCTGTTTTATTTGGTACTAGCTTAGGGTTGTTTACGCCCTTTATGATCGGGGATTATGGTGGGAGAGTTAAAGAGTTTTCTTGGAAAGTTATTCCCAAAGCATTGTTCTTGAATTTTTACAATAGTCAAGTTCAAAACTGGGTAATCGGTTTATTCGTACTACCTGCATTGATTTTGGTTAAATCTCTGTATTTTCCTTGGAGTACAAACACACTAGTTTATTGTATAGGAGTATTGCTAGCTGTTTATTTATTTGTTTTACTGTTTGATTACCAAAGATTTAGCATAATAGATAAAGAGGGGTATTTAGGTAAGACTTTAAAATTTTCAAAAATAAGTTTTTCGTTAAAAATTATTATTTTCTTGTTTACTATTCTTAGAAATATGGTATACTTGATTCAATATTATTTGGTTTTTAAGTCTTTAGGGTTGGAGGTAGCTATTTTGGACATCTATGCGTTCACAAGTGTTAGTCTGTTTGTAAAGACGTTTAGCTCGGGTTTAATGGTTTTCAATGAGGTTGGTATACGAGCTATGCTTTTAAGTAAAATATGCATGGGATATGGAATGGATCTTAGCTTAATCGTATTCATTTTTTCCTTAATTACCATACTCAATGTGTTTTTTCCTGCAATTGTGGGTTATATCCTAAACTTTAGGAGCAAATGATATGGGGAATTCTCATACTTGTTTACGGTATAGCTGTTGTATTTGCTAGCTACGTTTGGAGTAAGATTTATAGTCAAAAGAAGAATGCAACTATTCTACCTTTTACGATTGTAATTGCATTTAGAAACGAAGAGAAAAATATAATAAGGCTTCTTGATAACTTACAAAATCTTAGATACTCTGAGCTTGAGATTATCCTTGTTAATGATCATTCTGAAGATAATGGAGCATTACTTGCCAGAGACTATATAGGTAAGATTCTTGTTCGGGTCTTAGATTTGCCCGAAGGGAATTTTTCTAAAAAAAGTGCGATCCAATTTGGGGTAAAGCAAGCTATCCATCCATTTGTTTTATGTACAGATGCTGATTGTATACTTCCATCGACTATTTTGGAGGGATATTCTCACTCGTTTATTGGGAAAGATTTGAATTTTGGATTTGGCCTAGTTTCTTTTGAAAATTCAACGACAAAGAATACTGTTTTTAGCAATTTTCAGATAATGGAATTTGCAGCTTTGATGGGAATGGGTGCTGTGTCTTTACAGTTGAATACTCCTACCATGTGTAGTGGGGCAAATATGGCGTTCAAGAAGTCTGTTTTTTTAGAACTGAATCCCTACGAATCCAATCAAAATTTGGGCTCCGGAGATGATGAGTTTTTGTATCATACGATGTATGCCTTGGATTCAAAAAAAGTGGCGTTTATTAAATCAAAAGACGTTTTGGTTTATACCGAACCATCAGAGAATTTGGTGAGTTTTATAAATCAACGCTTGCGATGGGCAAGTAAATGGAATTCATATAACTCGATTAAGCCGCAGTTTTTAGCCATATTCATTTTTTTAGTAAATCTCATAACAATTGGTTTGGAACTGATGGGGGCTTGGGAGTTAGTTATGTTTAGATATGTTTGTGAAGTGGTGTTTATAGGTTTGATCCTAAATTTTATGGGAAAAACTAAAAGCCTTTGGTATATTTTACCGTTACAAATCGTTTATAAATATTATGTGGTTTATATAGGGATACGGTCGTTTTTTAAACCACAAGCATATACTTGGAAAAATAGAAATTGGAACTAGTATGACCCGAACGCCTCGAATCCTTGATTTTATTTTTGATTTTTTCCTTTGGAGAATGCCTAAAGACGAGAAAAAAATTTATTTGACATTTGATGATGGACCTGTGCCAGAAATTACCCCTTTTGTTTTAAAAGAATTGGAAAGGTTCAATGCGAAGGCTACTTTTTTTATGGTTGGAGAGAATATTGATCGAAATGTAAGTTTGGCGAAAGAGGTTTATCAACAAGGACATACTCTAGCAAATCATACGTATAATCATTTGAATGGCTGGAAAACGGAAGAATCAGTCTATGTTGATAATGTAAGGAGGTGTCAGGATGTATTGAATGAGGTAAGAGGGTATGAGAATTTGCTTTTTAGGCCTCCATATGGGAGAATTAGAAAGAGTCAATATGAGAAGGTTTCTGAGTATCAAATATGCATGTGGAGTGTTTTGAGTAAGGATTATCAAATGGATAGATTGGCACAAAAAAGCCTTCAGAAAACAATAGATGCTACAGAGAATGGTTCAATTGTATTGTTCCATGACAGTAAAAAAGCAGCTGAGAATCTGAGGGCAATTTTACCTCACTTTTTGCAATTCGCAAAAAGTGAAGGCTATGAGTTTGGCTTGCTGTAAGGCTTTAAGATAGTTTTTAAAGCTATGAAAAATGAAAGAACTTGAAAAATAGAAAAAATGTATTGCTCTTTTTCGAAAGTAAAAATGGCCATACTTATATGAGCTGTAAGCATAATTGTCCAACCCAAAATGTGTTTTTGGTCTGCTAGGAAATAAACAGCCAATACAAAGCTCACTACAATGTACAGTTCTAATATGCTTGCTTCTTTTTGTAAAAAATAGAGGGTGACTAAAAAGCATATAAGTGCAACATATAGTAATTTAGACATCTTTATGCTTCTGGTTTGGTTTAAAAGTCCATAAATAAGAAGTAATATAAAGCATACTTCCAAGCCTGCTAAAGGTAATGAACCTAAGAAAATGAAATAGACAAAACCAAAAACTGCTGCTGCTGTACCAAACCACCAACCAGACGAACGTCCTAAACTTAACAAAATTTTATTTACGAAGTAAAGACCTGACGAAAGGCATTGAAGTAGAAATAGCTTACTCACCTATCAAAGATAGTTTTCATTGGAAATTGGGCTACTTGTTGTCGAATCTTTTTTGTCCAAGCTTCTTGTTGTTCTTTTACAAGAGAGTGGTTGGTTTCTTCGTCATATGTTTCTTGAGTCGCATATGATTTTCTATAAAAGTCTAAGTATGCAAGTTTTACTTTACTGATGAGCTCATCCTCCGAAATGGCTTTCAGAGCTTTGATATTAGCCAAAAACTCCAAGGTTGTAAGGTAGCAGATATCAAAATGTAGCTGTTCGTGATCTAAGGCGTATGAGGTTTTCATTTCTGATCGAGCCCAAGACATATCCTTTGTCATATATACCATGGGATATATTTCCATAGTTATTTTTCCTTGATTCGTATAAACCCGTGAATTATAGCCAAAACTAGCGAAAATCATAGCTCCGTATGGTGTTTTTGATTTTGTTTTGGCACGAAAGTCATCCCATTTTACAGCTCTTTGTTGATAATATAGCGTGTCTGCATTAGGTACATTTCTAAAAGGGTAAATTACAACTTGTGATGAAGTAGAAAAGGCTTCAATCGAATTTTTGTTTTTTTGAATATGGTTTTTTATATATAGGTAGTTTTTATCTATACAAGACTGGATTTGTTTTCTAATGAGCTCATATGGAATGTTTTTTGAACTTCTTTGGTATGTCGCTGAGCTATTGGCCGAACACAGTTTTTGCCAAGAAATATCATGGTATACACGAGCGGAAATTTCCATTTTGATGCTTCCAGTAATCAGATTTCCCTCTATTTTTTCTTCAAGTTTAAAGCTTTTTATATCTATTTCTATTTGTTTTCCTTTTGGGTTTACTTCTTGACTATTTAGATAGATTCTTAGGGCGGATTCGAGGTTGGGTTTTAGATTTAGGGAGATTTTGGATCCCTTGCTATCGATAAGCTCACCTATGGTTTGCGGGGCATTTACGATTTTCGTGGTTCGAATGAATTCGTTTTTTAGTTGAATGTTTTCTACAAGCAAAGCCAAATCGACTTGGGCTAGGGAGTCTAGCTTCGTTAACATAAACAAAATAACTAGGAATACCTTTTTTACTAAATTGAGCACTTTTATGGGCTTAATACTGGTTAAAAACGTTTTATATACCTTATTATTTATCATCGGATTCTTTTCTTACGTCCAATATCTTTTGAAGCCATGCTTTTTTCTCTAATTTGTCTTCACTAGCGTCTATTTTGGGTTCATCATACTTCAATAAATCGGGCTGTCCTGCATTTACCCATGCGGTATACCACAGGTCTGCCACCATTTTGATAGACGCTCTCATTTGGCGATTTACCTGATTTTCAAGTTCTTTATGATAGGTTTTTGAAAAACCTCTGGAATATTGTTTTGTAGTAATCCCGTTCCGTTCTTCAACAGTGTATTTTTTATCTTTTCCAAACGTTTCCGTTAACCTTTTTTCAAACTTGAGGACACTATCCAAGGCGGAATGTGCGTTCAAAACGGCATTCCAAGAGCGTTTTTTTACATTTTTCTCATAAACCGCTTTATCTACCCAAAGATCGTAATCTTCATAAAACAACTCAGGTAGACGAGACTCCCAAAATCCATGTATACCTACTTGATCCGTCAATTGTCCATTGTAGTTTCTTGTAGTGTGAAGTGGTACATTGGAGTCCGCAATATAATGCCCTAGATCCGCACTTATTTTTAGTATTTTAGAGGAGTTTTTGCCTTCAAATGCCTGAGTTAACTGATACGTCATCATTTGTATTTGCCATGGTACTATACCATGAGCCATTATTGTGTCACGACTTAGGAGTTTTTCAGCATCTGAGAAATAAAGTTGAGGAAGCTTTTTTTGTAGTGAATCTGAATACATATCCCAATCTATATAATGCTTGGGGGCTTCATCTTTAATGGCATACCTTCTTTGATCTGGATTTACTGCGTTTTCCTCAATATAAACGATATGTTTCTTGTAGAATCCGAGCATTTCGGGAGGTAGGCTAAAAACAGCCATACGATTGATAAATTTATGGGCAAAAAAACCCCAAATAGGAGGGGTAGTTTCATTTTTTGTGAATGAAAATACGATGAAGATGCAAAATATGAAAAGTGGCCTTTTTATAAATCAAATGTATACCATAGCCCTAAGTTACGTCAAGATTTCAATATCATAAAATTTCAGACTAATAGGTGAAATCATAACTGATAGCCATGGAGTAAATCCAGATATATCCATCATTTTGATTTTGGGTGTGTTCCAAAATAAATCGCGTAGAAATCAAGTTATAATTATTTTTTACCTTGAAATTGTAGTTGAAGCCTACCGATTGGGATTTGAGATTAAGGATATTTTGACTATTAACAGCATCAATGAAACGATTAAACTCAGGCGATATACCTCCACTAACCCTAATACCAAAATATTGATCTTTGTTGGCACCGTATTTTCTATAATGGAGGGTTAAAGAGCGACTAACACCCTCACGAGAAGGAATAATAAAGGGAGTTGCGTAAACAAAAGAATTTCCAAAATATTTACCAAGTGATCCTGTATAAATGTAAAGTGGAGAATTGAATTTCAAATAACGCACACCCAATGAAGCTTCATAAGCACGAGGCAAACTTTTATAGATTTGAACACCATACCTAAAACTTGGAAAAATGGAAGATTGTGAATAACCCAAATTCACGAATGCATAAGCTCCCTTACCTAATGATGGATAAGCATCTATTTCAAACTGAGATCCATAGCTACCAAAACGTCTTTGGAGATTGTACCTGCCTATAATTGACCCTTTCCGTGTTGCTCTTCCATATTGTAGATAATAGAATCGCATGGGGTCAAAGGTTTCGGAAAAAACATCCAAGCCAGTGCCAATGGCCACGTTGTTGAGAGCCATGTCTTTTTTGAAAGTAGACAAATATTTGGGAACAAGAGTGTCTTTGGGGTATTGCTTTGTATAATTACGTAGCGTGGAAAGTGCTTCAAAAGGCTTACTTTGAAAATTTTGAACACGTGCTTTTAAAATAGTTATATCTGGATCGCCTGGAAACACATTTAGCCCTTGAAAAACATAAGTCATAGCTTTTACGGATTCATCGGCATAGATTTCATTTTTGATAATAGCTATCCAATACTCTTTTACCTTTTCGTTTTGACCAATGAGGTGTTGATACTGTTTGCGGGCATTGTCATATTTACCATCCCAACCATAAACATTACCCAAAAATAGTCTTACATCCGCATAATTGGGATATTTTTCGAGAATTTTGAGTAATAAATCCTGAGATTCCATTTTTTTGCCAGAAAATGCCAATTCTCTTGCCTTTTTAAACTCTTCATCTGGATCCCCAATTTGAGCAAGACCAGAAAAGTGCATAATCAAGCACCAAAATAGGAGAAATATACGTTTTAAGATTTTACTCAATGTTCACTACGTTATTTACTAGCTTTAGACAAAAGGATTCTCAGTTCTGACATATATTCAGGATTGGCATCTGTATTTTTTTGAGCGAGGGCAAATGTTTCTTGTGCTTTCGCTTTTTTTCCATGCCACCAATAGAGTGAAAGCAAAGCTCTATAACTGTCTTTGTATTTTGGATCTTGCTTTAGAACGAAGAGGAATTCTTTCTCTGCGGTTTCATAATTCCCTTTCCAAGCCAATAGCCTTCCCTTTAGAGTTCGTGTTTCTGAACTGCCTGGGTTACGTTTCAACAGATAATTGCATAGAAACAAAGCGTCGTCTTTTCTCCCATTAAAGGCTAGTTTACGAGCGACCATGTAATTTTCGTAATTACCTTCTAGTTTCGTAAGGCTAGCAACTCTTTTCTTTTCTTCCGAAGTTATTTTTTCAATTCCTGTGTTTAAAGATAGATTGCTTGGAATGATTTTGTTCTGAGAAGTTACGTAATTATTGACTTCCTTGAATTTTTCAAGCTGTGTATTCACTTGAGAAGAAACATCTCCATCATAATTTTCTGAAATGGCCAAATTGTCTTTGATTTTATAAAAACGATTATCGCATAGAAAATTGCCATCATAAATAAGGTCTTTGAAAGCCCCTTTGTATCGCATAAGTGGTATCTCTTTTTTGCCTCCACTAAATTCTACGGAAGAACTAAGTCCCTTGCCGATAAAAGGTAGTTTTTTCGAAAAATTTGCCTTGTAAGAGTTTTTTAATAAGGATAAAATACTGGGTGTTATGTCCATATGAGAGCTTAGTCCTTTGAATTCTTTGGGGGCTTTTAATAGGGGACTGCTTATGATCAAAGGGACGTGATATCGACAAATATCGTCCTTCATCGGAACTGGAATCAATCGATGATCTCCTGTTATGACAAATACAGTATTGGAATAATTGGGGCTCTTTTTATAGGTATTAATGAAATTCTTAATGCTTTCATCTGTGTAATAAACGGCAGAAAAAACATCTTTGAATTCTTCAATTATATCTTCTTCCTCTCCTCCAAAATCACCATTTTCTACAATTTTTTCTACGATTTTACGATAATGATCTTGATTGGGTATGATGAAAGGTTCGTGATTGGAAATTGTAAATATGATATCTAATCTGGGTTTTTCGATAGGGTTCATCATGGTCAAACATTTTCTAAACAATTCGCTATCAGGATACCCCCAGGAATCACCAGACTTACTAGGTGGAGTTTTTACATAGTTTTTTTCAAATGTTTTATCGTCTACTATATTCTCGACACCAACTGCATTGAGGTAGTTTAGCTTTCTATCAAAAAATGCATCGCTTCCTTCGTAATAGTTCGTAGCATAGTTTTCTTGCTTCAGAAGGGTAATTAATGAAAAATGATCGGGAATTTCTTCCATTTCCATAAAACCCTTTTCTCCAAAAGGAACAGAACCCATGATAGAAGGCAAAGCACCAAAGCTTCTACCTGCATTACTTACGAAATTAGACCAATACAGACTTTTCTGTGAAAGGGAGTCTAAAAATGGTGTGAATCCAGGGAATTGAGCCCCTTTCCCCATAAAATCTCTCCCCATACCTTCTACTACAATAATGACGATATTGGGTTTTTCGGCTTTTAAATTCAGGTTTTGACCGATAATGTTTTCACTTAATGAATTTTCTACGAAAAGAGGATATGTGTCGTTTGGTTGTAGATATTTCTTAGTTTTTTTTACTTTATTCGTTTTTTGCTGCGAATATTGAATACTATCCGTGATAAAGAAGGATAGATTCGTAAATGAACGTGTGCTAATAAAAGAACTAAGAAGAAAAAATACCCCACCCAACATTAAGGGCAATAGTAAATAGCGAATTTTACCAATATAAAATCGAAATAGGTAAATTAGAAAACCAAATATGCTAAGGAAAAGGATGAAAATTGCATTTTTTTGCAAATCAAATCCTCCTGACTTAGAGACAATATCTTGGATTTCTTCCCAACTATATCCATACAAGTCGCTTCCAAGAGCCACTCTGGCTGTAGAGTAGTACTTGTTTAACCCTATATTACAAAGCAATAAGATAAAGCTCATAATAAATACAAAGCCTTCAGCCACTATTTGATTCAGCTTAACGAGTGCCATGTATGGAAAGAAAACGACTATCATAAAGGCAAAACCGATTCCTAAATCAAACAAAGGGATTTTTAGGTAATCGAGGCTTACACGATCAATCTTAGGTTTATAAAGAATGGCAGTAGACAAGTCACTTATTGCCATTAGTATGCTCATTATTAGACAAATAGCAACGAGGAAATTGAATGAGTTTTTAAATTGAGCTATCTTCTTGAGCATGGAAGTTACGTAGTTTTAAGACCTTTTCGTGTCATTTCTCCCCAAGTATGTACACCCTTGTAATAATCTATATGCCCTCTAATAGCCGAGTAAACTAAAAAAGGATGATATATAAAGGGCTCAAGCAAAGCACTTCCTAATAGCAATAAAATATCTTTGTGAGACTTGTATCTGTGATAGGAAATTTCCTCGCAGAAAATCGCAAACATACTGACCATTTGTACAAACGTATATACAAAGACAGACATTATGTAGAAAAACGGCCAATTCACAATACCCAAAATGATGGCAATAATAATCCAAACTATACCCAAGCACTCAATAATAGGAGCCAAGTATTCAAAAAAGAACCAATAAGGATAACTAATCATGCCAAGCGTTCCATATTTGGGATTAAAAAATACTTTTCGATGCTCCCTGAGAGTTTCAACTGTACCCCGCGTCCAACGATTTCGCTGTCTACCCAATATTTTTGTCGTTTCTGGTGCTTCCGTCCAGCACAAAGGATCTGGAATAAAATCAACTTTGTAAGGAATGTTGTTTTCGATCATGTATCGACTCATACGAACAACAAGCTCCATATCTTCTCCAACGGTTTTTACATAGTAACCCCCTGATTTTACTAAGATTTCTTTGTCAAACATACCAAATGCTCCTGAAATAAGCATGAGTCCATTAACACGCCCCCAGGCTATCCGCCCCATTAGAAATGCACGAAGATATTCCAGAACTTGCATTCTGGCAATCCAAGATTTAGGTACTGTTACATTAGTAATAACTCCATTCTCGATTTCACAGGAATTGATTATTCTAATCACTCCTCCTGTGGCAATGACACGTTTTTCTGAGTCTAAAAATGGCTTAACAAGTTTGAGTAGAGCATCTTGCTCTAATATACAGTCAACATCAATACAGGCTACGTACTTTCCTGATGCTAAGCTTATTCCTGCGTTGAGAGCATCAGCTTTTCCCCCATTTTCCTTATCAATAAGTATAATATTGCCGTAAGTAGGAAGGGTAGATCTGTACACATTTCGTATAGGTTTAGATTCCAAACTGTTATCTTTCTCGTAGGAAACGGGCTCCATCTTGAAAGCTTCCAGAGCATAACTTAGTGTATTGTCTTTGCTACCATCGTTGATGATCACCACTTCATAGTTTGAATAATGAAGGGAAACCATCGATTTGATGTTTTCAACAATATTTAGCTCTTCATTATATGCAGGAGCAATAAGAGATACAGTAGGCGACAGAGCCGAAGGTAGTAAATCTTGATACTTGGTATGCTTAGATCTTCTTTTATATGCTTTTAGAGAGAAAACGGATATTACTCCTAATATAACATATGAAAACATAATCAGAACAGCATAGTGATATAAGCCGTTTTCCACAAACTCAATACCAAGTTCAATTATACGTCTCATATTAGGTCGCTAAGGCCTATATTTCCAGAGATAATATAGTCGCCTTTTTAAAATTTTAAGCTTTGAAGCACTTTTAAACTCAAGAAGGATTCTTTCGGTCAAGGGTCTCTCTTTGTATTTCTTAATCCTATCTTCTTGTAAAGGTAATCTAATTTTTGATTTTAATAATGTAAGTGTATTAATTATTTCTTCTTTGATTTCTTCAGATTCATGATCGTAAATTTCGGCAAGAGCACGCTCAATTTCGTTTAGCTCATGTACTTCTGTGCTGAAATTAGTCAATAATTCTTCTTCTCTTTCTTCTATATCTCTAAATCCTAAAGTCATAATAGGTTTATAAATAGCGTATAAGCGTTCTCCGAGAATTCTAACGGATTCATTGGAATTCTCAAGCCAAACTTCGAGTTTCGGAATAGTAGAAAATTGTAATTCTTCTAATTCTTTTAAAATTATTAATTGAAACCAATCCGACAGGAAGTGTTGGGTTTGGATAATAAGGTTTAAGCCTTTCTCTGGATCAAGTTTAAGAATAGAAGTAAGAAGATAGTTTTTTAATTCTGTATCAACTGTTTCTGACAATAACTTTTCTAGAATTCGTACATAATGCTTGGATTTGAACTCAACTAACTCGGTTAATCCATTTATAACCAAGTCTTTATTGCTAGAATATATTTTAGAAAAACTTACTTTTATGAGTTGACTCGAAACATAATAATCTTCCAATATTTTGGCCTCATTGCCACATAGATTATCATGAAGGCGTACCATTTCGCCAATGAGTATTTGTTTTCTAAACTTTGAACTAAAAATGTAGTTGTGGTATTCAATATCATCGAAGTATTGATGACCACCAAAAAGTACTTCCGTAATATAAGTATGGCATATCTGTTTTATTTGCTCGGTTTTTTCGTCTACTTTATTGCTATATTGACGGTTGGCAAATACAAATCCAATGAATGTAATGGCTAATAGTGAACTGATAAGGCATAAATTGGACACAAAAGCCAAATTCGCAGCTGAGCTAAGTAGAATATGTCCAAAA
This sequence comes from Leadbetterella sp., assembly GCA_051649345.1. GTDB lineage: Bacteria > Bacteroidota > Bacteroidia > Cytophagales > Spirosomataceae > Leadbetterella. The sequence continues at coordinate 8,188 of JBOFGX010000221.1, read as the reverse complement.
TTTGTAAAAATCATCGTATAATGTATTTTTTATTTTATTAGGCAGCAGAATGTAATTTTATGATTTTATCAACTAATTGTTGAGGATTAAATGGTTTGGAAATAAAATCATTTGCACCTATTGATATGGCTTCATCCACAATTTTTTGATGCTTAGCGGAGCTTAGTACAATGATTGGGATATCTAGCTTAAGTTCGTTCCTTACGAAGCTTACTACTTCTAGTCCATTTAGCATGGGCATCATAATATCCGTAACGATTACATCGGGTAGTGATTTCTTAAGAAGTTCGATCGCCTCCAGACCATTCGATGAAGTAGAAACTGTTAGAAACTCCGACTTTAACTTAAAATCGAGCATTTTCAGTAGTAACGTTTCGTCTTCTATTAGGTGTACTATCATATTAAAAAGGGTTATAGGTTAGAAAGCTAACGATAGAGTTCTTCGCTTTTATAGATGTATAGTACAGTTTTTGTGCCAAAACTTGTGCTTCGGCTAAATTTAAATTATTTTTTTCAAAATTTTGAATTTCTGTAGTATCAATACCTAATACGGAATATGTAGAAATCAATTTATGAAATATGGCAGCATATGTTTTTACTTCGTTCTTTTGTAGTGCTTTAATGATTTCTTTGGATTCATTTTCTAAAACTTCTACTGCAGATTCTAGAATTTCGTTTTCAAACTCTTTGTTGTTATTGGACAAGTTTTTTATATATTCTAAATCTATAATATTTATATTCAAGATTGATGAAACTTCATCGATCAAGGTATTTGATTGTATAGGCTTGCGAATAAATCCATCTACCTGATCCGCAACTTCCAATACTTTACTAGCGAATACATGGGCAGTATACAATGCTATTTTTGGTAAGTTACCACATGTACTCTTTATAAAATCTATAACCTCAGGAGCTTGGGTATCTTTTAGCTCCCAATCCAAAAGAATCAAATCAAATTCAGTTTTACGTAGACACTGAACTATGGATAATTTCGTATCAGCTGTGGATACTTCACACCCTTGATCTTCAAACAACTTTTTTCCTAATTTTAGATTGAGAAGATTGTCGTCGATAAGTAAGATTTTATTACCTTGAATTTGTCTATTTTCATACGTGCTTCTAGGTTTTTCGCTAACGACTTCAACAGGTATCACAACCTTAAAGGTACTGCCGACATCTATCTTACTTACAACTGATATAGTCCCGCCCATCAGTTCCACCAAAGAAGAACAGATATTCAATCCCAATCCAAATCCTTTTTGGGTATTTATTTTGTAAGAATCAATTTGTGAAAATCTTTCAAAAATTACTTCCTTATCTTCCTTTGAAATTCCAATGCCCGAGTCCTCAATTAGGAACTCTAGCCTATGGCCTTCGATCCCTAGCTTGTTTATTTGAAGGGAAATTTTAATATAACCCGAATGTGTAAACTTAATCGCATTGCGTATTAGATTGAGTAATATTTGATTGAGAGAATTGGGATCTAAAAATATATCTTTAGGGATATTTTCTCCTATTTCAAGTATAAATTGTAAGTTTTTTGCCTTGGTTTGAGGCAACATTATCTTTCTTACATTCTGTATAAATTCCTCTATATTAACAGATTCTTTGCAAAGTTTAAATTCGCCACTTTCAATTTTAGCTAAATCCAAGAGAGTATGACTCATTTTGATCAAACTATCTGAAGCTAGGTTGAGACAATCAATATATTCTCTTTGTTTTTTTGTAGGGTTTGTTTCACTAAGCATTTGTCCATATCCTTGCACAGAGCTCATCAATGTATTGATTTCATGCGTAAAATTGGCCAAAAAGTGATTTTTGGACTCTAATTTTTTTAAGGCTTTAAAATGACTTTTTTTGTTATCATCTTCTTTTCGTACTTGTTCTGTAATATTTACAAGGTATCCTTGTACGAAGTCGGAGTTTTGTTCTTTTGCTTTAGCACAATTATATTCCCAAGTTGTTTTACCCCCAAACTCATTTATGAAGTTTATAAGCCCCTTTGCTTCACCAAAGGAATAGATTTCTTCCATATATGCTTGAAAATCGAAATCTGAATTGTACTTCAATATGTCATTAATATTCTTATTTAGTACGTTATGATTTGATTCACCAAGGCTTTTAATTCCCTTTTGATTTAGATATATAAGTTCTCCGCTAAGATTGTGTGTAAACAAAACTAGATTTAAATAATCAAGATTTATCTCTTGATTTTTACTTGACTTGATCTTGGTTTCATTGATCTCAATAGAAGGAATAAATGTTTGGTAAGGAGATCCAAACAAAGAATTGCTAGTAGTTCCGTCAGCAAAAACATTAATGTAATGTTTTGTTTTGAATTTAGACTCTTTATTTATCATCTGGTCTTAGTCGTAATTTTAATAGTACGTTTAGGTACTGATGTTGAAAGCTATTTTATTTTAGTTGAGTACAAATGTGCACGTATACAATTATTACGATTCAATAATTGTACCAAGTTGTGAGTAATATCTTTGTTGTATAGACAAGTTTTATGTTAGAAGAATGTAAATCGATCTTTAGCAAGTGTTTAAATAATTATTAATAAGTAGTTTATATTTTTGTATTATTAGGATAAATCCATGTTTTTTGACTATGATTTTTAATCTTTTTGTTTGATTTGTATTTTAAGGTGATTTGTTTACATGTTAACCTAAGTTTTATGATTTTTGCCTTGAAAAAGTAAGTTTTAATATGGAAAGTCTGGGTTTCTTGATACAATAAAATGATCTTATTGGTTTTTACTTTTTCAATTTTTAATTGTTTAGAATAGTACTTATATTTATGGTAAATAAGTATTTACGTTTTTTTTAATTTACTTACTCTGCATAATCCAAATGTATTAATTATGCGTTATTTATCAATATTTATACTTTTAATTCCCTATCTTTTTGTTAAAGCTCAAGTTCAGATAACGGATTTTAATAATGATGTAAGAAGTTATATCGGTGGGTCATTTGGAAATGTGTTGTTAGTAGAAGGAAATCTATTGTATTACAGTAATCAAGATGGTTTACCATTTGTAGTAGACTTGAGGGATCCAGCTACTCATAAACAATTATTTTACAATAAACAAAACATACGGTTTGGGCAAAAAGTGGTTTACCAAAATCAGAATGTTTTTATAACCAAGAATGATAAAAATCAATTTAAGTTAGCAAAAATTGAGAAAGATGAAATTGTTTTTTTTGAAGGATTAGACTCAGATATACTATCAACATCTGGGAATTATCCAAGTATAAAAGTTTTCAATGATAAACTTTATATCTGGACAGCAGATATATTTTTACAAACAAAATTGGAAAACAACCGAGTTCTTTTAATTAATAAAATTGAAGGTAATGTTATTAGCTTTTCCTGCGATGAAACATATATTTACATTCAAATGTATAAACCAAGTAAATCTAATAGCTCTAATGAATTAGTCGTTTTGGATTTAAATTTTGTTAGAAAAAACAATATTAATGAATATGTTTGGCTAGGTGATTTTGCTCCCTTAGGTGAGAGATTTACTTTAATAGGTAGCCTATATTCTGAAAAAATAATGTATGATAAAGAAGAAGGTAAATTCATACAAATACCTATGTCTAACTTTACAAAAGGGTTAATTTTTGAAAAGCAAAAGGAATTGTTTTCTCTTGAAATAGATATGTCTCAATACACAAGGATAACTCAAAATATCATAACTCCAATTGCCTACAAAAAAATTTATCCTGAAATGGAAACTATTGCAAGTTTTTCTTGTGACTACAGGTTTGGTGTTTTTACATATTTAGGGTCAACAGGTGTTCCCTTTCCATCTTTAAATTCAGCGTTTAATATGATCAAAGTAAAGGAAAAAATACTTTTTGGTGCATTCGATACTGAAGATGGTAAAATAATTTCTACAAAAATTATGAGCTATGATCTTGAAGATTTTAGTAAAAATATTAAAGTTGAAACTACATTAGCTCCTCCTCCATCTGAAACTATATTTAAATTAACCCATGGTGGTAGTAATATAGATTTGACAGGCTATTTTATGAGTTATACTTTAAATGATAAGTTCTTTGTATTAGATTCAATTAACAATTTAAAATACAAAAGAATTAGTAAAGGGTATAGGATTAATTCAAATTATCGAAATAGTGATTTTGTAATTATAGACTCTTCAGGTAAAGAATCAATAATAAACTTGTTACCATATAAAAATGTAATTCAAAGCAATCTTAAAGTACTTATTTCAAATGATGTTTTATTGATAAATTCGGAAAAACCTCAACCTAATAATGCCATATTGATTCAAAATCAAAATAAGTATGAATTTCAAGAATCCTTTTATCAAAATAAAAAAATAATTTTCAATGACTCTTTGACATTAGTATACGCTATAGAGTATTTAGGTAAGGTAAATTTATTTGTATTGGATAAAAAAGTGAATTCATTTAAAAAATATTATTTTGAGGGACGAATTTCTCAAGAAGCAGTTTATAATGATGTTAAAAATAAAATATACTTTGAAATAGTTGATTATAGATCTAGCCAATGGCATATAATTATTGTTGATTTAAAAACTAGACAATTAATTTTTAATACTTTACCTAAAGCCCAATACAAGGATTTGAGCATATTAAGAGTATTCGAGAATGGTAAAATTGTATTTGCAAATGGAGACCATACCCTAAATTTAAAAGATATAATCAGTTGTGAATGTAATAATTATCCGCAAAACATCATTCAAGATAAAAGATACTTATTTTACTTTATTTTTAATAATAAGTCTCAAAGCCGTGATTTGATAGTTCACGATAAAAATTCAACCAAGAAAGTGTTCTTGCCTAAAGGTTTAAACTATAGTTTAGGTTATGTTAAAGATGATGTTTTTTATACATATAATCAAGATGAAAAAGTCAAAATTGATTTAAATACTCTAAACATTGAAATTGAAGAAAAACTTATTGATAAGGATTTTAGGTTTTATGGATACCCGCCTTACAGTGGAATTCTGGGATATTTTGAAAAGAATAAATTGTTTATCGTTTATGATGGTAGGGAAATAGTAATTGAGAGTCCAATTTTAAATAGTTCATCAATTAATTCATTGGATAATCAAGTAATTATAGATGGTGATGAGACTTACTTGACATTGTTCAATTCGATCTTCCATAGGAAATTGTTTAAACGTAATAATGACAATTCATTAACAGAACTTTATGATATAAAACTTGTTAATTATCAGTTAAAATTTGACGATGGTATTTTCAAAAAAAGTAATGATTTTTTAACATTCTTTAGTTTTAAAGACAAGAAAGAGATTGTTAGTGATTTTATTTTTAATGATGTAGAACTTGAATCTATCACTAACAATCTAATAAGAATAAAAAATAAATCATATAAAATTATTGGCATTTTTGATTTGAATGCAAAGAAATTTAGAAACTTTGAAGAAATTAAAGATTTTAATATCCTTGGCATATCAAAAGAAGGCATTTTATACGATGAGTATTTTCAATATTCTATGAAAAGATTGTATTACAAGTCTTTTGAAAGTGGGGACTCCCAATTGCTAAATGATTTTATACAGCCATATTTTAATTATACTTATATATCGCAAATAGATAATAACATTTATTTGAAAGTTACAGATAGATTTAACTCTTTACAAGTAATAAAAGTTTCTATTCTTGGTAATAATGAAGATTTAGTAAGTAATGAGGTGGATTTTGATCCTAAGCTATTGTATCCTAATCCTTTCAATAATGTAGTTCGAACCTACTCAAATAAAACTGATTCCCTGGTTATTCACAACTCAAAAGGAATTTTGGTTAAAAAAACAAAAATACTTGATAATGAAGTTCAAACGGATGACCTAAAATCCGGACTATACTACTTCACTTTGTTTTATGATAATAAAAAGAAGGTTGTTCGAATGTTAAAAGAATAAAAAAAGGAGGACTCTTTATGACCCCTCCTTTGAATTTTAAATAAGTAGTTTCTAAACTAGTACATTACCTGTCATTTTTTCAGGAATAGCAATGCCCATTAGGTGCAAAATGCTGGGTGCTACATCGCCCAATTTACCCGGTTTTGGTTGGCCCTTGTAAGTGGGATCAACGACAATAAATGGTACAAGATTTAATGAATGAGCCGTATTCACGGTCTTATCATCATTGAGCATGTAATCGGCGTTTCCGTGATCTGCAATTACGATGGATGTGTATCCGTTTTCTAGGCCTGTTTCTACTACATCTTTCAAGCATGAATCCACGACTTCCACCGCTTTTTTAACTGCTTCGAAGTCACCTGTATGTCCTACCATATCCGGATTGGCAAAGTTTAGGATAACCAAGTCTACCTCTTTCTTTTTGAGTTCAACGACTAGATTTTTAGCTAAATCTCTGGCAGACATTTCAGGTTTCATATCATACGTTGCCACGTCTTTAGGTGAAGCAGATAATAATCTTGTCTCTCCTTCAAAAGGCTCTTCTTGTCCTCCAGAAAAGAAGAACGTAACGTGCGGATATTTTTCGGTTTCTGCCGTACGAATCTGTTTTTTACCGGCTGCGGCAACCACTTCCCCAAGAGTTTGATTGAGGTTGTCTTTTTCGTAAATGACGTGTACTTTTTTAAATGACTCATCATAGTTTGTCATGGTGACATAGTACAAGTCCAATACTTTCATATTTTGTTCTGGAAAGTCTTTTTGCGTAAGTACTTCCGTGATTTCACGGCCTCTATCGGTTCTGAAGTTGAAGGAAATTACCACATCGCCTTCAGCAATAGTAGCCACGGGTTTCCCATTTTCTTGCACTGATATGGGTTTTATAAATTCATCTGTAACCCCAGTTGCATACGAACTTTGAATTTGATCGATTATTTTATCAGCAGAAACTTGAAACTCACTTGTGCCAAGTACCATCAAATCATACGCAAGTTTTACACGTTCCCAACGTTTATCTCTATCCATGGCATAGTATCTACCTACTAAAGAAGCTATTTTAGTCCCTGTGTTATTAAAATGCTGTTGTATGTCATTTATAAATAAGGCACCAGACTTGGGATCGCAATCTCTACCATCTAAAAATGCATGGAGGTATACATTTGAAACACCATTTTCATTAGCAATAGTACTAAGTGCCTTTATATGAGAAATATGGGCGTGAACACCGCCGTCTGAGCATAATCCGATCAAATGAACAGCCTTATTGTTTAATTTCGCATATTGTAAAGCATCAACCAATGTTTTTTCATTAGCAAAATTACCTTCTTCTATAGCTACATTAATTTTCTCTAATTCTTGATAAACTATTCTCCCCGCACCCAAGTTCATATGTCCGACTTCAGAATTGCCCATTTGTCCTTCGGGAAGCCCTACAGCACGACCACAAGCCTCTAATGTACTGCTGGGATAAGTTGAAAGTAAGCTTTTGAAATACGGAACATTTGCCGCTTCAATAGCGGATCTCCACTCTTCGCCTTTTTTAGGTATTCCCCAGCCATCCAATATGGCTAATATGACTTTTTTGTCGCTCATTTTTTCTTTTAAATAATATAATTGCAAATATACTGATGCTTGGTAATCACAATAAACTATTCTGGTATGAATTTGTATAACAAAGGGTAATAAAAATTGGCTAAACTAATTCTTCATCTTGTGGATTCAGACCGTTTTTCATGGTATGTGTTCGTATTTTGGCCGATCGCAATCCTATATTTACCTCAAAACCTAAAATAAGCGTAAGTGCGATTAAATATACCCAGACCATGATAGCTATTAAGGTACCGATAGAGCCATACAGTCTATTGTAATTATTAAAGTTCTCAATATAATATGCAAATAGATTTGTAATGCCAATACACAAAAGGGAAGATATTAGAGCTCCTATGTTGAAGAACTTAAATTTTCTTTTTATGGCGGGACCGAAATAATATAGACAGCTGATACCTATCAAAAATATGCCAAATACGATAATGAAGCCTAGTACATTAATTCCTAACGCATAAATATCAGAATTTTTTATGACGGTTTCGTTCACAAAATTTAGGGCCACTTTTCCAGCAATAGTCCCAGCGATAGCTATTAGTAGTACAGCTAACATGAGAATGGTCATCTTGAACCCAATCCAACGAGCTTTTAGATACGTTCTTTTTTCTCTTTGCTTTAAAGCCATATTGAAGGCTCGTATCAAGG
>JBOFGX010000220.1:0-16430 GCA_051649345.1 Leadbetterella sp. | reverse complement strand
GCTCTCAACTTCATATTGCTAAGACCACTACCAGCCGATGCATTTATCGGAAGAGGGGTGCCATTATCATGTATTGAAAGCAAAAACTGAGATCCATTTTGTTTTAAGAGGATATGTACATGACCCGCGTTTGAATGCTTGCAAATATTAGTCACCGCTTCTTTAAATATTAAATAGATGTTTTGGCGTACTTCTGGATTGATAAATTTCTTGGAGTCATCAAGCTCTGTTTCAAACTGATGCTTTATTTGTTTAAGATGGAAGTTCTTTTCGGCAAACTCCTTCATTTTATCTACTAGATTTTCGTATTTGTCTTTTCTGGAATCAATAGCCCATACGGTATCACGCATGCGTTCCATTGCTTCGTGGCTCATGCTTGAAATTTCATTGAGGGCTTCTTTTTGTTCTTTATTCGTAGTTAAGGCCAACATTTGAGACTGCATAGCTAAGCCAGATAACAAGGTGCCTACATCGTCGTGTAAGTTGCTTGATATACCAATACGGATGGCTTCCAATTCCTTTATTTTCTTCAATCGTTGCTGTACTCTGGATTGAACAATGCCCCAGATCAAACCATAAAGTAGACCAGCATAAATCAAAAATGCCCACCAGCGAAGCCAAAAAGGCGGATTGATTAATATTTTTATGTTTGCAATATTGGAAGGGTTATCAAGACTCTTTACCTGGAAAACGTAGTTTTTAGGAGATAAATTGGTATACGTTGCTTCCTGATTGTTGCCTGCAAATCTCCAATCGGAATCATATCCAACAAGCTTATACATATATTTTATATCGGTTGCTTGGTGAAAACGTAAACCAACATATTTGATCGAAAATCTATTTTGATAGTATGGCAATTCAATTTGGTTTTTATCAAAGACTAATAGTTTCTTATCGTTGAGTTTACTATTTGATTTTGGAATTTTGAGGTATTCTATCAGCATTCGAACTTCACCTTTGTTAGGAGCCATTTTGTGGGGTTCGAGTTTGGTCAATCCCTTGAAGCCTGAGAAATATATATTGCCATTAAGGTTTGCTACCGGACTCGTATTGTCAAGGTTATTGTCACCAATGTTTGGAGTAAAAAAGATGGCCGACTTGTTTTGTTTTACATCGTATTTGACAAGTCCTCGAAAGCAACTCAGCCAAATGATCCCTTTAGGAGATTCTGCCACCCACTTAAAACTTTCAACATCATAAATCGCTGTCAAAGGGATGGATTCTAGGGAATTATTAATAGGATTAAAAATAAAGGGTTTCCCTGAAATCAAAAGCCAGATTTTATTAGAAGAATCTCTAAAAATATAATTAATAGGGTCATTTGTATGATTGACAGTACCCAAAGTCAATTTTTTATGAGATACTTTATGATCAACATAAGTTATGGTTGCAAGCCCCAGATCAGTACAGACCATAATCTGATTATTTTTTGGATCATCAATCATACCAAAGGCATTTACAAATTTTTTTGTGTAAGGATCCTGAGATAATTCTGTGATTTGTTGCACAGTATTGTTTTTTATGTCAATTACATTTATTCTCCCCCAGTTATTTATGGTCCATATATTGCCTTGGCTATCTTGCATCATTCGGCAAGCACGTTTTAATATATTGTTTTGATCGTCTATTACCATTTTGGTATCATAAGACTTAATTACACGATTTTTCAAAGGTTCAAAATGTACTATTTTATCTAAGTAACTGATCCATTGTGTACCATCTTTGGCCTCCAAGACTGCATAGGTTTGTTCGTCCTTCAATGCAAAGTCAATTGTATTTTCAAATGTTTGTTTTGCAGCATCAAAAACGCTCAAGCCGTTTTCAGTAGATATCAATAATTTGTTTTTAGCAGTACCAGCTAGGCTATAAATTTGATTGTTTCTTAGGCTAGTTTTATCATTTTTGTCTTGAATAAACTCACTAAACTGATAAAATCTAGACGAGGCATTTTGTAAATTAGCTGCTCCTATCCAATGTGTTCCCATTCTGTCTTTTGTAATACATCGAACAGTATTGCCTGATATACCTTGGAGCGAGGTTTTGTTGTATTTGTATTGGGCCAAAACCCGATTACTATTGAAATCGTAGACAATGAGGCCATCCGTATCGGTTGCCAAAGAAAAAACTCCTTTGCCTTCATCTAGTATATCCCGGACATTGATGGTGTGAGATTCACCTAGAAGGGTGTTTAATTTTATGACTTTCAGGATTTTTTCGGTAACAGGATCAAAATGAATCAGTCCAACATCCCATTCTGACAGCAGAAGAGTGCCGTCAGAAAGTGGAACTATATCAGGTATCCAATCGGATAAGATTTTGAAATTATTTTCTTTATCAAATCGATAACAATGATAGGTTTTGGAAGCTATAGTAAATTTTACAAAGCCAAACTTTCGAGTACCAATCCAAATATTTCCCCGTTTATCGGGATACATTTTCCCGAAACGTAGTTTTTCTTCATGTGGCCAGTGAGCGTCCCTAATTCTTGTGATAGGATATGTTAGAATGGTATCTCTTTTTTTATCCCAATATTGCAGGCCTCCATAGGCTCCAATCCAAAAATTGTGTAAGGAATCTTCCAATATTGTGTGCGTGCTTTGTTCGCTCCATCCATTTTCAAAAGGGGTTTTGACAGGTTCAAATCGGTCTTCATTTCGAATAAATTTATTCAAAAAACCTGCTCCATTTAAAACCCAGAGTGCTCCAGAGCTATCTTCAAAGAAGGAACTCGCCATTTTTAAGCGTGTACCAGTCCTTGTATTGTCAAAATAGTTGTTGAACGTATAGCCGTCAAATCGCGTTATGCCTTCGCTTGTAGCTATCCAAATGTATCCAAACCGGTCTTGGTAGATATTCCAAATTTGTGTAGAGGGTAGACCGTCTTTGGATGTATATTCCTTAAAATAAAGCTGAGATGTAAAGTCAGTAATAGGTGCTTGATCTATAGAAACGGATGATGTAATTGGCGTTTCGATTTCCTGCTTGTTATCACAATTCCAAAAGTATAAAAACAGGCAGAACCCCAAGATACTTTTGAGACTTGATATCCATATGTTGAAGTTAGTTTTAATTAATGGCTAGTTTAGGATTATAAAATCAACATTAATATAGCTAATTCTATTTAATTCGTATAGATTATATTATTTTATTTGTCCCATCATATACATTTTAATGGCCTCTGTTTTGTTATTTACATGCAATACTTTATACATTTTTTTGATATGAACGCGTACGGTTTCCACAGAAATAAAGAGTTCTTCAGATATCACCTGATAGCTTTTTCCATCTACTAGTTTTTCCAATATTTCTTTTTGCCTTTCAGATAGTATCGTGGCTTTACTCACTCTGCCTCCTATAAGATAATTGATGATTTCGCGGGCTATAGATGGTGACATGTAGGATCCGCCCGCTACGACTACACGTATGGCTTCCACGATTTCTGATAGCCCCGCCTTTTTCGAAATATACGAACAAGCTCCCGAACAAAGAGCTTTGAGTATCATGTCTTCTTCTTCGTAGGTTGATAATATGATGACGTTTACTTGAGGCATTAGTTCTAAAAGCAATGGGATGCCTTCAATACCCGACATGCCTGGTAAACCAATGTCTAGGAGTATGATATCGCTAACTTTTTGAGGATTTGTTTTTTTTTCAAGTAAAAATGATTCCATAGAATCTTCTACTATGACTAATTCAAATTCCTCATGAAAACCAATAAACTTGGAGACATTATCACGGATGATTTTATTGTCTTCAATAATACTAATTTTTATTTTTTCCATATTTTGATAGCCGAGGCAAGGGACGATTTTCAAACTAAAATGTGAAAGCCTCCATTATTACGGTTTGTTTACAAATGTATAATCAATAGGGATGTTTATCAATAACCCTGTGGGGTTATTTTTCTCTAAAATAGGGTTAAAATTTCACATGATGGGGTTATTTGAAAGGATACATAAACACTCCAATTTTGTATCACAATAAAGCCAAGATTTAAAACTATGCGAACACCCAAGTTTTTACAAAAAATTGACAAAGATGACATTTGTTATTTTGAATCCTCTATCAATTATACATACCTCTATTTTCAGGATGGGAAAAGTATGATTTCAGGCTATAACATTAAAGTCTTTGAAGCACTTTTTCAAAATTTTATCAAAATCAATCGTTCGAAGCTTATCAATGTATCCTATATAAAAAAAATGCATGTGAGCAAAAAATTCTATGTGGTTCAATTGGCCAATGGTGATAAGATTCCGATTTCACGCCGCAGAATTCCCCAGTTGAAAGAGTCCTATCCTTCTATTTTTTAATTATTTAAAATTTTTAAAAACAATTATTCTTATGAAAAAACTTATTCTTACTTTTTTGATTGGCTTTCTAGCTATCGAAGGTTTCGCCCAAATGTTTGCTACGGACGTAAACGATGGGCATATCACGATTACGCCCAAAGGTGTAACTACGGGTAGAACAGCTGCCCCGGGTGGGTCTGCTACAAAGGACCCAAGCAATACTGCTTTTGGTTTCTATCCTTTTGCTTTGATGACCACAGGACAGTTCAACTCTGCCTTTGGAAATGCGTCTTCTTATTTTGTTACAACAGGAAGCCGCAATTCTTCCTTGGGTATGGCTTCGCTTCGCTCCAATACCATCGGTAATGAAAATACCGCCTTGGGGGCTTATTCACTTTTTAGCAGTGTTGGTAAATCAAAAAATACAGCTATTGGCTACTATTCTATGTATTATGCCGATGATGTAGCTACTGCTGCTGATGGAAATAATACGGCTGTAGGCTTTGAATCTTTGAGAGGAAGTACTACGCCTGCTAATAATACAGGAACACTAAATACTGCATTAGGTAATCAGTCCATGTTGAACAATACTTCTGGTTTTGCTAATTCAGCTATGGGTGTTGCGAGTTTGAAAAACAATTCAGCAGGTTACAACAATACGTCTATTGGAAATCAATCCATGTATCAAAATACAGAAGGGCATGAAAATACAGCCATCGGACATGACGCTCTTTACGAAAATGTAGGCAACCACAGAAGCACAGCCTTGGGAAAAGGTGCGATGTATAGAGCAGATAACCGATTGACTGGTAGAGATACATACAATACTGCGGTGGGTACTTTTGCATTGAGAGGTAGTGATACTCCCGCTAACAATTCTGGGCGATTCAATACGGCCATCGGAGATGAAGCACTTATGAGTAACACCACTGCCAACTCAAACACGGCCGTAGGTAGAGCCGCTTTAACAGCCAATACAACAGGTGAATACAACGTTGCAATGGGACATGATGCACTTGGATTGAATACAACTGGTATTGATAATACAGCATTGGGTTATCAAGCACTTAGTGGAAATGTAGGCGGATACAGAAGCACAGCCGTAGGTAGATTAGCCATGCAGTTGATGAATGCTTCTGGAAGTTCGATTTCGGGTAATACTGCTATAGGCAACGAAGCACTTAGAGGAAGTGTAACGTATACAAATAACACGGTTTTGAACAATACTGCCGTAGGACATCAGGCTTTGATGGTAGTATCAGGAGGAACGTTTAATTCAGCAGTTGGGGTACGAGCTCTTGCAAATAACACTACAGCATTTTACAGTGATGCTTTTGGGTATAGAGCATTAGAAATAAGTAACGCTAACGATAACGCTGCTTTTGGTGCAGAAGCTTTACGATCAAATTCAACAGGTGATGGTAATAGTGCTTTTGGAAGACGTGCCTTAGAGTTATCAACTGGTATTCGAAATAGTGGATTTGGACATCTGGCTGGTAATTCACTTACGTCAGGAGATTATAATACTTTTTTAGGACACTCGGCAGGTTTCTTTCAAACAGGGGGTACTAACAATACTGCCGTTGGTTATAATGCACAAGTGCCTACACTAACTGCAAGTAATCAAGTTAGGATTGGAAATGCATTCGTTACTTACGCAGGTGTACAAGTAGCTTGGACCGTAACATCTGACAAACGCTACAAAGAAAATGTACAAAACATGCCGCTGGGATTAGATTTCATCAAAAATCTCCGTCCTGTTACCTATCACCGTATCGGTAATACGAACAAAGACATCGAAATGGGTTTGATAGCACAAGAATTGGAAGCTACGCTCAACAAAGCAGGTATAAAAGATTTGGGTATTATCAACAAAGACGATAAAGGATTTTATTCAGTTCGTTACAATGACTTGATTGCTCCGATGATAAAAGCCATGCAAGAGCAACAAGCTCTCATCGAAAAACTCCAAGACGAAAACGGTGATTTGAAATCAAAAAATCAATCGTTTGAAAGTCGTTTGACTACAATAGAAGCCTTGTTTTTAAACAAAAACGAAGTAAAAAATGGGAAGTAGGATTTAAGTTTTAGTTTTTTCTTAATGACAGTTTGTGGCCAAATAACCATAAACTGTCATTGATTTTTAGCTCGATTGAGAAGCGTAAATAGAAATTTTTTAATATGAGCTAAGTAAAATATTTTAGATACATTAAGGAAAAATAATGATTATTAATATTGTTTAAATATTTGAAAATAAATTACTTAAAAATAATTCTCTGTTCGGAGTTTTTAATAAAAAATGTATAAATTGTGATAAAGTAAACCATAAATAGTATGAAAAAAACAATACCTAAACTTATCTTATTACTGACTACATTCAGCCATTTGCTGATAGCCCAGTCTGTAACCATCCAGCCCAATACTGGCAACAGTGGCAACTTGCTTATTAATAGTTCGCAATATGTCTATGGCAATCTTTCTACAACCTCAGAATATGGTGCAGACCTCATTTTTAGAAGGAACGAACCTGCTAATGGTATAGGCTTAACTGGTGTACAAGTTGGTGCCATTGGTACTTTTTCTGATAAATTCCAAATTAGTTCGAGCAATAACCATTTTCTTAACTTTAAAGTAGGTGATGACGATAGATTCAGAATCTTAACCAATGGCTACACAGGCATTAACCAGATAGCCCCAAGCCGAATGTTCCATGTAAATGGCTCTACGATTTTAAGTGAAACGGCTGATAGTGCCAATGTGCAGATAGGTTCCACAAATATCAACAATGCCAAATTGGTAGTAAATAATACCAATTTTCAGCATGGGATTTCAATAATCTCGCCGTTTACGGCTGGCGGTCATGCACTGAATGTAGAAGGAAGCACGCTATTGCAAGGACAAATTATTATTGAAGGTGTTACCAATCTTCAAAATAACCTAAATGCACAGAATGCGACATTTAGTAGCGTAAGCATAAATGGCAACCTAAATGTAGGTGGGACTGTTTCTAAAGGCGGAGGTTCTTTCAAAATAGACCATCCGCTCGACCCCGAAAACAAGATACTTTACCATAGTTTCGTCGAAAGTCCAGACATGATGAATGTATATAATGGAAATATAGTAACAGATGAAAAAGGCTTTGCCACCATCGAACTGCCTGATTATTTTGAAGCACTCAACAAAGATTTTCGTTACCAACTCACTCCAATAGGGGTTTTTGCTCAGGCTATGGTTTCTCAAAAAGTAAAAGACAACAAGTTTGTCATCCAAACCGATAAGCCAAACGTAGAAATCAGTTGGCAGATAACAGGTATCAGAAACGATGCCTACGCCCAAAAATTCAGAATACCCAATACCGTAGACAAATCAGCCTCCGAGAAAGGAAAATACCTTTACCCAGAGGCTTTTGAGAAGCAGTGAATTTTAATATAATCTAAAAAAACTAAAAATAAGCAATGAAAAAAACACTATTCATATTAATCATTCTGCTGTGCCAAAAAGGTTTTACCCAAAACACAGTTGTTATGTTTCTTGATATTCCAGATCTTGATGGCGAATATACCACGCCCACTCGTGTCAAGTTTACGGCACAGAACCCGAAGGCACAAAACATTCTTCTTTCAGGGTATAAATATTCGTGGGCAGCCGAAACAAATTTCACTTCTGGGCAAGGGGCTTCTGTCGGAAAACCTAATCAAATTGGTGAAATGACTCTCCATTTTCAGCTAGATAAGTCGGTCATTGGCTTATACCAACGCTTAGTAAATAATACCAAAATTCCCGAAATGGATATTTTCATTGATAAACCTGGTATACAAAGCGGACCCAACCAAACAGAACTGTCTCGAATAAAAATGTATGATGTAGTCATTAGAAGCCTTGCCCTTGGTAGTAACGAAATACCTGAATACACCATGAGAATCAGGTTTGAAAAGGTATCTATGATTATAAATACATTCAATAGCTTGGGCGTGGGTGCAAAGGGGGCTCCTTATTGCTTTGATTATCAAGCTTCTAATTCCATGAACTGTTTTGCATTTTAAAAAAAAACTATGAAAAATATACTATACAAAATTGTCATTTTATTAATCATTGCACAATCGACTTCTGCCCAAAGGGTTTTTTTAAAAGCCATAAATGGTGGTACTGAATTAGACGCTGAAACATTGGTATCTGGATATAATGGTAGTGGTAACCCCAATTATGGCAAACATATGGAAGTTTGGGGGGTGACCTGTATAACCACACACGAAAAGTTTATTCCTTCGATTAGTGGCAAATATACTACCTACCCTACAGCTCATGCTACTTTTGGGGTATTGACCTTTACCAAATCTAAAAGCAAAAGTAGCAGCATATTCAATGCAAAAATTACAGGGGGAGCTTACTTTACACGTGTTGAAGTGGCTTTTGCCAAACAAATAAATGGAGGTAGTTATCAAACATATCTGAAATATGAATTGGTGGATGTCTTTGTGGTCTCCATCCATGACAATAATGATTTTACAGAAACTATCCAATTAGTAGCTAAGAAAGTAAAAATGGATTTTAAACCAACCAACCCTGTTACGGGTACATTAGGTGCTTCTATCATCTATGGTTGGGATTTTCAAAGAAAAGAGGCTTTTTAGAATAAACCCACATTATGCATTATAAATGGACTAAAAATAGTATTGGCAGCCGCTGCTGTTGGCTTTGAATCTGTTGCAGAACTCGCTCAAAGGTATTTTGATGCCTTTTTGATCGGACTTCGTAGCTTCTTTGCTAAACAATATTACGTCAGCAAGTCTAACACTGATTTTGGGTTTAAACAAAAATTTCAATAATAGTGACCACTTAAAACCAATTTAATAGCAAAAGTTAATCATGAAAAAAATATTTCTTTTTCTCTTAATCATCTGCACTTTTGCAGCACAGGCACAGATAAATGATTATAATGATTTAAATATCGATGTGTATAATACTATTGGTGGCTACTCCTATACAGCAAACCTGCTACCTGCTGGATTTAGAACAAGCCCGTTTGTCGTGTCGGGACCTTCTCCACAAAACGATTTCACAATGGTTGCCACTGCCACAGGTGGCTTCAATAGTTTTACAGATAAAATACGGACTGCTGCCCCAAATGAGCCAGTTACACTTATTTTCAAAGGCAATAATGTACGTAAAATACGAGCAACTTTTTACGAAAGCGATATAAATGGTGCTAGCACAAGTGGATCCATTTTTGTAACTGTAACGACCAATCATGGAAATGTTTTTACCAAGAACGTAGCCATAACTCGACCGATTTTGGGTATAAATGTAGTTGATGAAAATGAATACATTACCACTATTACCTGTGCTGCATCACCCAATGCAAACACCTATACCAATATTGCCGACATTATTTTTGGCGACAACCAAGCTCAAAATGTATCTCTCAATTTTGATGGGGTTGATGATTATGTAGCTTTTCCAAGTAATGTAGGCAATTATTCAGGACCGACTCCCTTTACTGTTAGCTGTTGGGTACGACCCAATCCAATTCAAACAGATTTAGCAAATACTGACAATGATATCCTTGAAAAATGGGACGGATCAGGACCTTATCCGTTTGTGATACGATACCTCAATCAAAATGCGGGAGCGGATGCGGGCAAAGTACGAGTAGCACGATATGATGGCACTAACAACCCTGCAATCAATTCTACTGTGACCATCAATGACGGGCAATGGCATCATATAGCTTTCGTTACAACTGGTGGCGTTGGTGGACAAATGAACTTGTACATTGACGGAGTGCAACAAGGACCTAGCATAACAGATAATACAGGGATTTCGCAAAATACTTCACCACTTTTTGTAGGGCAGAGAGGAAATGGTGTAAATCGCTTCAAAGGAGAAATAGACGAAGTACGAATTTGGTATATTGCCAAAGACCAAGCTACAATCCAAAACGAAATGTTTTGTAAAAATCCCAACATAATTGGATTGCTCACTGCTTATAATTTCAACAATGGCGTACCGAATGGTAATAACACCTATCTCACGAAGATTGAACCCAATGTAAATCCTACAAATATTCCAGCTACGGGCATACTCCATAATTTCGCTAAAACAGGCGACGCCTCTAACTGGGTAACAGGACAGGTAAAGTATGTGAAGCCCAACGGTACTGGTACTAACAGCTCGTCTTGGGCAAGTACCGATATCAGTTTGCAATCTGCCCTTGCTGCCGCCAATTGTAATGACCTCTTTGATGTCTATGTAACCAAAGGTACATACAAACCCCATCCTTCGGATATTAATACACCTTTCATAATTCCTCCGGGAATGAAAATATATGGTGGTTTTGCAGGTACCGAAAAAAACATCAATGAACGGAACATGGCTTTGATTCATAGCACCAATAAAGCCACTCTTTCGGGTGATTTGATAGGCGATGACTCCCCATTTTATTTTTTTTCAAACCGTGAGGATAATACTAAAACAATAGTATCTATCAATGGCAATAATGTAAGATTCGATGGCTTTAGCGTCAAGAGTGCAGAAGAAAAGGGCATTTATAAGGGTAGTGTCTTAGGTGCGAAAATTAGCAATTGTAGAATGGTAGACAATAAGTTAGGGTTAGACTTAGTAGATTATAATTCGGTCGTTTCTAATTGTGTCTTTGCGGGTAACAATAATGGTATCAAAATGTTAAATAACACTACAAATTTTACAAACTGTGTAGTGGCAAATAATGTAAATTCTGGTATAGAACAAACATCCAATACTATATCCACTACATCGAGTTTCACCAATTGTACCATTGTCTCTAACGGTTTGTACGGTCTTTTTAATAGTGCTACTATTGGAGCTTCAAATACCATCAGAAACACCATCATTAAAGATAACTTATTAGATGGAATATCTAATCCACCATTTGGTGTCGTAATGACCAATAATATTACTTACAGCTTAGTACGTTTCGTTACAACGGGTACTGGCAATCTGAATGGCAATACGGTTAATCCGCAATTTGTGAGTCCTTTGTCAAATACCGTAATAAGTGATGCCGGAGATTATCGTCTCAAATGGTGCAGCCTCGCCATCGGTGCAGGAGATAACGGCAGCATCAGCCCCTTAGATTTAGACCGTAATCCAAGAAACTTTGGCGGCACAGCAGATATGGGAGCATACGAGTATCTAGGCAATACGCCCTCACAAGTCAATGTGAGCAACATAACAGGCACCATAGACAGCCCCACCTACGCAGGCGGAGCCATCCAGACCATCACGAGCGATGCCAAAATCTTAGCCCCAGCAGGAGCCGTAGATTTCAAAGCACCTAATGCTATTATTTTAAATCCGGGCTTCGAAGCGAGGGGTGTCAGTAAGTATTTTAAGGCTCAGATTGGGGTTAATCAGAGTTGTGTGAATTGATAGAGGATTTTATTCCAAATTCAAGAAATACCTCGTATGCTTCAATTCGCCTGTTTTTGTGAGTGCTTTATGGTTAACAAGGTCTTGCAAATCACGGGTAGCGGTGGCAGGAGAAGTACCACTGATAGCTTGATAATTTTTAGCACTTAGTCCGCCTTTGAAGCCTTCGATGCCTTCGTCAAAAACGCGTAGTAAAACTTTGATTTGGCGATCATTGAGTAGGGGGGTGAATTGGATAAAAAATTGAGTTTTGGCAATCAGAAAACCGATCAATTTGATGGTATATTGTTGAGAATCAAGAAGTGCTTTTGAAAAAAAAAGTAGCCATTTATTTATATCTAAATTATGATTACAACTTTGTAGAGCATCGTAATATTCTTTTTTACGAGAATCAATAATTTTAGCAAACGAGTTGAGTGTAGGGGCGTTCATCCGTTGCGAAATCACTTTTTCGACCAAAGCCCTACCGATTCGACCATTGCCATCTTCAAATGGATGAATAATCTCAAAATACAAATGAACGATCCCTGCCAAAACGATGGTAGAAATGTCGCTCTGAGAAGTAATTTGGGCATCATACCAATTGACGAAGCCTTCCATCAATTCAGGAATTTTATCAGAAGGTGGGGCTTCATAAAAAACTTTGGGAGCAGACAGATTGCCCGAAACGATTTGCATGGGTTCGGCATGTGTTCTATAATTGCCGATGGTTTCAATATCACGTCTGCCGTTCATGAGCATTTCGTGCCATTGAAAAAGCGTTTGATTGCTCAATTTTTTTTCAAAATTGAGATAAACATCAACCATCATTTCGGCAATACCTGTTTCATTGGGTTGAACACGCCTATTGTCAGTTTTCAAGCCCAGATGCTTTCTGATAGAGCTTTGCACCGACTCACGTTTCAGTATTTCACCTTCAATACTTGAAGTCGAAACAGCTTCTTGGGTAAGGATTTCGATTTTTAGGTTTTCAAAATTATCCTTATTCAGGTGGCTCAACGTACCGCTTATGATTCCAGAATTACGATAAAATTCTTTTTCAAATTCAATGAAAAGTGTAGCATCAAATTCAAAATCAGGGAAATTTTTATCTTGCCAAATCCATTGCATGAGCGATAAGTTTAAGTTTTATCGATCAAATATAATATTTTTTTGATTTATACAAAATACTTTTATAAATCATCCTCAAAAAGAAAACAATTAACTCGCACACATATTAACCAAAATCAATCTTAAAAAATCATTTATCAATCACATGCCAGCGGCTATCCACATCATTATAGATAAGAGTTACACCACCTCGACTTACTAAAGTATATGTACCGCCATTGGGGGTGATAATTCTGTTAGCTGATAATGAATTTGTGTTTTCATGTTCTAAATGTATCGTATGAGAAGCCGTAGGCATTATATAAAGCATCATACCATCAACGCCATCAGCAATACCCGTAATCGAAACAACGGTTGATGTACTATTTGTACCTGTACTAATAATGGATGCTCCATTTCTTCCCATATTATTATAGCTATTGCTAACTACTAATAAAGTAAGTTTTTTAGACAATACAATATCACCATTTACATCCAATTTTGCAGTTGGGGTAATGCTCCCTATTCCTACATTACCAGCAGAAGAAATAGCCATTCGGGTTTCATTTCCGTTAGCTCTGAGATGCAAATCTTTATTGGGTCTATAAATTATCCCGCCGCTAGTACCTGTATCATCGGGTCTCCCAAAAAGAATACCCGTTTCATTAGCATTTGGAGCGGCCAGATTAAGGTAGGTGTTTCTATTATCTTCTATAAATACTACAGGTTCAGAGTTGGGATCTACACCGGAATCTCCATTAAATAAATGAAGCATTGAATTAGGAAACGCAGTTCCCACACCTACAAATCCATTATTGCTAATGGTTAATCTATTGATTCTTGAATTAGAACCATTGGCTGTAGTACTAAACTGAATAAATGAACCATTATTAGCTAAATCCCAATTTTGTGAGGCTTTGAATTCTATACTCGAACTGGCAAAACTAGTAAATGAAGACCCATTATACCCCCTTCCACCTAAAAAGAGTAAATTAGAATTGTTTTCAACAGCTAAAGGGGCTATTTGTGTACCCTCTGCTCTACGTCCAATAACAATGGGGACTAAGCCAAATTTAGAAATTACTAAATCTTCAGATTCACTATTACTTTTTAAAATGGAATTGGGATTAAGCTCTATACTTTGTGAATATAAACCAGTACTTAGCAATGTTAAAAGGATTATTTTTTTCATGGTATTAATTTTAATGAATAAATATTGAGATATGAGGACAAAAACTATTTTTTTATTGAAGTCTTTAATTCATCAATTTGTGCTTGTAAATGGTTGATTATGACTTGTTGTTCTTGAATCGCCTTGATGGCCAGTACACTAAACCCCGAGTAATTCATCATCAAGTAAGATTCGTTGGTCTCTCTATCTTTTTTGCTAAAGACCAATTCAGGAAAATAGGGTTGTACGTCTTGTGCCATGAAACCCATGGTTTTTCTTTCAGAATCTTTGTTGTCGATATAATTATAGGTGTACGAGTTCAGCTTCAAGACATTTTTTAAAACAGGACTTAACTCAACGATATTCTTTTTGAAATTTCTATCCGAAAGTGCCGCATACACCCCTGTTACACGATCAATGGTGGCTTTATTGGAGTTGTTCTGATAAAAATTCAAAGAAGTATCCAAACTACTTACATACAAACCCCATTTCATAGCTGTATTGCTTGGGTGAATCAAACTCAATTGATCGCTATTCTGCACACCAGTAATTTGAAGTCGGCCATTCCCTACATTCCCTCCAGTCGTTCCAGGGGGTCTTCTAGGAGGAGCACCAATAGATACGGCATTGGAAGTAGTAAATGTGTTGGTAAAGGTTGAGTCTTCTGCGGTCGTCCATGTGGAGCTAAAGGGTCGCCAGTCGGTCCCATCATGAAACCAAAAGCCCTTGGTGGTGTTGTCATAAACAGCCAATCCCGTGGTGATGGGTATGGCATTCCGTTGGGTTGTAGTCATTCGGGGTATCAGTACACCTTTGGTTGTGCTGCTCATATCAAGTAAGGCATTGACGTTTGGGGAAGTATTACCCATACCCACGTTCCCAATGCTATCAATCGTCATGCGGGTTGAGGCTTTGGTACGTAAAGTTAATTTTTGGGTCAAATGATCATAATTAATCGAACCATCCGCATTTCCATCGGGGCTACCAAACGCCACACCGCTCGTTGCATTGTTTGGTGTAAGTATACTCAAATATCCATTGCTTCCATTTGTTTCGAGAGTTTGGATAGTACCCGATCGAGGACTCACAGTGCCGGCATCCCCAGCGGCTACATGTAGTAAAGTTGCCGGAGCGGTAGTGCCAATTCCTACTCTACCCGAATTGGTGTTGTTGATATCAGTTCCACTAGCAACCCAGCCCGTGGAGGAATTGGTAAGGGGCACCCAAATACTACCATTATAATAAGACATTGAACCCGTGGCATCATCAAAAACAACCATTCCTTTTTGGGGACTCGTAATTACTGTGGTTGCTGAAACGGAGGGAAGTTTAACTGCCTTGTTGGTGCCGCTTGCCTCAATCAAGCTTGAGCCATTGCTGGGTGAGATCAAAACCGACTGACCCAATGTAGGCAAGTAACTAATTACAAGAAAATAGAGAATGTATTTTTTCATGGCTTTGAGTATAAAAAATTCTAAATAGATATTTTTTTATGCAAATTAAAGAAGGGTATTTCTTGAAAAATACTACTAATGTTAGTAGGTAAGCGGTGAATTGGAATCTGATTTACAATGAATTGAAATTTTGCTAGTGGTAGATTTGTAAATTATAAGATTTTTTCAACCTATACCAAGCGATTATTTAAAGCCATACGGATGGCCTCATTGGCAGAGTTTACATGGAGTTTTTTGTAGATATTCTTCAAGTGAAAATTGACGGTAGGGTAGCTGATTTTTAGTTCCGCAGCTATTAACTTATACGAAAAACCCTGAACCAACAGATCCAGTACTTTTTTCTCAGACCCCGTAAGTTCAATAAAGTCATCTACTTTTGCATTGTTGTTTTTAAACATGCCCAGCATTTTCCTTGCTATGCTAGGACTCATCGCCGATCCGCCTTGGTAGGTGTCAATGATGGCATTTATATAGCTCTCTGGACTAGAGGCCTTCAAAATATATCCACAGGCTCCCGCACAAATAGAGGCAAATATCCTTTCGTTATCTTCAAAGACTGTCTGGATACAGACTTCTACCGCAGGGTATTTTTCTTTAATACTTTTGGTAGCTTCTATACCGTTTATACCCGGCATTTGGATGTCCATGAGAATTACGTCAGGCTTGTTTTTTCGAGTTTGTTCCACTATGTCATTGGCATGTGAATACGCTCCTACTAAGAGCAGGTCACTTGACGAACGCACCAGTTCCATAAGATCTTCTCTTAGCTCATTGGAGTCCTCATAAATACTAACCTTGATCGACATATAAATACATTTGGACAAATTTGAACATGAATATTCAGAATACAAACTACTAATGTTAGTAGGTTACTTGTAGGGTTGTTCCATTTTGGGTTTCCAGGGTCAGCTGACCTCCAATTTTTTGAGCTCTTAGGTACATACTTTTTATGCCTTTTCCTAAAATAACATTGTTTGCATCAAATCCGATTCCATCATCTTTCAAGATTATCTGATG
>JBOFGX010000219.1:0-4290 GCA_051649345.1 Leadbetterella sp. | reverse complement strand
AGAAGCCGCTACATATTCGATTCTTCCATCGGGCGTGCTTACATACATATTGTGCATGCGTAATTTGCCTTGTTGCTGCTTGGCAACTAAATGTTGACTCAATAATTTATGGGCCTGGCTTATGTTTTCTTTGTTAATCTCGTTTGTTTTGGCAAAATCATACGCACTATATAGATCGTCAATTTTTTTTGTATAGTCGGGTAAAAATTCAATTCCGTATTTTTTGTGCTTGATATAACTATCCAAGTCAATATTTTCGCCTTCTATTTTACTTGAAAACACAGATGCCACCGAGGTATAAAAACTAAACGAATCTGTAGAAATATCTGCATCTTTGAGGGCATCAAAGCCTTGCTCTAAATCATGTGGAATTGCTTGTAGGTATTCTTCCAATAGGTCTTTTCGTATAATTTGTAAATCCATTGGCTTATGTGCGAAACCGTCTTCTGCTCCTTTATTTATTTGATTTTCAAAGGTAATAAATTTTGAGCTATTTAGTTTTTGAAATTGACGCGTTAATGGAATTGGATTTTAAAAGGGTATTTTGGGGTGGAACACTTGGATTCCTGCCACCCCAAGAATATATGGTCTTTTTAGGTGTAGGAATAATTTTTTGATGGTCAATTTGACTTAATTTTGTGAAGATTAAGTATTCGATGGATTAATATAAATCTCTGGTATGCTCTGATTTAAAATTTAATTTTTGAAAGACCTTTTACTCATAACGCCCCCATTTACGCAGTTAAATACACCATACCCTGCTACGGCGTATTTAAAAGGTTTTTTGAATACCATTGATATAGGTTCCTATCAGTGTGATTTGGGTATTGAAGTTATTTTAGAGATTTTCAGTAGAAAAGGTCTTCAAAGTATTTTCGGCTTAGCGTTACCTACTTCAGCTACGCCTAATGCTCAAAGGATTTTTTCCTTACAAACCGATTACTTACGAACGATCGATTTCGTAATTGGCTTTCTTCAAGGACAAAACCAAACATTGGCAAGGCAAATTTGTAGCGGAAACTTCCTGCCTCAGGCTTCCAGATTTAACCAAGAAAACGACCTTAGTTGGGCTTTTGGCTCTATGGGGATTCAAGATCAGGCAAAATACCTAGCTACTTTGTATTTAGAAGACCTTTCAGACTATATTGTAGAATGCATAGACCCACATTTTGGTTTTAGTCGGTATGCCGAGCGTCTGGGTCGCAGTGCCAATAGTTTTGATGAACTATATGAGCATTTGCAGAAAAGCCCGACCTATATTGACGGTATTGCACTCAATATTTTATCAGATAGAATCGATCAAATACAACCCAAATTGGTTTGTTTTTCGGTGCCTTTTCCGGGCAATCTGTACAGTGCTTTTAGATGTGCTCAATACATTAAAAAATACCATCCTACTATCAAAATAGCCATGGGAGGAGGCTTTGCTAATACGGAGTTGAGAAGCGTAAAGGATGTGCGGGTTTTTGATTTTTTTGATTTTATAACCTTGGATGATGGCGAGCTACCTATTGAACTTTTGGTAAAATCGATCCAAGGAGGCCATGAATACAAACGAACATTTTTATTAGAAAACAAACAAGTTACATATCATAACAACTCTACCCAATCGGACTACAAGCAAAAAGATATTGGCACTCCAGACTATTCAGACTTAAATCTTAAAAGCTATATTTCTGTCATTGAGATGGCCAACCCCATGCATAGTTTATGGAGTGACGGCCGATGGAATAAGTTGACTATGGCTCATGGCTGCTATTGGGGCAAATGTACGTTTTGTGATATATCATTAGATTATATCAAACTTTACGAACCCATTGCTGCCAAAACGTTGGTAGATCGCATGGAAACAATGATCGCTAAAACAGGCGAAAACGGTTTTCATTTTGTGGATGAAGCGGCTCCGCCTGCATTGATGCGAGAATTGGCTCTCGAAATCCTAAGACGGGGGCTCGTGGTGACTTGGTGGACAAACATTCGGTTTGAAAAATCATTTACGTCGGATCTTTGCGTTTTATTAAAATCTTCGGGGTGTATTGCAGTTTCAGGGGGGTTGGAGGTAGCTTCTGATAGACTGTTAAAATTGATTGACAAAGGTGTTACCGTAGCACAAGTTGCCCGTGTTAACCGATATTTCATTGAATCGGGGATCATGGTGCATGCCTATTTGATGTATGGATATCCTACGCAAACTGTACAAGAAACCATAGATAGTTTAGAGATGGTTCGTCAGATGTTTGAAATGGGTATCATGAACTCGGCTTTTTGGCATCAATTTGCCCTTACGGCTCATAGTCCGGTAGGCTTGGAACCCGAAAAATTTGGTATTTTGCCTGATTATAAAGATATCAACTTTGCCAATAATGATATTCAGTTTCAAGACAGCACAGGTATCAACCATGATAAATTTAGCTTTGGCTTAAAAAAATCACTGTATAATTTTATGCATGGTACGTGTTTGGATTTGCCATTACAAGAGTGGTTTGACTTTAAAATACCTAGAACAAGCGTTAAGCCCAATTTTATTGCTTCGTGTATAGATCAATCCGAAGATCTCAATCTCAGACCGCAGGCTAAAGTGGTATGGATCGGAAATAACCCAATTTCGACTGAAAATGGCAAAAAACTCAGGCTTGATTTTCAAGAGAAAATGGAGTCTTTTTCAATCACTTTAGAAAAAGACAAAGGACATTGGTTTGTGGATATGTTAGACCTCTTGAAAGTCACGAATGCATCCACTTTAACTATGGCTGCACTTCAAAAAAGCTATGATCAAAAGTTTACTAATTTTGAAAGCTTCTGGTTGTCTGAACCACTCAACGAAATGAGAGATCAAGGGTTGCTGATATTGTAATTGTTGTTTGAAATAAATCTTTATTAAATGAGTCTCTATTGATTCTATATACTCACAAAAAAAATTCTCAACATTCAACACTAAGTATCTCAGCACTCAACATTCATCCTCCACACTTTAAAATCAGCTCACCACAGTTATCACTCAACACTCAACACTCATCACTCATCACTCAACTCTTAGCACTACACATTCAACACTATTCAAGGTGCTTGATAATTGATAGTCAAATCATAAAAGTCAAATTTACCTTCCGTTATTTTGTGACCACTATAGGTTTCATATTGAAATGTGCCACTAATAGAATTGTTTTCGAATTTAGTAATTGTGCACTTTCCTGTAATTGAATCTGAAATTTTATCACTACCATCTTTAGGGTAGATAAACGAAGCATACGATTGACTTCTTCCTTTTTCATCATCTTCGTTGGGCTTAAATTCAAATTCTCCCAATTCTATTTTTCTTTTGGGGTAAACTATAATCAAGGTTACTAGTTCATCCATGTTTTCCGCTCCAATTACTAACCGACTGTTAGAAAAGCTTAATTTCGTTTTACTCTTCCCATTAGCTTTATATTCTTTACCGTTTATTTTACAAGATATAATGTCTGCAGGATTTACGTCAGTTACAGCATCACAGCTTAATAAAAGAATGCTCGACAGTATTATCGTAATAATAAACTTCATGGTTTGTTTTTTTTGAAATACACATTTCAAATTACATGCCATGTTTAATTTGGGTTATTTTTGGGGTTTATTTGATTTTACCTTTCAAGTTAGCTCTGATTTGTAGTTAGCCAATAACTTTTACATTTGTAAAAAGTTAAAGCGATAAAAAAAATGAACAAATCCAAGAACGAAACAATTGTTTTATCCTCCAATAAGTTGAAAGTGGGTGTTTATTTCCAAGGTGTTTTGCTGTTGCTTTTACCAGTATTTTCTATTTTGTAATTAAGGGAATTTCGAATCCTTCTTTGGTAGGGCCGATTCTTGCCATTTTACTTTCTTTTGTTTTGGCAGGCTTTGTTGTCTATAATTTTATGTATTATGCGGATGCCAAAATTGAGAATAATAAACTCATTCTAAAGAAACTTTTTCGACCTTCTATCGATTTTGATTTTAAGAAAATCCAGAGCGTATCCTCTTTTCGTTTGAAAAGAACCAAATACACTACCGTCAAAATGCTTCATCTCGACAATTCAGTAGAGAAGTTTTTAATCCTTGAAAGTAATTCTATTTTGATGCCTAGTAAACACGACGCCTAAAGGATTTTGTTGGATTTGCAACATAACTCCAAATGATTTTTAGTGGGTATTCCGACTAAAATCAAACTCTCTGCATTCCTCATTTCTGAGTCTTTTTCTCATATCACCCTTTATTCCTCTTTTTTTTAATTCAGATGTCATTTGAGCGAAAAAGAAACCGTGTCCTATAATT
>JBOFGX010000218.1:0-9591 GCA_051649345.1 Leadbetterella sp. | reverse complement strand
TAGTTGGCTACTCATTTTTATAATAGGTTTGTTAGTTTCAAGGGATTAAATGTCAAAGATTTAGCAAAAAACTCATGACATTATAAAATTAGGTTCATATATCCCCAAACCAACTTTTGAATCGCATCGTAAGAACCCCAAATATGGCCTCCTGAAATATCTTTGTAGACATTTTAGAAACACCTGCCGTTCTATCTGTAAATATGATGGGAACTTCTTTTATGATTATCTTCTTACGGAAAATCTTAAATTTCATTTCTATTTGAAAAGCATACCCTACAAATTGTATAGAATCCAAATCTAATGCTTGAAGAGTTTCTTTTCTATAGCAAATAAATCCCGCTGTAGGATCCATGATAGGCATTCCTAATACCAAACGAACATATATTCCTGCACCATATGACATCAAGATTCTACCAATTGGCCAGTTTACGACATTTACTCCTGATTTGTATCTAGACCCAATCGCAGCTCCTGCACCCTGTTCCTTACAGGCTTGAAGTAAATTAGGAAGATCTTCTGGATTATGTGAAAAATCAGCATCCATTTCAAAAATAAAATCATACCCTCTTTGAAGGGCCCATTTGAATCCATGGATATAGGCTGTACCCAAGCCCAGTTTTCCACTCCTTTGTTCTAAATGGAGGCCTTTGAACTCTCCTTGTAACTCTTTTACTTTTGTAGCTGTGCCATCTGGAGAGCCATCATCAACTATAAGGACATCAAAGGGTTCTGATAAGGAAAATACCTTCCTACAAATCGCCTCAATATTTTCGATTTCGTTATATGTAGGAATAATTACCAGATTTTGCATAAAAGTGTTTGACATGAAACTCGCTAGTTGTCCCAAATATAATGACAATCTCTACCAATCTCCATATTTGTAAAACATTCTATCATATATTTTTAACCATATCTTAGGGTTTTGGTATCTTAAACCTAAGATGAGGTCTACGAATAGTATGCGTATCTTTCTTTATAGGCACAGGCTTTTCATCTTTGGATAATGTCTTCAGTCTTTTTTCGACTTCGATGTATACGAGCTTCAACTTTTCTTTATCTTCTGAAAGCAAATTATACCTTTTAGAGAAGTTTGCCGAATCAATACCGTGTTTAAGACAAACCTTATTTTTAACATAATGAAAAATAAGGCCTAATGTATCAATATTTGAAATGGGCAGCTTGGTTAACTTAGTTTCTTCGATTTGTAGATCTGTAATAAGAGGTATAAGTGCTTTTTCTTCACTACTCAGGCTTCCATCAGATGAGCATGAAAAAAAACTTAGTATAAAAGCGAGTACGATGTATTTCATGAAAGACATTTTTAAATTCGATCACAATCATTTTCAAAAGTACATTAGGATATGTATTTTACCTATTGCTATGAATATTTAGTTAGGAATTACGACCCAAAATGAACATACTGTCGGTATTTTTGTCGAATTTTGAATAGTATTGTAAACTTCACTTACCAAGTACCCTGTTTTGATTTTCTATGAATGATATCATAAAGAAACTCAATAAGTATGAAATAAAAATCCGAAAAGCGGTTAATTCTCACTTACATGGGAACTTCAAATCTGTTTTTAAAGGAACAGGTATAGAGTTTAGCGATCTCAGAACTTACCAGTACGGGGATGATGTACGATCAATTGACTGGATTACTACTGCTAAAGGGCATGGAGCCTATGTTAAGATTTTTAAGGAAGAAAAAGAACAAACTGTTTTTTTTATTTTAGATGTAAGTGCCTCTCAGAATATCGGTACAGAAGGCTTTCTAAAAAGCGATACAAGCAAAGAGCTATGTGGTGTTCTTACATTATCTGCAATTAGAGAAGCAGGGCAAGTAGGATTATTGGCCTATTCTGATACCAAAGAATTATATATCAAACCTGCCCAAGGTATGAAGCAGGCCTACAATCTAATCTCCAAGCTATACAAACTCGACCCTCAATCTAACAAGACCTCCTTGTCAGAAGCTATATCTTTTACAATGAATATTCTGAAAAAGAAGAGTGTTGTTATTCTTATATCTGACTTTATAGATGATAACTACAACCAAAATCTAAAGGCTCTAGCGAGTAAACACGATTTAGTTGTCCTCCACATATATGATAAAAGAGAGGTAAGTCTCCCTAGCTTAGGTATAGTACCTGTAATAGATAAAGAAACCAATCAGACTACCTGGGTCAACACGTTTTCTCCATCTTTCAAAAAACAAATGGCGGAGATTTTTAAAAATAATCAAAAAACCCTAGAAGCACTTTGTAGACAGCACAACGCCAACTACCTTTCTATAGAATCTGGTAAAGATTATGTAGGTCAACTCATACAATTGTTTCGATATAGAAAATGAGAACCCTACTGTTAATTTTACTTCTTATTTCTCAAAATTCTATTGGGCAAACAGTGCAAGGATATTTTATTACGGATTCAATTCAACTAGGTTTACCATTTGATTATATACTCATTTGCAAACATGACAATACCAAAGAAATAGTATTTCCAAATACCCATAGTAACTACAAGCCTTTTATACTTAAAAACATTGAAAATTATCCTACGATAAAAAAGGGCGATACGTTTATTGATAGCGTCAGATATACCCTTGTTAGCTATGAAGTAGACAAAATACAATCTCTTCAAATGAGCGTCAAGGATTATTTAACCAAAAAAATTTATAGAAGTAATATCGCTAAGGTTTATTTTAAGAATTTAGTATCCAAACAAGATATTAAAAAGCCCTATTTGAAGCCTAAGCTTAATTCTTCCTCTGTACCACTGGATACCAATTACCCCAAGATGATCTTGTTTGTACTGCTTGTTTTAACGGTTCTTTATTTGATTTGGATTTTGATGGGGGATAAAATTATTCTTAATGTGAAGCTTTGGCTTTTTTCACGCAAGCAAAAAGAGTTCCTGAGTCAATTCAAAAAATTATTGAATAATAGTGCTGATCTTGAATCCAATAAACAGGCACTTTCGATTTGGAAGATCCATATGCAATGGCTTACGCACAGACCTTTTACCACTATGAGTACAAAAGAAATAAAAGGTATTTCAGAAGACGACAGATTAGTAGATGCATTGAGTTATGTTGATGCGGCGGTTTTTGGGGGTCAATCTAGAGAACATATTAAGTTTTCGCTAGACAAGCTGCTTTCAACTGTTCATCAAACATACGATAAACAATTAGAGATTTATAAATATAAGCTTTTAAAAACACAATGGAAAACCCAGTAATTATATTTGGAGCCAGTCAATTAGGAAAATTGGCAATGGATGCGTTTTCATCCAATGATGTTCTTATCTACGGATTCTTGGATGAAAACAAAGAATTACATAATTCTGAGATATCAGAGATAATGATATTAGGGGATGTTTTTGATGACGGTTTCCTAAAATTTATTGGGAACAAAACAGAAGCTTTTGTAGCTGTTGAGGATAAAGCCTTGAAGAAAAAAATAGTAGAAATGCTTCAAAGTCGCCGAAAAGTCATGCCTGTAAATGTCATTCATGCAAGATCGATTGTTTCGGATGATGCAGTATTAGGTCATGGTATTTTAGTAGGTCCAGGTGCAATCGTCAACTCAGGAGTTAATTTAGGTAATTTTTCTACTATACTTTCTGGAGCAATTGTAGATGTTGACTCTACGATTGGAGAATTTGTTGAAGTTGGATCTGGTGCTGTTTTAAATGCTCAAGTAGAAGTAGGTGAGGGAGCATTTATTGGTTCTGGTTGTATGATCGTAAGCGGAATAAAAATCGGAAAAAATTCTCGTATAGGTGCTGGATCCGTGGTAATTGACCATGTAAAAGATGGTGAGACCGTATTTGGAAATCCTGCCAAACCTCTTCAAAAATAAGCGTAGAAATAATGAAAAAGAATATTGCTATTCTAGGCTCTACTGGATCAATTGGTACGCAAGCGTTGGAAGTTATTGCGGATAACCGAGAGATGTTCGACGTAGAAGTCTTAACAGCTCAATCCAATGCCGATCTGTTAATTGAGCAAGCTGTACAATTTCAGCCTAATTGTGTAGTCATTGGGGATGAAAACTTATACGAAAGAGTGGCTTCTTCCCTTTCTCCACATCCTATAAAAGTATATTCAGGAGAAAGTGCACTGGCGTCTGTTGTAGAAAACGAAAACATCCATATTGTTCTTACCGCTTTGGTAGGTTATGCAGGGCTCATTCCTACAGTTAACGCTATTAAAAGTGGTAAAACTATCGCCCTTGCCAATAAAGAAACCCTTGTAGTGGCTGGTGATATCATCACACAGCTAGCTATAAAACATAATGTAGACATTATCCCAGTAGATTCTGAGCATTCGGCTATATTTCAGTGCTTAGTTGGAGAATATATGAATCCTATTGAAAAAATAATTTTGACTGCTTCCGGTGGGCCATTTCGAGGTAAATCAAAAGAAGAATTAGCGAATGTGACTAAACAGCAGGCTCTCAAGCATCCCAATTGGGATATGGGTGCAAAAATCACGATTGATTCTGCCAGTTTAATGAACAAAGGATTGGAGGTTATTGAAGCCAAATGGTTGTTTGATCTAAGTCCTGAACAAATTGAGGTGGTAGTTCACCCTCAAAGTATTATACACTCTTTGGTTCAGTTTGAAGACGGTAGTATCAAAGCACAGCTGGGACTTCCCGATATGAAGCTCCCCATTCAATATGCATTTGGCTTCCCCAAAAGACTGAAATCTACTTTTCCAAGATTTGATTTTGACAACTTCAGTAAATTTGATTTCGAAAAACCAGATAATCAAACATTTCGTAATCTAGACCTAGCATTCTCTGCTTTACGAAAAAAAGGGAATATGGCTTGTATTCTTAATGCCGCTAATGAAATTGCTGTTGCAGCTTTTTTGAATGATCACATAGGTTTCTTGCAGATTTCTGACATTATTGAAAAAACGATGAATAAAGCACATTTTGTTTTAACGCCAACTTTGGAAGATTATATCGATACCAACAAGGACGCTCGACAAATCGCTCAAAGCTTTATAAAAAAATAATAAGTGTTGGCTATCAAGCCATATTGATGTAAGTTTGCAGTCCTTTTATTACGTAATGAAAAAGCAAAAGCCATTTCATGTAATTTATGAAGACAACCACCTAATTGTAGTTAATAAGGCGGCTGGCATTATTGTACATAAAGATCAAACAGGGGATGTTACTTTAGAAGATAGAGTTAAAGAGTACATCAAATTGAAGTATAACAAACCCGGAGATGTCTTCTTAGGGACTGTTCATCGCCTAGATAGACCTGTAAGTGGTGCTATAGTGTTTGCAAGAACCTCAAAAGCCTTAGTGAGGATGAGTGAGATATTTAGGAATAGGCAAGTTCAAAAAACCTACTGGGCTATTACTACAAAAAAACCAGAAAAATCATCAGGTAAGCTTATTCACTGGCTCATAAAAGACACAAATATCAATGTAGTAAAGGCATATGATAGGGAGGTTCCAGGCTCTCAAAAAGCGGAACTAACCTACAGGTATTTGGGGACCATAAATAAGCATCACCTCATAGAGGTTAGCCCTATCACAGGAAGACCACACCAGATACGCGTACAACTTGCAGAAATGGGGTGCTCAATAAAAGGGGATGTTAAATATGGCTCAAGTAGAAGAAATCACGACGATTCGATCTGCCTTCATGCGAGAAGAATATTTTTCAATCACCCCGTAAAAAACGAGCCTTTAATTTGTAAAGCTCCCGTTCCAGAAGATTCATTTTGGGAAGAGTTTCTAGAATTAGATGATGAACAATACAAAGATCAAAATCTAAACTATATACACTAAGCTATTTCACTTTCGCCATAAATATCACTACTGGCTCTGTCAAATGTCATTTTGATACCCTCAAAAGCACCAATTACAATACTAATAGGGATAATGATAGGTACAAATACCAACCATTGCACAAGCATAAAAAGATTCAATCGTTTCATAAGGTACTGCAAGTAAGATTAAAGAAAAACGTACAAGTCTTTGTAAATCTAAAAATTTTATTTCACAATTCAAAGAAATACTTGTAAAATTTAGTACAAAAATCAATCCAAACTTAATATTTTTAACCGTAAGATAAAAAAAATTGGTTTTTTAACTAAATAAAACTATCAACTAATTCAAAAAGTAATTTTTTTATTTCGTCTAAAAGAATATAAAATGTCATCTCAAAATCAAAACCAAGTACTACAGATTTGCCTAAGTCCAGAACTACTCCACTTATACAATGTAAAAGACCACTTATGTGTAGTCATAGATATTTTTAGAGCAACCTCATGTATGGTCGCTGGTCTAGCCAATGGAATACAAAGTATACGCCCAGTGGCTGAGCTAGAAGAGTGTAAAGCTTGGCAAGAAAAAGGTTATGTAGGGGCTGCAGAAAGAAATGCACAGTTAGTTGAAGGATTTGAGCTAGATAACTCTCCATTCAGCTATATGAACCCAAAATATAAAGGCAAAAGAGTATGTGCAACCACCACAAATGGCACCCTTTCGATTTCAAAAGTAAAGAATGATGCATACAAAGTGATCGTAGGCTCTTTTTTGAATTTGGGTGCTGTAGCTGACTTTATTCGTAAGGAAGGTCGTAATGTAACCCTTGTTTGTGCAGGATGGAAAGGTACTCCCTGCCTTGAGGACACTCTTTTTGCGGGTAATTTAGCCTATTTATGTAAAGACTCTTTTGAAATGTCGGGAGATTCTACACAAATGGGAATTCGAATGTTTGAACAATCTCAAGGTAAATTACTATCGTATCTCGAAGGTGCAGCACATAGAAAGCGTCTAGGAAGTATGGGAATAGAAAAAGACATTGAATATTGCTTAACTACAGATGTGTATTCAATTATTCCTGTTCTTGTTGAAGATGAATTAGTGCTGTTATAATATCACTTTATCTATATTTTACATAAAATTAAAATTAAAATTTACTCCTATCCTATTGTGAATGAATATAATACACTCAAGTGTTTTATTTGTCCCTAAGATTTGCTAATTTTGCAGCCCGAAAGCGAAATTTTGCTTTCGAAATTTTGTTTTAGAAAAATTGTAAACAAACTCATACATGTCTCGCGATTTAAAATTTACTAGAAACATTGGTATTGCCGCTCACATTGATGCTGGTAAAACTACCACTACAGAGCGTATCCTTTACTACGCTGGTGTTAACCACAAAATCGGTGAGGTTCACGATGGTGGTGCCACTATGGACTGGATGGAGCAAGAGCAAGAGCGTGGAATCACGATTACTTCTGCTGCTACAACAGTGAACTGGACCTACAGGAATGATAAGTATCATATTAATATCATTGATACGCCTGGTCACGTTGATTTTACTGTAGAGGTAAACCGATCTCTTCGTGTCTTAGATGGTCTAGTATTTTTGTTTTCTGCCGTTGATGGTGTTGAGCCACAATCTGAGACTAACTGGCGTCTAGCAAACAATTATAACGTTGCTCGTATTGGTTTTGTAAACAAAATGGATCGCTCTGGAGCGGACTTTTTGAATGTTTGTAAGCAAGTGAAAGAAATGCTAGGCTCACATGCTGTGCCTTTGCAATTGCCTATTGGTGCTGAAGAAAACTTCAAAGGGGTAGTTGATTTGATCAACAACCGTGGAATGGTTTGGAATGAGTCAGACAAAGGTATGACTTGGTCAGAAGTGCCAATTCCAGATGATATGATTGAAGAAGTAGCTGAATGGAGAGAAAAACTTCTTGAAGCAGTAGCGGAATATGATGAAACTTTGATGGAAAAATTCTTCGAAGATCCAAATTCCATTACTGAAGATGAAATATTGGCAGCTCTAAGAGCAGCCGTTATCGATATGAAAATTGTACCTATGTTGTGCGGATCGTCGTTCAAAAACAAAGGGGTACAAACGATGCTAGACCTTGTAATGGCTCTACTTCCTTCTCCTTTGGATAGAATGGCCATCAAAGGTACAAACCCAGATACAGGTGCTGAGGTTGTAAGAAAACCAGATGCAAAAGAGCCATTTGCTGCTTTGGCATTTAAAATTGCAACAGATCCATTCGTAGGTAGACTTTGTTTTGTACGTTCATACTCAGGCACATTGCCATCAGGTTCGTATGTATTGAACAACCGTTCAGGAAACAAAGAGCGTATCTCTCGTATTTTCCAAATGCACGCCAACAAGCAAAATCAAATCGATGAGCTTCAAGCAGGTGATATTGCAGCGGTGGTAGGTTTCAAAGACATCAAAACAGGTGATACATTATCTGATGAGAAAAACCCAATCGTATTAGAATCTATGGTATTCCCTGATCCAGTTATCGGGTATGCTATTGAGCCTAAGAAAACAGCGGATCAAGATAACTTCTCAAAGGCTATTACAAAGCTTATCGAAGAAGATCCAACACTTACGGTTGAAACAAACGAAGAGACAGGTCAAACCATTATGCGTGGTATGGGTGAGCTTCACTTGGAGATCATCATTGACCGTATGCGTCGTGAGTTTAAAGTAGAAGTAAACCAAGGAGCTCCGCAAGTTGCATTCAAAGAAACATTTACTAAAACTATCGAACACCGCGAAGTTTACAAAAAGCAATCGGGTGGTAGAGGTAAGTTTGCTGATATCGTATTTGAAATAGGGCCACGTGACGACAACGAAGAAGGTCAAGAGAAAAAACAAGGTCTTCAGTTTGTAAACAATATTGTGGGTGGGGTAATTCCAAGAGAATTTATTCCTGCGATCCAAAAAGGATTTGACGATGCAATGAAGACAGGTCCATTAGCTGGATACCCAGTAGATTCATTCAAAGTAAGATTGTACCACGGATCGTTCCACGATGTGGATTCGGATTCTCTATCTTTTGAACTTGCCGCTCGTATGGGATTCCGTGAGGCTGGTAAACTAGCAGGTGCTAAACTTCTTGAGCCTATCATGGCATTAGAGGTACTTACACCTGATGAATATACAGGCCCTATCACTGGTGACTTGAACCGTCGTAGAGGTATGATGAAAGGTATGGACACAAAGGCGGGTTCGCAAGTAATCAAAGCGGACGTGCCATTATCAGAAATGTTTGGATATGTAACAGACCTTAGAACGATGTCTTCGGGTCGTGCTACAGCCAACCTTACGTTCTCTCACTATGATTTCGTTCCTCAAAACATAGCAGAAGAGGTTATCAAGAAAGAAAAGGCATAATTACTGTCTTTCAAAATATCAAGCAGCTTATCGAAAGGTAAGCTGCTTTTTTTATGATATATCTTGAAAATATTTTTGATCCCAAGTAAATCAATAGATCTATGAACCGTATTAAAATTTTGCTTCAACCCCCTCTCAATACGAGCTTGACTAGCACTTTAAGCCCTCAAGGATTTTTTGCCAAACCGTTCCTTTCTTCAATACTCCTATTGATTTATTTGGGTTAATTTTTTAGTTCAATCTTAGAGTATAAATAGTCGTCCCTCAAATACTCATAAAGAATTGAATATCATTTTATTATTCTAGTTTTTATCGAAAATAAATACCAGAAAATAAGTAAAATCTGTAAAAAGTCGGTATTTTAATCTGGTTTGGTGGCTGCCTTATTCAGGC
>JBOFGX010000217.1:0-31606 GCA_051649345.1 Leadbetterella sp. | reverse complement strand
AAATTCGGATGTTTCAAATGATGGGACTAAAGTTGTGAGATCATCCAGTACTCCAACTGTTGTTAAATTCTTTAGAACGCCTCAGATTGGACTTGCAAAATATATTTCTTCAAGGCTATTGAAGGCTGACTCTACATACGATGTTGATTATGTATTAGTAATGAAGAATACTGGAGGTTTGAATTTAACGGATGTTACTCTTGCAGATTCTATGAGTGATTTTACTTTACCTGCCAGATATAGTGTTATTCGTACACCGACAGTAAATTCTGGTAGTTCACTACGTCCAAATCCAAATTATTCTGGATCTCCTAATGCTAATCTATTATTACAAAACAGTTCATTAGCAATTGGTAAAACCGATACGATAAGGTTCTCAATTAATGTAACACCGGGTACTAGAAGAGAAATCGCCAATCAAGCTGTTGCAACAGGTAGTGCAGTGCTTGCAGATGGTAGCACAGAAATTGCACGCGATTTATCCAATGCGGGTTCCAATCCGGATGCCCCAGGTAATGTCAAAACTATTTTTAGACCTAATCCTAGCTCTCAAGATACGCTATGTATAGGTGGTGCACTTTCTACTATAAGAAAAGAAAGACAGGATGATGGTTCGTATAATTTTACATACCAAGCAATTTTTAGAAACTGTGGAAATGTTACTATCAATAATATAATTCTAAAAGATACCTTAGCAGCAACATTCCCTTCTTCTACCAACTTGACCATACCGAGTGATCCAACTGTTTCATCAGGTTCTGGATTGACTATCAATCCACTTTATGATGGGGTTACAAATTTGGATATTCTTATACCAGCCACAAGTAGTATTGCACCGAATAGAATTGACACTGTCAGATGGACAGTAAATATCCAGACAAATGGTAATACGGGGCCTTTCAGTAATAATGTTACTATAAGTGGTGAAAATCCAAGGGATGGTGCTCCCATATTTGATGTTTCAAATAATGGTACAGACCCCAATCCAGTAGGATCAACCCCAACTCTAATTTCTTTTGATTCAACAGTCAGTCAATTTGGACTTGCAAAAAAATTGGAGTCTACTATTGATGTAGATGGTAAGAAAAGTGTCTTTAATTTAGTATTTGCTTTTGTTGTTAAGAATTATAGTTCAGATACTCTACGTAGAATTGATGTTAAAGATAATTTGGCGGGTATTTTCGGAAATGATGTTATAATTGATTCTGTACGATTATCTGTAGATTCTACTTCGTTGTTGAAAATAGATTCGTCGTTTACTGGTAAAGGAAGCTTGATTGACATGCTAGATTCCAATTCAGTATTAAGACCCAATAGTTCAGATACAATACGAATGTTCTTACGTCTAGATAGAGGTACAAGTAAACGAGATACTATTTATAATACGGCTATTGGTGGAGGTATCCTTAATGGGAATAGTGAATTTGATACTTCTACTGATGGATACGAACCTGATGCTGATGGAGATGGGGATGTTGAGGATGATGATGTGCTCACGCCTATTTATTTTCCTACAAGGGTAGATACTGCATTTACTCCTATTGGAGCTGCTAAAGGATTTGATACACTTTCAAGAGATGATGGTAGTTACGAAATTACATACAGAATTGTCCTTAAGAACTACGGTAAGGTAGGCTTCGATAGTGTACAAGTGATTGAGGATCTAGAAAATGTGTTTATCGCTGCTAATGCAGAATGGGAGTTAATAGGTAAGCCTGAACTTACCAATGGAAATACCAACTTAGTAATCGATAGTACTTTTGATGGTATTGACAATAAAAACCTACTTATCCAGTCCTTATCGTTTATGGATTCCGCTGCAGTAGATACTATTAAGTTTGTGGTGAAAGTACAAGGTAATGAAGTGGACTCAATTGTAGTTTCTAATCAGGTAGAAGCAATGGCATATGTAAAAGATACGCTTTATACCGATTTGTCTGAGTCAGGATTGAATCCGGATAAGGATAATGATGGTAATCCGGGAGATAATTTTAACCCTACTGTAATTGTATTGCCGGCATTGTCGCCTGATTCTACTGCTTTTGAACTATTTATTCCAGGGGGGCTTTCTCCTAATGGCGATGGTAAAAATGATCAGTTTATTTTAAAAAGTGTAAACAACACTTCTGAACCACGTGAGGATGATGAGCTAAAAGTACACATATATAATAGGTGGGGTGCATTAATTTACTTTACAGAAAACTATGCACTTGATGCAGAGAAAGGTATTTATTGGGAAGGAAATGTTAAGTCAGGTATGAAGTTGGGCAAAACGGCATTTGTTCCAGATGGTACTTATTATTATGTCATTCAAAGCAAGTCAAAGCGAATTAATGAAGGAAAACGTATTGTTGGTTTTGTTACAATAAAACGATAATTACACGAAAGGTAAAATATAAATAGTATGCTAAAAGTATTGATTAATAAATGGGTTATGATAGTGCTTTTTATGAGCTCTACATTATTGACTTATGCCCAGCAGGAAGTGTTATATACACAGTATATGTTTAATACTATGGCCATTAATCCTGCCTATGCTGGAAGTAGGGATGTATTAAGTATTACAGCTCTGGGTCGTTTTCAATGGATGGGGATTGATGGTTCTCCCAAAACTCAGTCTATTACCTTAGATATGCCATTCCGAAATGAAAAAATGGGTCTTGGGGTTATTGGATATAATGACGAAATCGGAGTCTCCTCTAATTCAGGTCTACAATTTGCATACTCGTATAGAATGAAATTAGGAGCAAAGTCTACTCTTTCTATGGGTCTTTCTCCGTCTTTTGCCTTAATTAGCAATAGACTTTCGGATGTTAAAAATTTACGTGATGAAGAGCAGATATTTCAAACAAATATCTCTAAAATGTATTTTAACACTGGTGTTGGTTTATACTTAAGTAATGATAAAAGCTATATAGGCTTCTCTGTTCCACGTATCATAGAAAGTAAGCTACAAGCAGGAGGTGATTCATTAACAGTTTTAGGGAAGTTGAAGCGTCATTACTTTTTAGCCATGGGGTTTGTAGTGGGTAAAGGTGGCTTTAAGGTCAAGCCCTCTTTATTAACTAGGGTAACACCTGGTATGCCTATGAGTATAGACGGTAATTTGAATTTCTGGTTTAGAGATAGAATATCTATTGGGTTTTCGGGAAGAAAATCTCAAGCGGCCTTTGATTCTGAAGCTGTTTTTGATGCTGTTGTTGGAATGGTAGAGATACAACTTAATCAACAGTTGCGTTTTGGATATGCCTATGATTATACAAACACGAGATTGAATAATAAATATGGTGAGAGTTTTGGTCAAAAGCTTATCTCAACACCAACGCACGAATTGTTATTACGATATGAGTTTGGTTATGGCAAGTCCAAAATCTTATCAACGCGATATTTCTAACCATTAAATAAGAATATACAAGATATAAATCCTAGGAAATTAATTATTATAAACATGTTTAAACGAGCCGCCATTATACCGGGGCTATTGGTGATGATTATGTTCATTACCAATGTCGCCCACGCTCAAAGTTTGAGGCAAGCAGAGAAGCACTTCAATAGCCTTGCATATGCTTTGGCAATAGACGAATATGAAGCTGCACTGAAAAAGAAGGTTGCAGGCCCTACCCGAATCACTGCCCTTAAAAATTTAGGAGAATCCTATATGAAGGTGCAAGATG
This sequence comes from Leadbetterella sp., assembly GCA_051649345.1. Classification (GTDB taxonomy): domain Bacteria; phylum Bacteroidota; class Bacteroidia; order Cytophagales; family Spirosomataceae; genus Leadbetterella. Next base: position 27,932 of record JBOFGX010000217.1, on the reverse strand, counting down.
GAACGAATGCTGAAAGGGTTTTCAGGGAGTTGGCTTCTTTAATGCAAGACTTTTCAGGGGCAAATTCGAAATATCAATTGTTATACGCTCAGGCTCTTGCTTCCAATGGTAAGTATAAAGAATCCCAAGAACAATATAATAAGTTTTTAGAGGGTAATGAAGCTGATTCGAGAGGTAAGGGTTTCTCTAAGTTGTATAATGATATTAGTGTAATTAATAAAAATTCAGCATGTTACAAGGTAGATTATCTAACTATTAATACAAATTCATCTGATTTTAGCCCTACCAAATATCAGAATGGTTTGATTTTCGTGTCGAATAGAAGTTCATCTAATGGTTTACGTCGTGTATATAATTGGAACAATACACCATTTTTGGATTTGTTTCACTTAGAAGATGTGAGCATGTTATCAAGCTCAGGTGGTAGTCTTGGAGGAGGTAGTAAAAGTTCTAAGGGGAGTCGTTCGAGTGGTGGAGGCGGTGTTGTTGGTGAAGATGAGTATACTTCTCCCACTGCTAATGATACCAAGACTATTGGTACATTTGGATCCAAGAATATTTCTTCTGGATTTGGATTTGGTGATAAAGCTCAAACAGAAAGTGACAAACTTAAGGGTTCTATTAATACCAAACTTCATGAGGGGCCAGCTGCGTTTTTTAAAGATGGCTCTAAATTGTTATTTACCCGCAACAACTCAAACGGGAATAAAGGTAAGAAAAGTTCAGATGGGATTGTCAAGTTGAAGTTGTACATGGGTGAGGCTCAAAAGGAAGGCTGGGGTAAAGTCACTGAACTCCCTTTTAATTCAGATGAATACTCAACGGGTCATCCAGCTTTATCACCGGATGAAAAATTGGTTTTCTTTTGTTCAGATATGCCGGGAGGTTTTGGAGGTACAGATATTTATGCAGTGAGGTATGATGGAAGCAGCTGGTCTGCTCCAATAAATTTAGGTAAGGAAGTAAATACAAAAGGAAACGAAATGTTTCCTACGGTAGATGATAAAGGGAACTTGTATTTTGCTTCAGACGGTCTCCCAGGATTAGGAGGATTGGATATCTTTTTTACTCAACTTGAGGGCACTGCTCAAAAAGGTCGAGTAACAAATTTGGGTGCTCCTGTAAATTCCAGTAAGGATGATTTTGGATTTATGACAGATGGAGAGCGTAAGAATGGTTATTTTAGTTCCAATCGTAAGAGAGGCGGAGATGACGATGATATTTATAAATTTGAACGTACTTGCGAACTTAAAGAGGGTTGTGAATTGATCATTGCAGTTTTTGATGCTGAGTCAAAAATGCCTCTTGATAATGCCAAAGTCAATTATAAAGATGAAGATGGAAATAGTCTTGAGTTGTTTACTGATGCAGACGGTTTAATTGCCTTGGATAATGTGAAAGTTGGGTTTGAATATTCGTTTGTCGCCAGCCGGGATGGGTATGAAACCAGAACTGTTGCATACAAAACAGACGAATGTGATAATGAGCCTTCGAGATTAGAAATACCATTGGAACGACCTAAACCAAAAGCTGCAGACAGTTCAGTAAGGGATACAACAAATCGTTTGCAGAAATGTAAGTTGAAGGCACGTGTTGCTTATCAATCAGATAGAAGCCGACCGATACCAAACGTGACAGTAACTTTGATGAATTCGTGCGATGGGTCCACAACTACAGCTGTAAGTAATGAGGAAGGCCTAGTAGAGTTTATGGGAACCGAAACCTGCGATTATACTATTGATGCTAAGAAAGAAGGTATGGGATCTCGTCCGGTTAGTATTACACGATTTAGCTGTGCTAATACGGATCAAGTGCATGATATACTTATGTTTACTACAGGAGATACTATACGTATTGAGAATATTTATTTCGACTATGGTAAATATTATATTCGTAGGGATGCAAGGGTAGGATTGGATAAGTTGGTTAAATTGATGAGACAATATCCTAATATGAAGATTGAGTTAGGGTCGCATACGGATTCTAGAAGTGAGACGGATTTCAATCAGACCTTATCAGACAATAGAGCTAAGTCTTCTTCTGAGTATTTATTCAAACGTGGAATAAGCAGATCTAGAGTTACATTCAAAGGATATGGAGAGACCCAACTCGTTAATAAGTGTGCGGATGGTGTTAAGTGTTCTGAAGCAGACCATCAGCTTAATAGACGTACAGAATTTAAAATTCTTTCACTTGATTGATTTTAGTTTATAATACTAAAAAGGCTGTCTCTTTTGAGGCGGCCTTTTTGGTTTTGTAATAGGATTGATAGTATATTTATAAAATTTGATTCAATGAATAAGTACATCGTAGTTTTACTCTTTTTGTGTTCTTTGGAAGCGTTTGGGCAGTCTGGATTTGAGAATCGATATAATTTCAATTTTCTTGCGATTAATCCAGCATTTGCAGGAGAGAATGGAAATTTTGGTTTGAGATACATAGGAGATAATCGTTTGAATCGATCTTTTGCATTTTCTAAGCTGAATCAGATTTTTGTTTTAGATGGTAAGCTTTATAACAACAGTGGGTTAGCTTTTCAGGCATATAGAGTCAATGTTGGATATAATGCTACAGGTTTAAGTTTAGCTTATTCAAAGGGTTTCGAATCCAACGATTTCAAGGGCAAAGTAGGAGTTACAGGAGGGGTGAATATTGTTCCCGTAATTTCAAGTTTTGAGGGGGCAGGGAATCTTACTTCTGGTATATTGGGCGTAGGAGGTATTTTTGGTTATAAAGCTGTTTATATGGGCTTTTCGGCTCCTACCTTACTTGCAGGCAAGTCATATACTAGCTTCAATTCAAACCAATACTATGGGCAATTGGGGTACAAATTTGATATTCCTATCAAACCTAATTTTAAATTCAATGCCTATGGTCTTTTACGAAAGTATGAAAATGTAGATAAGTTGAAGTTTGATTTGAACCTTACTACAAAAGTTATTTCTAGAGTAGGCTTAGGACTTTCTATGCGTCAAGTCCCAGAATTTACAAGTACTTCTAAAAAGTTTTACTTATACCCTTCTGGGTTTTATACCTTCAATAAAATTACACTAGGTCTGGGATATTCTAGTGATGGGGCTGTTGGTCAAACATCCCCCAATACGCAAATTGTTGACGTAGCCATTCAGTTTTTTTTCAAGTATAATAGTGATGGAGCCAACGATTCTAGTTGGTTCGGGCAATTATTTTAATATTTAAACAATTATTTAAATATTATTTCTTGTGTTATGCTAGTATCTTATTTTTTTTATTAAAAAAATCCTATTTAATCTACTTTAATTCTTCTTTTTTTTAAAAAAATCAAAGGTTTTTTGCACCTTATCTATAAATGTTTTTGTTTAGTGAAAATTTTTTAAAACGTAGAAGTTAAAATCCGGTTAGAATATAATTTTAATACAAATGGACCAGTTTTCCTACATTGCAAACGCAGATCCCGCAGCTATAGAATCCATATATAATCAATATTTACAAGATCCCAATTCTGTAGATGCAACATGGCAATATTTTTTCAAAGGGTTTGAATTTTCTAAGTCTTGGGTAGAAGGCTACAAAGCTTCTACAGTAAGTTCGGCGGATCCTGAAATAATCAAAAAAGAAAGGGAGGTTGTTCATTTTATACGTGGATATAGGTCACGAGGCCATATGGTTGCAAATGTTGATCCCTTGTTTAATAGCAAGCGTAATGATGCAAATCTTGATCTTTCTTTTTTTAATTTATCAGATGCTGATTACAATACAATATTTGAAGCGGGTATAGAAGTTTTTGGGCGTCCAGCTACTCTGAAGGAAATTCATACTTCATTAGCCAAAATTTACAGTGGCAAAATAGGATTTGAATATCTATATATACGTGATAAAGAAATCAAAAACTGGTTCAGAAAGAAAATTGAATCAGAATATATAAATTTTAATCCACCCGTAAAGCAGAAAGTAAGAATTCTCGAGAAGCTCAATCAAGCAGTAGCTTTTGAAAATTTCCTGCATACTAAATTTTTAGGAAAGAAAAGATTTTCGTTAGAAGGTGGAGAATCTACAATTCCAGGATTGGATGCGGCAATCACTCGAGCAGCTGACTTAGGAGTAGAAGAAGTATTAATTGGTATGGCACATAGGGGACGTCTCAATGTTCTTACAAATATTATGCAAAAGCCCTATGACCAAATTTTCAATGAGTTTGAGGAGAATGTTCCTACCCTTGAGTATAGTGATGGTGACGTAAAATATCACATGGGTTATTCTAGTCAGGTAGAAACAGAGGGGGGTAAAAGACTTTCTTTGAAGCTGATGGCCAATCCTTCGCACTTAGAGACGGTTGATCCTGTGGTTTTAGGATATGCACGAGCTCGTGCAGATGCTCATTTCGAGAGTGTAGGTAAAAAACCGAATACATTTGACGATATTTATGATAAAATCCTCCCAATTGTCATACATGGTGATGCTTCGTTATCTGGACAAGGGGTGGTTTATGAGGTAGCTCAAATGTCTAATCTCCCTGGATATTATGTTGGGGGTACTATTCATTTAATCATCAATAATCAGATCGGTTTTACCACAGATTATCAGGATTCACGATCTACAGTATATTGTTCTGATATAGGTAAAATATTAGATACACCGATTTTTCATGTAAATGGCGATGACCCTGAGGCTGTGGTATATGCCATGCAGTTAGCTGTGGAGTATCGCAATGAGTTTAACAAAGACGTATTTGTTGATATGGTATGCTACCGTAAATATGGGCATAACGAAGCAGATGAGCCTCGATTTACTCAGCCCGGTATGTATGAAGCCATCAATACGCATTCGACTCCAAGAGAAATTTATATAGAACAATTAAAATCCTCTGGCATCATTGATGAGAATACCACCAAGAAGATAAAATCTGAGTTTGACGATAATCTTCAGGCTATATTATCAAAAGTAAAGCAGAATCAACTTCCTTATGAATTGCCAAAGTTGGAGAAAGATTGGGCCAAATTAGTTCGTTCCAAAGCTAGTGATTTTGATAATTCTCCCAAATCAGGGGTTTCGAAGGCAACGATTCAAGCAGTTGGTAAAGCCCTTACCACAGTACCGAGCACCTTTACACCTATCAAGCAAATTGAAAAGGTTATAGAAGAGCGTAAAGAAATATTTGATGGTAAAAAGCCATTTAATTGGGCAGCTGCTGAGCTTTTAGCGTTTGGGTCAATCCTAAAAGAAGGAAAATGGGTGAGAATGACAGGGCAAGATGTACAGAGAGGTACGTTCTCTCACCGTCATGCTGTCATACATGATGTTAAGAATTTTGAGAAATATAACAACCTGTCCCACATTGATAGTAAGCAAGGTAAGTTTGAAATTTACAATTCCTTGCTTTCAGAATATGCTGTGATGGGATTTGAATACGGTTATGCATTAGCTAATCCCAATGCACTTGTGATTTGGGAAGCACAGTTCGGTGATTTTGCCAACGGTGCTCAGATCATGATAGATCAATTTTTAGTGGCTGCTGAGTCAAAATGGGGTTTTATGAATGGGCTTGTACTATTATTACCACATGGATATGAGGGTCAAGGCCCAGAGCATTCCAATGCTCGCCCCGAACGATTTTTGCAATTAGCCGCAGAGTATAATATTTACGTTTGTAATTGTACAACCCCTGCTAATTTCTTCCATATGTTGCGTAGACAATTGGCTCTTCCTTTCAGAAAGCCATGTGTTCATATGTCTCCAAAATCTATGTTGAGACATCCGCAAGCGATTTCGCCTATTGAGGACTTTGCTGAAAATACTTCTTTCCAAGAAGTAATTGATGATCAAGGTATAGAAGCCAAAAACATAAAACGTGTTATTCTTTGTACAGGTAAGGTTTATTACGATTTGCACAAGAGAAGGTTAGATGACAATAGAAAAGATATAGCCATTATCCGTTTGGAACAGTTGTATCCTTTCCCTACAAAAAAAATAGAGTCTATACTTTCTAAATATAAAAACGCGGAAGTTGTTTGGGTTCAGGAGGAACCACTTAATATGGGATATTGGTCGTTTATTCAACGTGAGTTCCCTAAAGGTATACATGATGTGATTGCTAGGAAATTGAGTGCATCACCTGCTACCGGATACACAAAGAACCACAATCAGATACAAGCTAATATAATAGATAAAGCGTTTCAATTGAAATAATAATAATCATGGCTATAGAAATGAAAGTCCCTTCTGTAGGGGAATCAGTCACAGAAGTAGTAATCGCATCTTGGATAAAAAAAGATGGTGATTCTGTTAAAATGGACGAAATAATTTGTGAACTAGAATCGGATAAAGCCACATTTGAGCTGCCATCTGAATCTGACGGAATACTCAGAATAATTGCGAAAGAAGGTGATACCTTAGCTATAGGTGCACCGATTTGTAGAATTGAGCCTGTTGGAGCCACAAGTAATGCCCCCGCCCCTGTAATTGAAGAAACTAAAGCTTCTGAAGTAGTTGTAAAATCAGATGCTCCCGTGCAAACTCCTACAAAGTCAATCACATCAGATATTAATGTTCCTGCTGTTGGGGAGTCGATTACGGAAGTTACAATCGCTAACTGGTTGAAAAAATCAGGAGACATAGTCTCATTAGATGAGATTATATGCGAATTGGAATCAGATAAGGCTACGTTTGAGCTGCCGTCTCCTTTTCAAGGTGTATTGACCATAAAAGCGGAAGTAGGATCTGTTGTTCCAATAGGAGGAACACTCGCTTCTGTAACTTCAGGTGAAACAAGTTCCTCAGTATCAACTTCCGAAAAAGTTGCTCAAGTTGAAACAGTATCGTCAGTTTCTGTAAATCCTGAATCAACAAATTATGCTTCTGGTCATCCATCTCCATCCGCTTCTAAAATATTGGATGAGAAAGGTATCTCTCCTGCTCAAGTAACAGGTACGGGTAAAGATGGAAGGGTAACCAAGGAAGACGCAATTGCGGCAATCCCTGCTTCAACCCCTTCTCAGGCCCCTGCTTCAGCTTCAGTACCTATATCGGGTGCAAGCACACGTGGAACTCGCAGAGAAAGAATGTCAGGGCTTAGAAAAACGATTGCAAGACGATTGGTTGCCGTTAAAAACGAAACGGCCATGCTTACTACCTTCAACGAAGTAGATATGAAGCCGATCATGGACCTTAGAAAAGCGTATAAAGATAAGTTTAAAGAAATCCATGGGGTAGGTTTAGGCTTTATGTCATTCTTTACTAAGGCTTGCTCAATTGCTCTGCAAGAGTTTCCAATAATTAACTCTTACATCGATGGAGAAGAAGTAGTTTATAATGATTTTACAGATGTCTCCATAGCTGTTTCCGCTCCCAAAGGCCTTGTTGTACCTGTTATTAGAAATGTAGAAAAACTTTCCCTAGCTCAAATTGAGGCGGAAGTAGTTAGACTAGCAGGCAAAGCAAGGGATAATAAGCTTTCTGTAGATGAAATGACCGGTGGGACATTCACTATTACAAATGGAGGTACTTTTGGGTCTATGCTATCTACACCGATCATTAATGCTCCACAATCAGCTATCTTAGGTATGCATAATATAGTAGAAAGACCTGTAGCAATCAACGGTCAAGTGGAGATTCGTCCTATTATGTATTTGGCACTTTCGTATGATCATCGTACCATAGATGGTAAAGATTCTGTTAGTTTCTTAGTGAGAGTTAAGCAGCTTCTTGAGGATCCTATGCGTATGCTTTTACAAGTATAGTTTATTTAAATTTCAGGTATTTTAAAAAACAATTATAATGGATTTCGACGTAGTAGTAATTGGTTCTGGTCCAGGAGGATATGTAGCAGCGATTCGTTGTGCTCAATTAGGCATGAAAACCGCTATCATTGAAAAATACGCAGCCATGGGAGGCACCTGCTTAAATGTAGGCTGTATTCCATCTAAGGCACTTCTAGATTCTTCAGAACATTACTATAATGCTGTTCATCATTTCGAAGAGCACGGTATACAAACGGGAAAAGTCAAAGCTGATCTCAGTAAGATGATTGAGAGGAAGACAGGTGTGATCAAAAAGATGAATGATGGTATCAACTTCTTAATGAAGAAAAATAAGATTACTACCTTTGCAGGTTTTGGGTCTTTTGTTGATAAAAATACCGTTAAAATCAAAGCTGCTGATGGAAATGAATCCACTATATCTGCCAAAAATGTAATTATTGCCACAGGGTCAAAGCCGACGATACTTCCGTTTATGAATTACGATAAAACACGTATCATAACATCTACTGAAGCTTTAACTTTAAGCGAAATACCCAAGCATCTTATAGTCATAGGAGCGGGGGTAATAGGAGCTGAGCTAGGTTCGGTATATGCTCGCTTAGGTTCTAAAGTCACTTTTGTAGAGTTTGCTGAGGGCATGATACCTACAATGGATAAAACCATGGGCAAGGAACTACAAAAATCAATTAAAAAATTAGGAGCAGAGTTTTATTTCGATACGAAGGTAACTCAGATTGAAAATTTAGGTAAAGAGGTAAAAGTTACCGCCGAAGATAAATCTGGAAGTCCTGTATCGATAACGGGAGATTATTGTTTAGTAGCCATTGGTAGGAGACCGTATGTTGATAATCTAAATCTGGAAGCAATAGGTGTCAGTTTAGATAGAGGTAAAGTCATCGTAGATGAGCATACGTTACAAACTAGTGTATCAAATGTTTATGCTATTGGTGATGTTGTTCGTGGTGCGATGCTCGCTCACAAAGCTGAAGAAGAAGGAGTATTAGTAGCAGAGATAATCGCAGGTCAAAAACCACATATTAATTACAATCTCATTCCTGGTGTTGTGTACACTTGGCCTGAGGTGGCAACTGTTGGGAAAACAGAGGAAGAATTGAAGTCAGCGGGTATTGCATATAAAGCCGGTAGTTTCCCATTTAAGGCTCTCGGTCGTGCTACAGCTAGCGGTGATGTGGATGGCCTTGTCAAGGTATTAGCAGATAAAACTACAGATGAAGTCTTGGGCGTACATATCATAGGAGCACGAGCTGCAGACATGATAGGGGAGGCTGTGTTAGCAATGGAATTCAGGGCGTCGGCTGAGGATATAGCTCGTAGTTCTCATGCCCACCCAACCTACTTAGAAGCCTTAAAAGAGGCATGTTTGGCAGCGACAGAGAACCGTTCCATTCACTCTTGATTTATGTTTTGTTTATTTCCCACCCATTAGTCCTTTGTACACAATGCTGAAGGCTTCGGGTGTTACGCTAAATTCTCCTCTATAGGGGTAATCCATAGCGGAAATTAAGAAAACGGATGTCCCAAGTATAACGCCTAGGCTGGTTACAAGTACTTTTTGTAGTTTTATATTGGCGTCAACAAACAAGCTAAACAAGAACATTAACAAAAAAGCACCCGAAAAAATAACGAGCCATAAAGTGGATGGCAATCCATCTTGTACATCAGCTAATCTGTTTCGGCGGAGTAAAATTAATCTGTTGAATTGATTTATGGATTCAGAAAAAATGTATTCTTCTCTTTTAGTTTGTGGTTCAAAATTATACAGAACTTTTTGAAAGTCACTGATTCGAGTTGTGCCACCCGCAGGTACAATCCCCTTTTGTTGGAGCGGCCAAGCTTCTTCTATTACATACCTTGTGTATTCTTTTAGTTTAGATTGTAAATCTAAAGAAACAGTTTTTGGTAAAAATGTAACATCACGATACAAAGCTGCAATACTAGCAGCTTCGTCGTTGGCCAATTGCGTGCTACTTTTATAATTTTCCCATGTTCCAACTGCAATCAAACCCAATGTTATACTATAAAAAGCTCCCAATGCGGCTACGAAATAGTTCAATAAATCATTACTGTCTTCGGTTGATTTTAATATAGGAATAAAAAACCTTTGTACTAAAACGAATATAACTAGAGAAATTGCAATAAAAGCACCATTGCAAACTATAAAGAATAGCCAAATAGGTATGTCGTAAATCCAAAACATAATTAAATAACTATTTAAAAGGTCAGATTACTTCAATAATATGATTTTTTTTGCCTTTGTTTATAAGAAGGTATGTGTCATTAAGCAATACTATCTTTTCTAAATTAGATGCGGGATCCGTTATTTTTTGCTTGTTTATAGACAATGCATTGCCCAAAATTGCTTTTTTTGCTTCCGTCTTTGAAGGGTAAATTTCGCCATTGGTAGCTATCGAAATCAAATCTAGGATACTCCCACAAGTTGTGTAGTCGGTCTTCAATATTTTAGTAGTAGGTACTCCTTTGAAAATTTCCTCAAAGTTATTTTTGGATAAACTTTGAAGAGCTTCAAGAGTGGCTTTTCCATATAATATTTCAGATGTTTTGACTGCCAATTCATACTTTTCTAACCCATGTACACGTGTTGTTACATCTTGGGCAATAGCCTTTTGAACGATTCGTAAATGAGGTTCCGCCTGATGTTTTTCTTCTAAGTCTAGAATAGTAGCTTGATCCAAAAGCGTGAATACGCGAATTAACTTCTTACAATCTTCATCCGATTGATTGATCCAAAATTGATAGAATTCATATGGACTCGTAAGCGAAGGGTCTAGCCAGACGTTCCCTCCCTCGGATTTGCCAAATTTGGTTCCGTCTGATTTCGTAACCAAAGGAGTAGTAAGAGCATATGCCGAATACTCGGCCTCTTCATTATTGTTGTTTTCTTTTCTTCGGATAAGTTCAGTACCAGTCGTGATATTTCCCCATTGATCCGATCCTCCCATTTGGAGCTTCACCCCATGGTTTTTGTACAAATGATAAAAATCATATCCTTGGAGCAATTGGTAGGTAAACTCGGTGTAGGAAATTCCGGTAGTTAGACGGTTTTTAACACTGTCTTTGCCCATCATATAGTTCACGCTCAAAAATTTGCCGACTTCTCGAAGGAATCCAAGGAAACTGAACTCTTTGAACCAATCGTAATTATTGACCATGACTGCAGCATTCGCTTGATCTCCAAACTCCAAAAATCGCTCTAATTGGACACGAATTCCATTTTGGTTTTCACGTAATGTATCCTCACTTAAAAACTGTCTTTCTGCTGACTTACCAGAAGGATCTCCCACCATACCTGTAGCACCGCCTACAAGAGCATACGGTTTATGTCCAGCTCTTTGTAAATGCACTAAAAGCATAATGGTAGCTAAATTGCCAATATGAAGAGATTTTGCCGTAGGATCAAAACCTATGTAGGCTGAAGTCATCTCCTTTGTGAGCTGTTCTTCTGTGCCCGGCATAGACTGATGAAGCATCCCTCTCCATTTAAGCTCTTCTATAAAATCCATGGATATATTAAAAGTTAAATAAAATCTACAAATTATTTTTTCTTCTTAGGACCATATTTTTTTTTCCAAGATAGATGCTCAGATAAAGCAAAATTAGCGGAAAGCTGAAATGTCCTATTTCTAAAATCGACTTTACTTTTTGATAGATACAATCTTCCTTCCTCTTGATTAGAGAATCCTTGTATATACCTAACGTTTATATTTATTAAAGATAAAAAATCCAGCATATTGAACCGCAAACCCACAATCATACTGTGGTCTGTTGAGACCTTGGGCCCAAAAATACTTGCGTTTGCTTTCTTGAAATTTTTGTTTGTTGTGAAATTGAATTCAGGCCCTGCTTCTAAATAGACTTGTTTCGTAGGTGTAAATTGTAACAATAATGGAACCGAAAAATACTTGTAAGCATATTTACCACTTAATGTATTAGGTTCGCTAATTCTACCACCTTTCCCTTGATAGGTAAACTCTTGCTGAAAACATAATTTTGTGCCTATATTGATTCTAGTGAAAAAACCGAGAGAATAATTAGCATCTATTTTTTTCTTGTATTCCGTAGTAGTATCAAGAGATTTTGTATTCAATCCATTTACATTTAATCCAACCTTGGGGCCAAATTCAAAGGTTTTGGGTTTGTACTGAGCTTGTGTGGTTTTTACTAGTAAAAAACAGAAAATAATAAAGTATCTAAATGACATATGGAGTTTTTTCTATGTACAACGAAAAATAACAATTTTCGAGGTGCAAAGGTACGAAAAATTAACCCGAAAAAAGTAATAGCAATAGCCGATGATATGAAATTGGACAAAAAGCCTATTATAGACAGGTGGTACCTTGTAAACAAGGTCGAGCCTTATTATCACTTAATAGAAACAAAGCTATATTTCACTTTATAATCGATTCTATGGAAATATATAAAAACTAGGCCAATTATGAAAGCTTAGACCATTCCAAACTTACGCTTGTTTTCTTGTAGCCATAAGCCAAGGATAACGGAGTTGTTCGGTTGTTATCACCCATTGAAATTTCTACATCATCCATTTTGAATTCACAGGGGTGTTGGTATCCGCATGCATGACTGATTTCTAGTATTTCTTTTTGCAGTGAGTATATGTAATTATAAAATCTAACACTTTTTAGATTGGGGTCTAAGCCTGATACTAGCCACTTATTGTTAGTAGCTATACCTACAGGACAGGTGTTTTTATGACACTGTTGTGCTTGAATACAACCAATGGCCATCATGCCTTCTCTTGCTACATTGATGACGTCTACCCCCATGGCAAATGCCATAATTGCTTTTTCGGGTAAGCCCAGTTTTCCAGAGCCAATAAAAGCTGTCTTTTTCTCAAGACCATTCTTTTGAAACATTTTATAAATTTCGGAGAAACCGTACACCCAAGGTAAAGAGACATGGTCGGCAAATGCTCTTGGAGCAGCGCCTGTACCGCCTTCACCTCCATCTATTGTTACAAAGTCGGGTCCTTTACCTGTTTTCTTCATAATACTGGTAAGTTCTTCCCACATATCAAGCTTACCTACAGCGGCCTTTATGCCTACAGGAAGTCCGCTTGAATCCGCAATTTTTTCTATGAGTTCTACCATTTCTGTCATAGTACTAAACGCTGTATGGTAAGCAGGGGAAATCACGTCTTTGCCCATGGGTACTCCACGAATGCTAGCAATTTCAGCCGTTACTTTTTTTGCAGGTAAAACCCCACCTTTGCCCGGTTTCGCTCCTTGGGAAAGTTTGAGTTCTATCATCTTTATGTTGGGATATTTGGCTAATGTTTCTAGAAATTTGGGTAGACTAAACATCCCATTTTCATCTCTAGATCCAAAATATCCAGTACCCAGGTTATACACTACATCAGCCCCTAAGTCATGATAGGGAGAATATCCCCCTTCTCCTGTATTATGGTAAGCACCAGCCATTTTTGCTCCCAGGTTGAGTGCTGAAATGGCAGCAGAAGAAAGAGAACCATAACTCATAGCACTTACATTTATTATCGATTGAGGTCGATACGGTTTTTTGCGGTGCGGGCCTATTATTTTAGCCGAAGCAATATAGGCTGGTTTCTCCATATTTATATGATTGTCGGGTAACCGCAAGGCAATCAATGCAGGTCGTATAAAAATATGCCCGGGAGCGTATATATCTTGATCTGTACCAAATCCCTGGTAATTATTTTCTTTTTTTGAGGAGGCATAAATCCAACTTCTTTGCTGGCGATTAAATGGCAACTCTTCGCGATTATTGGCTACTATGTATTGTCTTAGCTCTGGCCCAAAACTCTCTAAGAAATAGCGTATATGACCAATAATTGGAAAATTATGCTGAATGGTATGTTTTTTCTGAAAAACATCCCGAACAAAAACGACTAACAATACAATGGGTAGGAGATACCACCAATGAAATTGTGCCATAAATTTTATTTTTTATAAATATAGCCAAGAAATAGGGTAATCAAAAAAGGCTACCCTGAAGAGTAGCCTTTTTTTAATTAAAAAATCCAATATTATGCTGTTGCAGCATTCTTTAGACTAGTAGATTCTGTCTCTTTTTCAAGTTGACGTTGCATGCCGTCTACTACTATTGGAGATGCAATAAATAGAGACGAATACGTACCTACAATTACCCCAATAAACATACAGAATACAAATCCACGGATACTTTCGCCTCCAAAAATCAGTAGAATTAATAATACCAATAAAGTAGCTACCCCAGTAACAGCTGTACGGCTAAGCGTACTGTTAAGGGCGTTGTTAATTGTCACAGCCATGGCTTCTTTTTTGGCTCCTTTATCTCTTAAATATTCACGTATACGGTCAAATACCACGACGGTATCATTCATAGAATAACCCATTAGCGTAAGTACAGCACCTACAAAAGCTTGATCTAATTCCAAAGAGAATGGAAGTATTCCATTGAAAATAGAGAAGATTCCTAGGATGATCAAAACGTCATGAAATAACGCAACTACAGCACCAAAACCAAAAGCCACACTTCTGAATCGTAAATAGATATAAGCAAAAGTTACGGCTATTGATAGTAACAAAGCTAGTAATGAGTTTTTGATCGTATCATTTGCAATGGTTGCTCCTACTTTGGAAGAAGCCACAACCTTACCTGCATTACCAGGTATTTTGGATAAAACAGACTCTAAGTTTGTTCTGATTTGTTTTTCAACTTCTGGATCTGTGTTGTTGATCTCATAAGAAGATGTAATTTTAACTTGATTAAAACCTCCATATGTTTTTACTTCTACAGATTTATCACCAAATACAGACTGAACAGCTTTTTTTACATCATCTGTATTTACAGATTTCGTGAAGTGAGCTTCAAATGTTCTCCCTCCTTTGAAGTCAGTGCCTAGGTTCCAACCTTTGATACCAATAGAAATTGCACCTGCGATTACGATACCTGCTGAAATCATGTAAAATCGCTTACGCTTATTTACAAAATCAATATTACTGTCTTTGAATAACTTCTCTGTCCAGGCAGTCTTAAAGTTAATTGTTTTTCCTCTTTTGATATAATATTCGAAAACCAATCTTGCAACAAAAACAGCACAGAATAAAGAAGTACCAATACCAATAAGGAGGGTCGTTGCAAAACCTTTAACTAGTCCTGTTCCAAGTACAAATAGGATAACACCAGTTATCAAAGTCGTAACGTTTGAGTCAATGATGGATGGCAAGGCATTCTTAAATCCATCTGAAATAGCAGAACTAAAGCTTTTACCTAATTTTAGCTCTTCTTTGATACGTTCATAAATAAGTACATTGGCATCCACAGACATACCTACAGATAGAACAAGTCCTGCGATACCTGGAAGAGTCATGGTTGCTCCACCCGAAGCAAGAAATCCTAACAAAAGTAGAAGATTGACCAATAAAGCAATGTTAGCAATCCAACCTGCCTGACTGTAATAAATCACAACAAAAATCAATACAGCTAATACTCCAATCAACGCGGACATTACCCCCGCATTAAATGCATTGTTACCAACCGTAGCACCTACTTCTGCTTCTTCAATGATTTCAGCAGGTGCAGGTAGTTTACCTGTTACCAAGACGTTTGCCAAATCTTGGGCGTCTTCTAAAGAAAATCCTCCTGATATGCTAGAACTACCACCAGTAATTTCGCCATTGATATTAGGAGCAGAATATACATATCCATCTAATAAAATGGCAATACGCTTACCTACATTGTTTTTCGTAAGTTCAGCCCATTTGCGAGTACCCGCTGCATTCATACGCATAGATACATCAGGTTTACCCGTATTTGGGTCATAACCTTGATTTGCATCCGTAATAACTTCTCCTTCTAAAGGTGCATTATTATGATCTTTAATAGCATATACATTCACGAAATCACCTAGATTGTCTTTTGATGGGATAGTGGCAACATCGTATAGGAATGAGAGTTCTGCTGGGAACATGGCAAGAACTTGTGGGTCTTGCATAAGTGCATTTAGTTTGGAAGTGTCTCTAGTACGTATGTAAATACTTTTTTGATCAATACTTAATAGTGACGCCAAACCTTTTGGCTTTAAGCTATCCTTCTTCGCTCCATTGTTTAGAGCATTAGCTAAAGAAGTTTTAGACGTATCGGCAGGATTAATCTTGCTTTTTTTCTCATTTTCTTTTGCTGTCATATATGCATCAAGTGCCATTAAGCTATTGTTGATTTCCGCAACTTCATAAACTTCGCAGAATTCTAATTTTGCAGATCCAGTTAAAATTTTACGAATACGATCGGGATCATTTACACCTGGCATTTCTACTTGAATACGATTAGAGCCTGGTATTTTTATGATGTTTGCATTGGCCAAACCTGTTTTGTCAACACGGTTACGAATAATATTAAACGAGTTGTCAAATGCTATCTGTACTTTCGATTTTATGTAGGCTATAATTTTGTCATCGGGATCGGTACTTAAAATTTCGTCTCTGTTTGAAGAGTTAGCAAATAACGATGCTAGTTTTTGATTAGGTGCTAGCTTTCTGTATTCGTCAACAAACATATCAACAAAATCACGTCCAGAGCCGGGATTTTTTTGCTTGGTTGTATTGACTGCCATAGAAACCTTAGGATCTCTTGCTCCTTTGGCTAGAGATTTAATGATTTCAGACTGCCCAATTTCAAGTATCACATGCATACCACCTTGTAGATCCAATCCGAGGGCAAGTTCTTGCTTAGTAAGATCCTCAACTGTAGTTCCACCAGGTAAAACCTCTGTCTTCCAAAGGGAATCTAAATAATACTGCTTTCTTTTCTTGTCAACTACTTTATTCTTCGTAGCAAATTCCGTTGCTTCATCACGGATTTCATTGATTTTCCATGTACGGAAGAGGTAGTAAAAACTGATAAGTAAAAAAACTACAAACAAGGCCCAAATGGCTCCTTTATTTCTCATGATTTAAAATTTATTTTGTGGCGTCCTGAAGCCGAATTAAGAATATTAAGAATATCATTTTTCAGGGTCAAATGATATTAAAATTAAGAATAGATTAAGATAGGCTCAGTTCAAGGAGCATTTATAGCTATATGATGCTCAAAGATTTTGGCAAAATAGCTTATAAAAGAAGTGTTGAAAGAATTTTTTAATCTCTCTGTAAATAAAGTGGGTATTGAGATTGTAGGAATCTTGAAATCAACCCAGTCTTTGTAGAATGTCCCATCTCCAATCAACGTATTGGATTGAGAGATATAAGCCTTTACTTCAGATTTAGATTTGGAATCTGACTTTTTATCATCAGTTGAATGCTCAAAAGATAAACTGACTACCCAAGTGCTAAGAAAAGCAACAAGTGTAATACAATACAATAACCGCAAACATGCGTTTTTTATCTTCATGCTGCAAAAGTATTATTTATTCTCGGTAAAATCAAGATTTTTTTGGTTCATAAAGTACTTTTTTTAGGTATTTTTCAATAATAACTAGGCAATTAGCCTATTCTATCCTACTTTTATAGGAAATTAATACATTATGGATACATTATACAATATTATTCTTCCTTGTCACCATTATATAGCTTTTTTATCTATTTTATTGCTTGCGTTTGCTACAATCAATGGTCTGCTGGGATCAAGATCTGAGAAAATATTTGCAAATGCGGATCGCAAAATCAATCTTTTTGCACTTATTTCTACACATACAATGTTTTTGTTAGGTATTATTCTATTAATTGTATCACCAGTAGCAAAATTAGCATTTTCTGATATGGCTGTAGCCATGAAAGATGCTACAGTTCGTAAAATGATCATTGAGCATCCTACAACCAATATCATTGCTGTGGTACTTGCTACTATTGGTAATGCAAAGTCCAAAAATGGATTTAGTCATGGTGCTAAGTTTAAAAGTACGATGATATTTTTCGGCTTAGCCTTGCTTCTCATATTGAGTAGGTTGCCTTACGATAAGATATTTTAAATACGGGATGAGTGGACATAAAAAATCCTATAGTTGTATTTGACGGGGTTTGCAAATTGTGCAACGCATCTGTTGTAAAAATTATAGAGAATGATCCCGCTCATGTTTTTCGTTTCGCTTCATTTCAATCTGACTTTTTCAAATTAAACTTTCCTGATGAATTTGGATTAGTACCAGAATCCATTTGGGTGATTATTGACGGTAATATTCTCAAAAAATCGGCAGCAATAGTTTATATATCTCGTACCTTAAATACGTGGTTTTATATCAGAGCTTTAGAGTTATTACCTGTTTTGTTAGCAGATGCATGTTACAGTCTAATTGCTAGAAATAGATACATGATTTTTGGTAAACTCGAGGCTTGTGTGATGCCATCGGATGAAAACAAGCGGCTGTTCTTCGAATAATTTTTATTATACAAGGCTAAATTTAAAATTTGTCACGTAACTGTTATAATTTTGTATAAAACACCTTGAAAATTGAAATTCCTATTACTAGTCATATTGGCTGTAAGCTTAACATCCTGTTTTCTTATACCGCCAGACATACCGCCACCTGTTTTGATTTTTGAAAACGATTCCCTACGTTTTGATCCTATAATTAGTAATAAAAGAATTGTTATTAAACCTAAATTTGAAGGAGAAGGTACTCTATTTTATACAGTAGATGTAGATCATAGTTGGCTTAAAGTTTCTCAGTCTACAGATTATAAATACACTAACAAGGATTCTATTGTTTTAGAAGTAAACGTAGATTCTAAAGATCTGCGGTCGGGAGAGAACTTGACTTTTTTGAGGATAAAGTCTATAGCTAATGAAACTGTTTTTAAAAATTTTGATTTTGTAGTTTCAGGTAGCTACACACCTACTCAATTAAGCGTTTCTACTTTGTCGGAATCAACAGGTACTATAAAAGAAAGTGTTCAACGGTTTGTCACTGTAAAAAAAACGGGTCATGAGGCTGTCAACTACACATTTAAATCAGATAAAGATTGGTTGCAAATTGTAAAGCTTACAGGTCTCAAATCCAATATAGATACACTTTGGTATAGGATTACTATAGATAAGTTTCCAATGGGTGCCTTTGAAGGGAATTTACTTTTTAGTCAAACAATTCAAGGGAAATCTCTCCCAGATCAAAGCATTAAAATATCCGGAAATTTTGATCCGAGTATTTCGGGTACCATTACAGGACATACTCTTCAAAAGGATGAATACTGGAAAGATAATGTTTATTTGACAGGAGATATTACGATACCCAAAGGTAGAACGCTCACAATTTTGCCTGGAACTAAAGTCGTATTAACCAAGAATTCCAAGAATTCGATTTATGTTAATGGTAACTTTATCGCAAAAGGTTCATTGAGCAACATAATTGAGCTTAAGTCGGAGTCAAACAATCCGACTCAAACAGCCTGGGGGGGAATAGTGATTTCGGGAGATTATCAACTATCCCACGTTTACATTAGAGATGCCCATAATGCATTTAATTTCGAGAATTTGAGTAGTCAAACTCAAGTGCCGCTATTCGAGAATGTTTTTATTGATAATTGCTTAGTAGGTCTTTTCGGATATAAATCTACATATACTACAAGTTTGAAAAAGGTAAGTTTTCGGAAAGTGGAAATTTCTGGAGTCCACATTATGGGCACGAGTAATTCCCCTAGCTTGACAATTGAAGATTCTGAATTTTTAGATAATAAATCATACATATGTATAACTTTGGCTGGGAGTTTTTCTAGCTTGAAACTATCAAATGTCAACTTTCCATCCAAAGAGAATTCTTCTATTGCTCATATTGAAGTACTAGATAGACAAATTGGAAACGATGTATTCGCCTCGTCTTGTCATAACCTTACGGAGCTGGTTCGTTTCGGAACCAACAATAATATAATTCAAGTATCCGCACCAGCCAGTCGAGCTAATTCTGGAGTCGGTTGTGGATTTGTAGGCAGGTATTAAGTTTTGAAATTACTTTTTTTTATATTACTTATTGTCAATATCTTATACATTTCTATGTCGAGTATTCCTAAAAACGAGCAATCTCAAAGCTTCCATATCGGGAGCGAGGAAAGAAATATATTAATGGAAAGACTTACGTTCTTGGAAAATAGCGTGAGTGATATTCCTTTGTTTATTGAAGGAAATGAAGTTTTTACAGAAGAGAAAAAAAATATATATAGACCAGATAAAAAAAACCATCTATTAGCAAGGCATGCTTGGGCAAGTACCCAGGATATCCACGCTGCAATAGAGGCGTGTCTTGAGGCAAAATCGCTTTGGGAGACAATGCCAACTGAAGAGAGATGCTCTATTTTTTTGAAGGCGGCAGATCTTGTAGCAGGCAAATATCGTTTTGATATGATTGCTACTACGATGCTAGGGCAGTCTAAAAATGTTCAACAAACAGAAGCAGATGCAGTGATACAGTTGGCTGATATTTTGAGATTCAATGTCCACTACTACAAAGAGATTTTATCGGAGCAACCAGCGTCTGTAACTGGAGTTTATAATTCATTACTATACAGGCCATTGGAAGGTTTCGTAGTTGCCATTTCTCCGTTCAACTTTACAGCTATTGGTGGTAATCTGCCTACTGCACCTGCAATCTGTGGGAATGTTGTGATCTGGAAGCCAGCAGATACGCAAATTCTAAGTGCTCATCTTTTTATGAAAATTCTTTTAGAGGCAGGTCTTCCAAAAGGGGTAATTAACCTAATTTATACAGATGGTCCCCTGCTAGGTGATGTGGTTTTCGCAAACAAGGATTTTGCGGGTTTACATTTTACGGGAAGTACGCAGATATTTAAACAACTATGGAAAACTATTGGGTCAAATGTAGATCGGTATAAGAACTATCCCCGAATAGTAGGCGAAACAGGAGGAAAAGGTTTTGTAGTAGCACATGCAAGTTCCAATATTCAAAAATTGAATGCCGCACTTGTTAGAGGAGCGTTTGAGTTTCAAGGTCAAAAGTGCTCCGCAGCGTCCCGATTGTTTGTTTCAAAATCTATATGGACAGAATTAAAAGAGCTGTTGATTCAAACCTTGAATGAAATCAAAACAGGCTCAGTTACAGATTTAACATGTTTCATGAATGCCGTAATTGATCAAAGAGCTTTCAATAAAATAAAATCTTACATTGACTTTGGGCTACAAGATCCAAACACTGTTTGTCTAGTTGGAGGTAAATGTGATGATGTCCATGGATATTTTATACAACCCACACTTTTCGAGGTTTTTGATCTTAACAATAAACTTTTGAAAGAAGAAATTTTTGGGCCTGTTCTTACAGTTTTTGTTTTTGAAGACGACCAATGGGAGTCAATTTTAAGTCATGTAGAAGATACTTCAGAGTATGGACTTACAGGTGCAATCTTTGCAGAAGATACGAATATATTAGAAGGAGCAAGGGCTATCCTCAAAAATTCAACGGGCAATCTATATATAAATGATAAACCAACAGGTGGTATTATAGGGCAACAGCCCTTCGGAGGAAGTCGTGCATCTGGGACAAACGATAAGGCGGGGTCAAAGCTTAATCTTTATAGATGGCTTAGTCCCCAAACTATTAAAGATGTTGCTAATGCTCCAGAAGACTACAAGTATCCATTTATGCATACATAAGTAGGATTAGTTTAGACGTAACTTAAGCATACTTGTGATCGAAAATTTCCGTTTTGAATAAAATTCAACATCGTTTTCAGTTAAGAATTCGAAATTAGGAAGTAATGAAACACTAATTTTCCTGTAGCTATATCGAACGCCCATTCCATAGTTATAGTTGTAGAAAAAACTAGTATTCTTGGAGTTAATATTTGACGAAAATAGATCCAATGTACGCGTATCTTGAGAGTATTTCTGATAAACTACCTGTTCTGTCTTTGATAAATATGTTAGAGCTCCTGCTGAAACCATAAAGTCAAAATTTGAATTAATCGGGTAAAAATAGTTTAGGTTTAAAGGTAAAAATACGATTGACTGCCTAGTCTTTATATCTAGGATTTCGTCGTTAGCTCTTTTTTCTTTTACATGTTGGTCATATTTTTTTTCGAATTGTTGCCCTGTGACTTTGTTGAAATCTTGTGTTTTTTTATAGGTTTTTTCGGGAGATTCATAAAATAAGATCCCTGTCTGAAAATGTAATTTCTTTAACAATCCTAGCTCTAAAATGGGGCCATACCGTAGATTTTCAACTTCTTTTATGGTACTCCCAAAACCTATATATAGGGGTGTTTTCTTTAATAACGTACCTAACTTACTTGGCTTAGTATGCTTTTTGGTAGGATCATTGATCTTTAGACTATCTGAAACCGCATCTGTCTTATGTTCTTCAAGCTGCTTTAAAGAAAGACTATCTATAGGTTTGGGGACGTCTTTTTGAACGCCCTCATTAGATTCAATAGAGGCGACATGGTTTTGATTAGAATCTGCAGTTGGTATTTCCTTCTCTATTGTGATGCTTGTTTCTAGTGGAATTGATGAAATAGTTTTAGGATTTGTAATAGAATCTGGCTGATCATGTGAATATAAATGCGTAGTCTTAATTTCGGTATTATTTTTTGAATTTGTATTTCTAAATGATAGCTTTTGAGTATAATTAGCGTTTGTCGATTTAGATACATGCGAGACTTCATTTGAATGTTTAAACATCGAAGAAGTATTGGTTGACTTACGATTAGATTTCGGAATCTGCTTTTGAAATGTAGTATTTTCTACAATCGTACCTACTGGGTTTGTAATAATTTTTTCGATGTAAATTGTATCCGTTTTTAACGTTGTAGTAGATTTAGGAGCTTTATTGTTTAAAATGTGTTGTTTAGAAATTATTTCTACATTTTGATTTTTTAAATCTTGAATCTTGAAAAACTGATAAATAACAACTCCAGTTAGCATGGCGGCTACAAAACCCAAAGTTTTTGCGGTTAGAATATTTGTATACCAAGGTCTAGGAAGCGAGGGAGCAAGTTTTGTCCATGCCTCATCCATTCCGTCCACGGGAAGGTTATCTAATCTTGTTTTTATTTTTGAATCAAATTTCCCCATATTCTGTAACTGATTTAGATTCGGAATAGAGTATTTGGACCCATTCCTGAAGTTTATAGCGTGCTTTCGCTAAATTAGATCGCGACGTTCCTTCTGATATTTCTAATAGTTCGCTTATTTCGGCATGTGAGTATCCGTCTATTATATACATAGAAAATACAGTTCTATACGCAGGAGGAAGTTTTTGGATCAATTCCAATATCTCATTATTGTCTAGGTTGTCTATTAAATTCTCAGAATCTTCCAAGTATAAATGGTTCTCCAAGGAATGCAAGGTTACCTTGCTGCTATATTTTCTATAATAGTCAATACATGTTCGCGTAATAATAGTCTTAAACCAAGCCTCAAATGATTGTTCGCTATTGTATAGACTCAAATTTCGAAATACTTTTAGAAAACCGTCATTCAGCATTTCCTCGGCTTCCTGAATATTAGAAGAATACCGAAGGCAAATCCGTTTTCCTACAGCGAAAAAAAGCATAAAAAGGCTTTTCTGTGCCGCAATATTTCCGGATTTACATTTCTGAATAGTACTACTTAACTCTTGCTTAATAATATAAATTTTTAAACTTTTCTACAATTGAATTTTAATCTAGTAAACATCCTATCTCAATACAACATAATATACGTAAGTAATAAAAAATCTGTTGTCTCAGGCAGCGTTAATTTTCAAATTTTCGTATTGGTATTTAAGTGCACAGAATTTATCGTATTTAAATTTAAACAAATAAACAAATGAAAAACATTAGATTATTCTTATTACTAGCTGTAGTTATTTCTGTTTCAATCACATTTTCATGCACCTCAATTGAAAACGTTTTCGAAGAAACCGATTTGAACGAGTTAAACTTCATAGCTATGCATGATTCTGTAGGTCTTGGAAAAAGAGGTGAAATGAACAAGCTCACAGAGATTGATCCAGCAACATTACCAGCTATTACGAAAGCATATGTTTCGGGTACGTACCCAGGGTCTTCTATCAAGTCTGCAGCGAAAACCGAATCTGGAAGTTATGTTTTGCACATCACAACCGCTGATGGAAAGGTTTTAGGCCTAATATTTGATACAAATGGTGCTTTTTTGTCGGCAAAAGACCACAAAGATCATTCAAAAAACAAAGTGGATATAGCTACTCTTCTTCCCGTAATTAAAGATTATATAACTAAGAATTATGCGGGAGCGACAATCGAAAAGGCCTACAAGTCAGATTCTGGTCAATTTAGCGTAAGTATTAAGAAAGCCGATGGTACTAAAATTACTCTTGGATTTGATGCCAAAGGTACTTTCACAAACGAAGTAATTCCAAGTGAGAAAGACCAAGGAAAAAAAGGAAAAGATAAAGGAACAAGCAAAGGCAAGAATTAATAGCTTTTATATTTCTTTTTATACCCAGAATCTAGCTCTTCATTAGATTCTGGGTTGTTTATTATAAAAGAAGCTGGATTGTTTAAATATTTTTTTAGTATATTCGTTTATTATTAAACAAAGGTATAGCGTTTAGTTTTGGGTTTAATTTTAATTCATGATTACAATGACTAATTAAAATCATGACCTTCGGCATGATTTTTGCAATATAAAATTATATTTTTTTACCATTTAATACCAAATTATAAAATGAAAATATTTCCCATCATAGCTTCCTTGTTTGCATTATCTCTAATAGGGATTGTATCATGTGATAAAAGTGTCCAACCAGATGCTGAAGTAGCTCCAGTTGTCAATAATACTTCAACAGATCTCAATTTTTATGATAATTCTATCGCGATTGATCCCAAATCTGAGTTGCAAATCAATGGTAGTCGTTTAGGAGTGATTGATCCAACCAAGTTGCCTCAAGCAATTTTGGATTTTGTAAAGAAGAATTATCCAACGGGCACTATTAAGTACGCATCTAAAACAGAAGATGGATATTTTGTCGTACAGGTTTTGTTGGCAGATGGAAAAAACTACAAGACTTTGTTATTAGATGAAAAGGCGAATATCATTGACCCAACCAAAAAATCTACCGAGATAAAAGTTGAGCCTAGTTCTTTGCCGACAGCTGCTAAAGATTATATCAAAAGCAAATATCCAAATTCTACCATTCAAAAGGTCTATAAAACAACAGATGGAAAATATATAGTGACATTGGTAACCGAAAAAAAGGAGTCAGTTTTTTTGACATTTGACTCCAACAATAATGTTTTGATAACACCGGCTACACCGGATATGCCTAAAGGAGATGTAAAGATTGATCCAGCAACTTTGCCTAAAATTGTTACGGATTCTATCAAAAAGAGATATCAAGATGCTCAAATATTGTCTGCTGTGAAGTTAGCAAATAATTCATATACGGTAGTTATCAAAAAATCAGATAACTCTATTAAGGTTTTGACAGTTAACCCCAATGGCGTAATCAAGGATGCGTCAACGGTTGTTATTCAGCCAGTTGGAGAAGTAAAAATTGATCCAGCCTCTTTGCCCAAAGCAGCCTTGGATGCGATCAATGCAAAGTATCCTAAATCTACAATTATCTCTGTCATAAAAAATGTCAATGGGAAGTATATTGTGGCATTGAAGAAAGCGGAAGGTGAAATGAAAATAATAGAAATTGATTCGGCAGGAAAAATTACATCAGATCCTACAGAGAATGCTATTAAAAATATCAAAATAGAAGACCTATCCAAAACTATTACTGATTATATAAAATCAAAGTTTCCTGGATCTACAATTACATCTGCTAGTCAGAACGGAGATGGAACCTATATAGTGACTATCAAAAAATCAGATGGGACTCTAGCTTCAGTTAAGTTTGATATTAAAGGTAGTGCTATTTCTACCACTTCTTCTAGTACAATGACTCCTGAGGAAATAGCTGCATTGAACAAAAAGCTGGAAGCAGAACGCCAAGCTGCTTTGGATAAAATCAAAAAAGAGCAAGAGGCTCTACAAAAAGCTAATTTTGCTAAAGTTGAAGCAGAACTCAAGAAAGCTGCAGATGAGAGCAAGAAGGCTATAGATGCTCAAAAAACCCAGCTCGATCAGGTGAAGAAAGACCTTGATATCGTGACTAAATCAGCAGCGGATTCAAAAAATGCTACTGCTATTGCAAAAGCCGCAGAAGCTAAGAAATACCTAGATGCCGCAATTCTTTCGTATGAAACTGCACAAGATGCTTTGAAAAAAGCCAATTCAGGTATTTCTGATAAAAACGAACTCATAATAAGATCTTCATTGGATATAGTAGCTAAATCGCTTTCAAATGCTAAGACAGTAGTTGAAAAGGCTCTTAAGGCAATTGCAGACGCCAAAGCGGCATTGCCAAAATAATTTTCAATATAGATTTCGTACAATCTAAGCTGATCGGTTTATTTCGATCAGCTTTTTTATGGTTTATTTTTAGGGTTCCAAAGTATAGGCTCCACACCTTGGCTATTACCAATATATCTGCCCAATACAAAAAAATAGTCAGACAATCTGTTTAATAACCTCACTTCGTAGCAGTCAGCATTTGTTTCTCCTTTTAGCCTAATTATACATCTCTCAGCTCGTCGGGTCACAGTTCTACAGATATGTGTTTGAGATATTAGTATGTTTCCACCTGGCAAAATAAAGTTTTTCAAAGGAGGTAGCAAAAGCGTATATGTGTCGATTGTATTTTCGATTTCTCCTTCGAGTTCAGTCGTGAATGTGGGTAGGTGCTTCTTCATATCCTCATTATCATTGGCGAGATGGGATCCTATCACAAACAATTCATGCTGAATTTTTAAAATCAGTTCAGACCATTCTCCTTTTTGTAAGTCATTTAGCAAGCCAATATGAGCATTGAGTTCATCTACTGTTCCATAGGCCTCGATTCTCAAATCAGATTTAGAAATTCTTTTTCCATCTACGAGAGAAGTGTAACCTTTGTCTCCCGTTTTTGTATATATTTTAGCCATTTATAATTTGCTCTTTTTTATTATGCTAAATTGCAACAATTTTCAAAAACAACATCTTTCTACTTAAAAAATACCTGAAATGATTTTCAATATATTCTTTAAATTTTGGAGAATAATCGTAACTGTAATTCTAACTGTACTTTTCATGTTTTGTTATGTAGACCTTCCAGAGGATGTAGCATATTCTTTTAATGACCAAGGTCAACCCGAGAAATTTATAAGCAAGCAATATTTCTTTTATTTGTTTTCAGGAGTTGTTTTTTTTATGAATCTCTTGATTTTGTTCCTAAAGTCATCCTTCGCAAAGATTCAGTATGCTAAAGTGTTGCCTACTTTTTCATGGTCAAAGGCTCCCAACACCCTAAAAAACCTCCTTATTGGCTGGTGTGATGCTGGGCTTGCTATTCTCAATTCTTATTTAGTTTTTGTTTTAGTGGGGCTTAGTACTACCAACGGTGCTAAATATCAAATGCTTACAGGTAGTTATAGTGTATTGACAATATGTGGTTTTATACTATTACTTGTGTGGGTATTTTTCTTGCCCATCAAAATTCTATTTACCCAGCCATCCGAAAATGCAGGCTAGTACTCTTTCAATGTCTGAATTCGATTATTTCCTTCCCGAGGAAAGGATCGCCCAGTATCCTTCAGAATTTAGGGATTCTTCCAAGCTACTGATTCGTAAGAAAGGTCACATATCCAATACAAACTTTTCATCTATTTCGGAAGTATTACCTCCAGATTCTCTGCTCGTATTCAATGATACCAAAGTTATTCCAGCTAGAATTCAATTTTTTAAGCCTTCAGGTGCAAAAATCGAGATTTTCTTGTTGGAGCCCTTTGGTGTTAATAAAGAGTTTAATCAAGTGTTCCAATCAAACGAAACATGTACTTGGCGTTGTCTAATTGGTAATAAAAAAAAAGTCAAACAATCAGAATCGCTTATTTTTCCCATAGGGGGATATAGTTTGTATGCTGAGATCATCGATTACAATCAAAACCTCGTTAAATTTTCGTGGGATTCTAGTGAGTCATTCGCAGATGTAATTTTAGAGGTTGGTAAAATACCTCTCCCACCTTATATGAATCGAGAGGCTACAAGTGTAGATATAGATAGGTATCAAACTATATTCGCAAAGCACCAAGGAGCAGTAGCTGCACCCACGGCAGCTTTACATTTTACACCTGAGATCATAGAAAATCTAAAAACCAAAGGACATACGGTTTCACACATAACCCTCCATGTGGG
>JBOFGX010000216.1:0-4935 GCA_051649345.1 Leadbetterella sp. | reverse complement strand
AAAAAGGAGATACTAGAACCATACAATTTCAATCCCCTTCTCCTGGCAAAGGTTATTTGATACTTGAAATAGCAAAAGTAGAATCAAATCAAATTATCTTTAAAATTCAAAAAGACGATACCCCAATGAGCAAATGGCTCACTTGGAAACAGATAAAAATCCGGATTCGCCCCATTTCAAAAGATAAAAAGGAAGTTACTTGGAGCTCAGAATACACCTGCGATTTAGGCCCACATTGGTATTTTGACCCTATCGAAAAATACGCTGTCAATAAAATGAATCAACATTTACTAGATACGTATTTTAAATGAATCTATTTGTGCTGTTTAGAAGTATTTTGGTTCTACTCATTTTATTGGGTACAGGCATAATAATAATGCATCAAAAGATAAGTATCAAAACGAGGTGGTCTATCTTTTATTCCACTCTTTATACATTCGTAAGTTTATTTTTAGTCAATTACTTTTTAGTTAAATGGGAGTTTTGGCATTTTTTGGAAAAACCAGAAAATTGCTTTAAAATGCCATTTGATATTATTCTACTTTGGATTTTTGTATGGGGTATTCTTCCTGTTTTATTCATAGAAAAAAAAGTCTTTTTTCTCTTTCCTATCCTTTACTTTTACTTCGATTTTTTAGCAATGCCTTACCTTGAAAAAATAGGTATTCTAAGCCTAAGCCAAGATTGGCTTTTGGGAGAAATTTACACCCTCATATGTATACTAATGCCTTCTCAATTATGGGCTTATGTATATTACCATAACAAGTCTATAACCATTAGAACTATTTTCCAAATGGTTCTAATGTGTCTTCTATTTATGGTTTCTTTTCCTATATTACTCTACGAGTTTGGCATAATACCCTCATTTAAACCCTC
Source organism: Leadbetterella sp. (assembly GCA_051649345.1). Lineage (GTDB taxonomy): Bacteria > Bacteroidota > Bacteroidia > Cytophagales > Spirosomataceae > Leadbetterella. Next base: position 4,059 of record JBOFGX010000216.1, on the reverse strand, counting down.
TTTGAATGGCTATAATACCCAATTACTCTTTATTTTTTCATTTCCTGGCTTGGTAGCTGTAATGGACCTTGTGAAAGTGGGAAAAGGAACACCTTTTCCTTACGACGCTACACGCTATTTAGTAAGAAATGGAGTGTATGGATATATCAAAAATCCTATTCAGTGGTCGTTTACTTTACTTTTTGTTTGGCAAAGTTTGGTTTATTCTAATCCTATATTTCTTGTTGGATCTTTGGCTTCTATTTTATATTCGATAAGTATTTCCGACTTTCAAGAATCGTTTGATATGCAAGAAAAATTTGGCAAACAATATTTAGATTATAAAAAAGCAGTACCCAAATGGTGGTTTTCTTTTTTTCCAAATGATATAGCTATGGGAACCATCTATTTTGACTCTGATTGTCAACATTGTAATCAATTAATGCAGTGGTTTTTACGAAAAAAAACCTTAAATCTACAAATAAAAAATGCAAAGGAATATAGAGGTGATTTCTTATTGCAAGCAACCTATGTAGATTCTAATGGTAATGAATATAAGAGCTCACAAGCAATAGCTTATGCTTTAGAGCATATTCATCTCGGATATGCAAGTTTAGGTTGGTTTATGCGTCTACCAATACTATCATTTATAATTCAAGCCATTGTTGACACCTTTGAGTTTGAGAAAAAATATGAGTGTAAAACTGAAACCCTCAAAGAATAGGTACTAATATTCTAGCCTTATTTTTTATTGTAAATTCGTTATTCCTCCCGATATCAATTCCACTAATTTACCATTCCAAATCAAAGTTCCTGAAACTTCCTTGGGACAATACACTTCGCATGTTCCATTTTTAATGTCTATAGTCAAAGAATCGAAAGGTGTATGATTTTGAACATAAAACTCCGTGAGATCACCAATTTGTGGGCGAATTTCTACTTTTCGGTATGCTGGTTCTACAATTTTGATACCCGCCATATCCATATAGATGCTGTAAAACGGTGAAATACTGGCATGGCTCCACTGCATGGTATTATCGGGTTTGATATCCAAGAACTCCGCAAGCGTATTGTTTAATTGTACAGATGGCGAGGAAAACCACTGCTCTCTGTATTCTTTTAAGACAATATCCATTCTACCTCCAATCCCTAATGCCCAATACCGCCAATGTGCATTGGCAGAGTAAGAAATCCCTAGATTTGAGGGTCTTTGAGCTAAAGTATCGACTGATTTCTGAATACTACCGGGATGTAAACCGTATTTAATGGCCACTCCCAAAGAATAATCACACATTCGCTCTTCCCCTTCTTGGCTACTCCAAGGAAGGTTGCAAATAAACGTGTTGTTTTTGAAATATTTTTTTACCACTCCCCTATGCACTTCTTCACCAAATGTTTGAACCTCTTTTGCAAATACAGGATCATTCATGGCTTTAGCAACCGTACGTAACCCTACTTTACACATTACAGCAACAAGCAAACTGAGAGCACACGCTTTGTGTTTTTGATGCTTGTAGGCTTCATGATCTATCCAAACCATAGGTACACCGAGGTTTTCGGTCGGAAAGGTATGGTCTGAAAGTCGAAGATTTTTTATAAAACCAAAGAATAGTTTAAGCCTTGGATACACCTCTTTGAGGGCGATGGTATCGGCTGTATACATATAATAATGATAGCAGTCGAGGTTAAATCCTACTCCGTGATCCACAATAGGCCCCCAATCTGTAATCCCGATTTCTCGCTCCATCAGTCGGGCTAAACGATCATAAGCAGGCCAAGTATCTAGGAAGACTCCTCCTTTCGTAATTCCTTGACTAAATGTATTGAGATATCGAGCCAACATCGCTTGCTCTCCAAACCCTCGAGAAATAGAGTGTACCATTTGCCCCAAATCTCCGCTGTATTGCTGACGTTCACGAGCATTGCCATCTACGATCGTTTCATGTGAATTGTTGTATATTGTATTGACACAGGCATCAAAAAGCTTGTTGAGCTTAGGATCACTAGATTTGAATTTCGGCTGATTGACAAATGGATAGAGTCTCCTACGAACCTGCGGAAGGCTAACTTTTATCTTACCTACACTCCCGTGAATATGCAATTGTAACCACCGAAAACTCTCATAATCGAAGGTTTCGAATGTATTGAGACCTTCTTTACAGGTATATCGTCCCCATGAGTTGAAATGCGTGTTAATGAGAAAATTTTTGCCATTCACATCATGTCCTTCGTGAACCAAAAGTTCAATAATGGTTCCTTCAGGAGCCTCAACTTGAAACATCGGAAAACCGACGGATTGATAGGCAAATTCAAAGGTAAGTGCTAAGCCCTGATTGGCAACAAGATCAAATTCGTATGAAGAGGAAACTTCGTTTTTGATAGTTTTTTGTCCTTCAAAAGCCAACTTCTCCGCCATATCAAAGTCAAAAAAGTCTTGAACGGGCACTTTCCATTCTAAAATAGCCACACTTGACAATTGCTTGGCAGAAATGATTTCTTCCTTGAGCGTGGGTACGCTTCGTTGGCGTAATTCTACATTTTGTAGATTGCCTCCACCTGCATCGTATAGATAATCCCGACCCCAAGAAGCTAAAATAGGCTTAGTAGGCTCAGAACCCGAAATCCGAACGGCGTCTAACCATGCTGCCGTATCGGAAACATGCCATTGATTATCGTATTCCCGATTATCAAAAATCTCTTGTAAACTGCGTAAATACCAGCGTTTGTATTGACCGGGTTTCCACGCCTGGGCAATTTTGACCTTCCAAGTAGGATCAGAAACCAGTATTTCGCTCGTACCATCCTGATATTGAATATCGAGATAAAAAATAAAACCCGGCTTGCCAATGGGCCAAGTACCATCACCATTACCGTAGAATAGTACTTCGGCACCAATTTGATTGAGACCTTGCTTGAGTGATTTTGTAAAATCGACAGGATCAGCTTCTGACCATCTCGGATCTGATGGTGCAGGCCCCCATTGGATTCGTTGACCGTTGAGATAGAGTTTATATCGACTATCGCCTAAAATCCAACCTTTGGCAGATTTGACTGATTTAGTAATAGATATATCCTTACGAAACCACATAAAGGTATTGGCCAGTGTTCGCCCACCAGGAAACCAAATCCATTGGGCTGGTGATAAATCGAGGGATTTGCCGTACGATTGTCCATAGATACGATCAGGTACTACAAAAGGCTCGTCCTCTTGTACCTTGAATTGCAAAGAAGGAATCGTACCTAAGGCTAGGCTTTGACCAAGGAATTCACGACGGGTGGTAGGCATAGAATACGGTTTAAAAATACAGTTTGAGAAAGTGTTCTAAACTATGATTACTTGCATATAAATTAAATATGATTCATTTTTGCAATATAAAGCTAACTTAGTTTTAGGTTTTTATTTGTAAATTTGAAAAGTTTAATTCTAAGTACAAATTACTAAAATATTAACCCAAATTATAAAAGACAGCCAAATGAAGTATTTTTCTATAATTCTAATTTTATTTTTAATAGTATCTTGTGAAGATTCTCCATTAGAACCCGCTGATGCAAAAGAAAAAAAATGTACCCTAAGTGAGTTCTTAAGGTATCAAGATGGAGAATTTTATCTTAATGAATTTTATGAATTTGATTCAAATGGACATCAAGTAAAAACTACTAGCTATGATTTAAAGAAAAATTTACTTTTCATTGGAAATTTCACTAATTCGTATGATAATAACGGAGATGTTGTTAAATCAGTTTATACTATTGATAAGAGAGTGGATTTATCCAAATTAAATGTAATCGAATATAAAATCGCTAAAGATTACACTGAAACTTATACATATTTTTCTAAAGGTAAGTTAAAATCACGAAATAGAATATATGTATCAAATGAAAATGAAATTTATGAATATAACTCGAATCAAAAATTAATGGCTCTATGTTGAATAGAGTGGATAGTTGAATTTGAGTTTACCAGCAATAAAGTAGATCATGTTGATAAAATTATTTTTATTTCTATATCCCCTAGCCCTTGCTTTGGCGAGTTGAATTTTGCTATTAGTACCTTCTAAAATTCCATTAGAAATGTGATGT
>JBOFGX010000215.1:0-12872 GCA_051649345.1 Leadbetterella sp. | reverse complement strand
CTCTATCTCTACTACTTGTATGTCTTCGCCTAATATTTTATAATCAATTTCGTGAGAACGCATATATTTAATGTTTTTATAAACATAAAATTAAATAAAAAGGGTTTGACGTTATGAACATCAAACCCTAATTTTTTTTACTTATCAATTGTACAATCACATATCGTATATTTTAGTAGGTTTTTGGCCTGCTGCAAATAATGGATATTGGTCGAATATATTCCGAACGACAGATCGGTAATAATTGACAGGTTTGGTGGTTTGTGTATTGAAAACTCCCGATGCATATCCCCTCCAAATGAGTCTGCTGGATGTGGCATCTATCATGGATACGAGTATCATACCTCCGTTGTAGGTAATGTTTTGAACTTTGTAGGTTTCGTCTTGATCGTACTTATTGATCCATCTGTCCATAGTAGGTTGTTGAAAACCTCTATACCCTACACGATCTTTGATGATACTATAGCTTACAAGTAAACCTGGGCTTTCGTCCGTTTTTTTATATCCTCGTGCTTTCATTTGTCTACGAATAGCGTCTTGGACTTCCGTGCAAATGTTGTTGGTGTCAATTTCACAATTCAAAAATGTGTAACTCGAGTATTTCGTGAAGTCAACGTCATAACTGTAATCATTATCAACGTAGAATCTATTAGAAGAACATGAATGAAACAAAACAAAGCTCGCAATTGCGAAAATACTGGTTTTTGTAAATTTTTTAATCATCATAGTAATTTTAAAAGTATATAAGACAAAGACTACAAGTATAATACACTTTAAACTACGAAATTGCTAGCAATGTTCCAAATATTTTTTTGAAACGGTCAAGCCATGATTTTATAGGAATTCGGATACTGTCAGATGTTCCTGATAGACTTTTCTATTGTCCTTCAAGTTCACTCAGCTCAAGCCAACGAAGTTCTTTGGTTTCGAGTTCTTGAACGATAGCTTCCATTCGTTCAGAATAGGTAGTGATCCTCTGGAACTCAATCGAAGGACTAGATAAAGCGTCTGTAATTGTCAACTTTTCGATTTCTAAACTTTGAATTTCTTGTTCAAGCAAGTCAAATTCTTTTTGTTCTTTAAAACTTCGTTTACGTTTTTCAGATGAGGTAGTATTTTTCTGATTTATAGATGAAGAAGAAGGTTGACTCGAAGAAGATGTTTTTGGCAGGGCTTTCGCTTGCTCTTCTTGCCAATTTTTATAGTCGGTATAGTTACCAGGGTATTGTCGAATATAACCTTCTCCTTCGAATGCGAATGTTTGATCTACAATACTATCCAGAAAATATCTATCGTGCGTGACGACCAAGAGACACCCACCGAAGTTTTGCAAAAACTCTTCTAAAACATTGAGCGTGTCTATGTCTAGATCGTTGGTAGGCTCATCCAATATTAAGAAATTGGGGTTTTGAACCAAAATTCGCATAAGCTGAAGCCTTCTTTTTTCGCCACCGCTTAGTTTTTCCACTAGGGAGTATTGTAATGCGGGGGGGAATAAAAACTGGGTCAAGAAATTAGAAACAGTGATCTCTCTTCCGTCACCGAGTTTTATATATTCGGCTACTTCTCGGATCTGATCGATGACTTTTTGGTCGTTGCGAAAATCCAGCCCCGTTTGTTTGTAGTAACCTATTCGGATGGTTTCACCTTTTACGATTTTTCCTATATCAGGCTTGAGTTCATCTGTTATTAAGGAAAGCAAAGTTGATTTTCCCATTCCGTTGGGACCAACAATACCTATTCTATCTCCTTTTTTGAATGTATATGAAAACTCGCTAATATAGGTTGTATTATTGAAGGATTTGGATACATGATTAATCTCAATGATTTTGTTTCCAATACGTTCAACTTTTACGCTTAGCTCTAGCTTATCGTCTCGTTTTTGATTAGAGGTTTTGTCTTTAAGATCTTGAAAAGCATCTATTCGATATTGAGCTTTCGATGTACGGGCTTTGGGCTGCCTTCGCATCCATTCTAGTTCTTTCTTGAATAGATTTTTATCTTTAGCCATTGTGACAGCCTCTATTTCGGCTCGTTCTGATTTTTTTTCCAAGAAATAGGCATAATTACCCACATATCGATGTATTTTGGAATCTATTAGTTCTAGTATTCGATTGCACACTCTATCTAGGAAGTATCTATCGTGAGTCACTAAAAATAACGTGATATTGGCAGAGGATAGATGGCTTTCTAGCCACTCAATCGTATCTACGTCCAGATGGTTGGTTGGCTCATCTAAGATAAGTAAGTCGGGCTCTTGAAGAAGAACTTTGGCCAAAAATACTCTTTTTTGTTGGCCTCCTGATAATTCTCCCATCGGTTTGTGAATATCGTGAATACCCAATTTTCCTAGTATTTGTTTGACGGTAGATTCATAATCCCAAGCGTCTAGAGCATTAAGAGCCTCTATGCTTTTTGATATTTGAGTGGCATCATTAGTATGAATAGCATCTTCGTACTTTTTTATGGCTAAAGTTTTCGGATTATTATCTGAAAAAAGCAAATCCAAAATCGATTGAGAGGGTATGTAAGGTGGATTTTGGGATAAGTATCCCACGCTGATATCTTTACGGATACTCAATACACCTTGGTCTACAGGGATAATCCCCGCCATAACATCCAGTAGGGAAGACTTTCCTGAGCCGTTAGAGCCTATGAGTGCTATTTTTTCACCTTGGAGAATCCCAAAAGTCAAGTTCTTAAATAACCAACGCTCGCCGAGGTTACGGCCGATATTTTCTGCTGAGAGATAGTTCATGATACAAAAGTAGCAGGTGAGTAGCTTAATTCGGTGGTATTTAAGAGTTAGATATTTATATTTATTTTTTTAGGTAGTAAATGTGCTTTTTGGATAGATGGAATGGTATGATTTGGAGATACATTTCACGATTTCCCCTTTTCGTTTCAGCTTATATTTGTATCTTTAGCACTATTTTTCTGTTTTAGAAAAAAATTGATGGTACGATATTGTGGTTTTTGTTTATTGCTTGTTGTGTGGGTGATGTCTTGTGGAAAGACTGTGTCTGATTATTATCCAAAACCCAAAGGATTTGTACGATTGGATCTACCGCTTGCTACGTATCAAGCACTAAATGGTACAATGCCGTACACTTTTGAATATTCAAAGCATGCAGTAATTACACCCGATAAATCCAAAGATGCAGAACCCAACTGGATTTTGGTAGAGTACCCTGAGCTAGAAGCTAAAATACAGCTCACATATAAGCCACTATTTGGTGATCTTAAAAAATTGAATGCACATATCAGAGATGCCTATAAATTGGCGGCTAAACACCAAATAAAAGCGGAGTCACAGACAGAGCAAGTAGTGAACTTTAAAAATGGGAAAAACGGTGTAATCATCCAAATTGAAGGTGAAGTGCCCAGCCATTTTCAGTTTTATATGACGGATACCACCAAGCATTATATACGAGGTGCCGTATATTTGAAGTATGCTACCCTTAATGACTCACTTACACCCGTAGTAGATTATTTAAAAAAAGACTGTTTGCATTTGATGGAAACCTTGCAGTGGAAAAAATAGCGAGGATATACCTATGATAGAAAAAATTAAAGATAAATCGAATTTAACACAAAGGATAGTAACAGCATTGATCGCTGTACCTTTAATCGTGTTAGCCATATTTTATGATGGTTTTGCCTTGAGTGGTTTTACATATTTCTTGTTGATACTTGGATTATGTATGTTTACCCAATACGAATTCTATAAATTGCTGGGTATGAGCGGGAGCTTTCCATTGAAAGTATATGGGACTTTTTGTGGTGGTGTTATGGTTAGCTTGTCCTATTTTGTAGAAACTGGGAAGCTAAGTTTCGATAATTATTATTTACTCGTTCCCTTGATGACGTTAACGTTTTTTATAAAATTATATAGGAAAAAAGATGCTAGACCATTCGAAAATCTGGCGTATACTTTTCTGGGCTTGATCTATGTCGCCATTCCTTTTACACTAATGAATGAGCTTGCGTTTTTGAAAGATACATTCCAGCCTTTTTTACCTATGGGAGTATTGTTGATTCTGTGGGCAAATGATTCTGGAGCCTATTTTTCAGGAAGGTTTTTGGGAAAGCGAAAATTGTTTGAACGTATATCTCCCAAAAAAACATGGGAAGGCTTTGTAGGAGGCGGTATCTTAGCCGTAATTTTTTCGGCAGTATACGCTTATTACACAAAAACACTGTCAACAGTTGAATGGGTCATAATTGCTAATATAATTGTGATCACGGGTACACTAGGCGACCTAGTAGAGTCGTTGTTTAAGCGGTCCATAGCCATCAAGGACTCGGGTAGTATTTTGCCAGGTCACGGCGGTTTCTTGGATAGATTTGATGGACTATTGCTTTCTATGCCGTTTATTGTTACTTTTATTAAGTTGTATTCCAGGTTTTACTGAGGCAAGACTGAGATATTGAAATAAAGATTATGAGTTTAAAACTTTCCTCGCGTTTTTTTTTGGTACTGACATTCCTCGTTTTCGGACAAAATCTGAGAGCCCAGGTGCAAAGCAAGTTTGTGTATTTCTCAGGATTTGTAATAGATTCTAAGTCAGACCAGCCTTTGCCCGGAGCATTCGTTATGAACCAAACAGCTGGAAAAGGTACGTATAGTAATGATAAAGGATATTTCATTTTAGATGTATTTCCGGGAGATTCGATTGTGTTTTCTTACGTGGGCTTTAAAAAACAATTTCATAAAGTACCTAGAGCGACAGGAATTGATTATTCTGCCGTAGTAGAGCTCAACTCTGAAGCCACTTTGCTACGAGAAGTGAAAGTATATCCTTTCCGTACAGAAGAGGAGTTCAAAACGGCATTTTTGACTATGGAGCTTGATGATCAGGCGGATCGGGATGCCATTGCCAATAGATACAATGTAGAGTATATAAGAAGACTAGCAGCAAACCAAGCCATGGGCTCCATGGGGAACTATAGATATGGACTCGATATGCAACGCAATTATGATATCAACAGAAGGTATATGAATACGAATCCACTTACAAATCCATTTGCTATCGCTAATTTTATAAAGTCAGTGAAAAACGGCAGTCTCAAAGATAAAAACTACAAAGAAGCCGAGTATATACCCGCCGAGCGGGGTACACGGGATCAGCTTTTCAAGGCTGGGAAGAATTGATTTCGAAATTCTAAATGATACAATAAGTAGTTAATTCTTATCCTGCAGCATACGTCTTCATCTGCCATTTTTCCAAAAGGGGATTCATAATGCTATACCAAAGACTAGGAAAAAAGGATAGGATAATCATCAAAGGATATCCAAATGGAAGTTGTGGGCTTTCATCCAAATGATCCAATACTTGATAGGGTTTTACAGCATAAGCATGATGGTCTGAATGCCTTTGCAAATTAAATAGCATCAGATTACTAACTGTATGGTTTGAGTTCCACGAATGAAGGGGATTTACACGTTCGTATCTGCCGTCTGGTTTTTGCTTTCGTACAATACCATAGTGTTCGATATAATTTACACATTCTAATGAAAGGACTGCAATCGTACTTTGAACTATAAAGTATAAAAATACGATACCTACAGTTTTAGCTGATACTATCCACCCAAGGGTAGAAAAGGTGATAAAAAAAAGCATTGTAAGAGCTATTCCCGTCCAAACCTTATTCTCCGTATTCCATTTACTCTTTCCTGTTTTTTCGAGTCTTTTGGTTTCTAAATTCCAGGCACTTAGTAAGCTTCCTGATAGAGTCTGCCACCAAAAAGCATAAACGTGTTGATTTTTTTTGGAGGTAGCTGGGTCACTTGGAGTAGCAACATGTACATGATGGCCACGATTGTGTTCCACCGTAAAATGACTATACCCCACTGTTATCAAAGCTAAGCGGGCGTGAAATTGAGGGGTTCTTTCGGTTCTATGTCCTAGCTCATGCGATACATTGATGATTGTAGAAGCATAAACCCCTTGACAAATCATAAGAGCTACCGTATGAAATGTATCCGGATTTTGAAAAATGAGGACGTACACCCCCCAAAGCAAACAGGTTATATGAGCCCATACATGTCCATACAATAGGAAATCAAAATAAGAGTCTTCTGTAAGCTTTTCTATGTCTTGTTTTAGGACATTGTGTGTGTCTTTATCTATCAGTAAATCTAACACAGGTACAACAAGATAGGAATAGATTGCAGGCAAGAATATCCAGATACCTGTACCTATGTAATGACTCAAAACAAGCATGAGGGGTAGGGTAAAGGAAATCAAGAATCCAAGCTTTTTACGTATGGTCATATTTTCTAAACTTTATACAAAATGGTAGTATAAATATAATATCTCCTAGGATACTATCAAAACGGTAATCCTACGGCAATATTCCAAATTATGTTTTCTTTTCTTTTTGTAGAACTAGAGATGTCAAAATCTTTAATGATCCAGCGAGAATTAGAATCTAAATTTGGGTTATATAAAGGGATTCCTACATCCAATCGGACAATTACAAAAGAGAAATCTAACCGGATTCCCACTCCCGTACCTAGAGCCATTTGGCGGAGGAAATTTTTAGAGAATTTTGAGTTTTCATCATAAATATCGGTATCCTTAGACATCCACACATTACCCATATCTAAAAACAAAGCTGTACCGAGTAGAGAATTTAGTTTATAACGTAGTTCCGTATTAAATTCTAACTTTATATCGCCGTTGTTTTTACCAATATATTGATTGGATAAATTGTCTGATCTTTTAGAGCCACCAGGGCTTAGACCTCTAGCTCTAAAAGCCCGAAGCGAATTGTTTCCTCCTACATAAAACTGATAGGTAAGTGGTAGCTGAAACGAATTACCGTATGGAATTCCTATGCCTAGGAAAGCTCTGTTTGCCCATTTGAGTCTCCTATTGATAGAGGTAGAGTATCTAACCTCATTTTGAAGACGAATAAATTGAGCGTAAAATTCACCAAACAATAATCCTTTTTTCTCAGAATTTTTTCTAAACAAATCTACTATTCCCATCGTGTTGCCAACTAAATCTATCTCCCCATCGTAAGAAAGAATACCCCTTGCTTTTTTGAAAGGCAAAACATTGATGGCATAAGATCCACCCAGGATAAGCTGATTGTCTAGAATGGGTAGTAATTCTGGATTTTGAAATATATCGTCAATAAACTCCGAGCTGAAGTTGCCCGCTTTCAGAAAGTTAAAAGAGATTGGCTTTAGTGTGTTTTCGATTCCTTTGCCTTTGGTCCAAAAATAGTTTAATGAAGCTTTTAAAGAATTTATTCTGTAGAGATTAGACTTTATGAATTGCTCCCAACCGATTAGAAATTGTGTCTTAGGAAGAACTGTACTGTACTCTGGATCTAATGTGATCCAAGGAGCCAAGAATCTTGGAAAAGTGATGCTGGCATCCATACCTAATCTAAAGTTTTGTCTGTAGCCTTTTGCAAGAGAATCATTGCCTAATTGAAACTCAAGCCCAGTTTTAGCAGTAAGATTAAATATCTCTGCCTGTTTAAAAAGATTTGTATTGTTCCATTTTAAGTTTAACTGTGACCCCGCCAATCCAGAGGTTCGAGTAATGGCATTAGCTTCAAAACGAAATGAGTTGGCTTTTTGACTCTGTAAATAATAATAGGTGTCAATGAAGCTACTGTCTAGTTGGTTCACAATAGCGAAGTCACTTTTGATAAGATTGAAATTACCCAGCCCTAGTAGCCTGTTATTACTTATAGATTGCATGCGATTATCAAAAAGGGTACCCGGTCGATAAGCGATTGCAGCATAAAGTAGTTTTTGATTATATTTCTTTTTGTGATCTTCAATCAAAAAGCCGCGAAAAAGATCTGTGTTGGAATTATCCTGTATTTCGGGCTTTTTATCAATAAATACATATATGTCATTGATTTGATATTGTTTTTTGGATGCATTGCTTACGTTTTCTTTAAGTCGTATGGATAGATTAATTTTTTTATCTATTGAAAACGAATCGGCTAAAATCTCAAGATTGTTAAGTTGGAATGCATAATAGCCTTCATTGCGAAGTTGATTCTCGATTTCGTTTCGATTGATTTTGATTTTCTCTAAATCAAAATCGGTTAACCAATTCTGTTTTTTAATAACCGTATTAAGGCTTTTGCCTATATTATCAAGGGTGTCAATCTTAATATCAATACTGTCCACTCTATATCTTTTTCCTAGATCTAAAGTATATTTTGCAGATTGTGTATATACCCATTCGCTAGTAATTGAGGTTACATTAGCATCAAAATATCCTCGGGTATGTAGGTAATCTGTAATAAATTGTTGGTTTTTTTTGGTCTGGTTCTCCGATAGAAAAACGGGTTTTTCAACAAAGCTTTTAAGGAGTCGTGGTGTTTTTTTCTTTTTATTCAGTTTTAATCCATAGTACATTCTGATTTTAAACGGCACTCCTTTTTTATGAACATTAAATGATGATCCTGAATTTGGCCTAGGTAAGGTGTTGGCTTCTAAAAAGATCAGAATAGACTCTTTTTCTATTGATTTATCGTTTTTATCGAATTGAAAATCAAAAGTGTTACCCATAAATACTTTTTGCCCTTTGGGTAGGTTTTTCTTGACATTGCAACTTATCAATATAAGCATGAAGAGAAAATAGAGATGCCGATATTTCATTTCGATTTTTTAAATAGGTCTTTAAACGTTTCAAAATCTAATGATATCAAAAAACCAGCACCTGTTTCTACAACCTGCCCTTCTATTTGAATATAATCGGGCGATTTACGAAACATATTAAATCTAAATTTCCCGTCTTTAGATATGAGCCAATCGGCTTGTAAATTGTCGAAAATATCATCGAAGTCTACTTTTCCATCATTCCCATTGGATGATTTTTTACTTTCTAGCTCAAAATTTTTCCCAAAAGACAAGATGAGTCTTTCATTGGCTAGTTTTTTACTTACACCCAAATTTAAACTGGTATTCGACCCTAAGTTTTCAATTGATTTGGAGTCCAACCCTATATTAAGATCGACAAATTTCACAAGACTGGATGCATAATTGTTGATTTGTGAATTTAAGATTTGACTTATTTTTTGTCTGGCCATGTTTTCCATACCCACGGATTCCGAAAAGTTGGATAAAAAGGATTGAGTGTCTAAAGCTCCTGATACAAGCAAAGAAACCGCGGAATTAGTCATGTCCGATTTTTGTTTTTCTCCGATAGTAATCGAATTGGCATCCTTGATGGTATTGTTATTTTGTAAAATCTTATACCCAAAATTTTGGTATGATTCTACAATGTCACCTCCAGAATTATTTTGTATCGTCGAGTTCCGAATATCGGATTCTTTCAGAACTATATCAAACTCCAACTTGGGCTCCATAAGTTTTTGGCTCATGTTTAGATCGATGCGGACAGTGGATAATGCAAAAGCCGTGTTCCTTGTCGTATCGACTCCGCCGTTATTTGTGTTCTCTGGAAATGGAACTTTGATTTGACCTTTCACAGCGTGAGAAGCCGTAATTTTCATGATCCCAGATAAGGGATTGCCGTTCCATTCTATAAAAGACTGGCTTTCTTTGTAAATGATAAATTCTTTGTTGATGACCGAAATCGTCATCGTGTATAAGCCTTTGTTTATGGAATATCTACCTACTATAAATAGTTCTCCTTTGTTGTCATATCCGATGTTGAGTTTGCCTGAGCCATTTACTTCCATTGCGTCTTCTGTTACGGGATCCATAATCATTCTCAGCTTGGCTTTTTCAGAAATCTCTAGATTGATATTGATGGCATTAGCCAAATTTAAGCTCGATTTTTCTATCTTTTTCTTGGTTTTGTTTTTGGGATCTTTGATTATGAATGTAATGATATTGTCAAACTCGTTTCGGACTTCGCTCTGCTGTTGGCTGAGTAAAGTGATTCTACTTTTGTCGTTAAGAAGTACGTCCCCTGAGCATTTAAAGTTGAGGTTTTTTCCTTTGATAGTAAGATCCGTATCTACAAATCCTTCTCCTTCGTATATACCATTTTGTGCCTCATTAGCATCTATTATTTTGAAATTCTTTGAGCGTATTTTGAGATCATAGGTATAGTCGGGCAATTTTTGAATATCCACTTGTCCGCTTAGATACATTTTATTTTTGAGTGAATCCAGTATTTCAAAGTTTTCAAATTTTACTTTTTGATTAGTAAATGTGGCATTTTGATCTTGGATTCTTACTACTGCACCTGTTGCCTTCAATTTGGTAGTTACTTTTTCAAACTTGCCGTACCCTTGGATTTGAGGCTGAGAAGTGGAGCCTTTTATACTGAATTCTCCTTGTAGATTACCTGCTAAATTCTCGAATGTTTCTGCAGTAAACGATTCCAAGATTTTCAAATCGAAAGAATTGATTTTGGCTTTAAAATCTAGGCCATCTTCTTTTAAAGGGTAGTATTGCCCTTCTAGGCTTACATCTTGTGTATTGTTTTTTAGGGTGGTTTTCAAGATAATTTCTTCAGTGCTGGATTGAGAGGCTATGCCTTGCAAGTCACCCAGTTCTATGTTTTCGTATTTAAATTGTATGATGCTGAATTCTCCCGTGTAATTGGGGTGCCCTTCGGCATAGTTGAGTACTTCTAGATCTAAATGTGCTTCTCCCCCTACTAAAATTGAGTCCCGAAGAAATGACTTGGAAATAAACGCCAAGTCTATGTTTTCAGCAAAGACATTGATAGGGCCGTTAGGTTCATCGTTAAGAGAATTTACCCGTACAATCTGCTCGTTTTTAGAAAATACTATGTCGTTGAAATGCATGCCTTTTGAGGTATAATCAAAATATCCGTAGGGATTACCCGACCATGGCTCGTAAGAAAGCAAAGTGCCAGATTCTGATAATTTGACCCGTATTCCTTCTTGGGTTTGGAGAAGGATACCACTTAAAGCATGAATTTTTTTCTGAAGAGAATCTTTGACAGATAAATTGAAGTCGATCTCATTTTTGGCAATATTGCCCTCCAGAGATGCGTTTCGTACGCGAAACGTGGGGCTTGCTGCTTCCAATGTGGCTAGATTATAGAGAATTCCTGTAGAACTACTTTGAAACAGCAAAGTTGTATTTTTTACTGCAAAGGAGTCAATGTTTGCCATGGGAATCGCAACATTTCCTTTTAGGGGATTGGAGCTATTTTTTTTATAAAGAAGGTTAAATGCTACAGGTTTAAAATTCTGAATTTGAGGGGCAAAGTCATGTATAGTATTGTCATATGAAACTGTGCCCGATAAAGCAATTTCGTTAGAGGAAGGATTATTTTTAGGTGTATAGTTGGCTAGATTATAATGCGTATGGATTTCATCCATAACATCGCTCAAGAGTGTAGAATAATCAAACTTTCCTTTTCCGTGAAGGTCAAAAAATGGGCCTTTGATCTTTAGTATTTTGCTACGATCGTCGTTTGAATGGGCTACGATGTTTATTTGGCTAAGATCTATTTTTTTTCCTTGGAAGTGGATTAAAAGGTTCTCTCCATTTAAATCAATTTCTGGGGAATGGGGATCCCATTTAAATTTTTCAATATTCATATCACCCGAAAGCGTGATGTTTTCGGTCGTATAGCCCAAGGTCTTTAGATCCAAGGATTGTATATGTGTTTTTCCTTTTATCTCAATTTCTGGATTACGTAGGTCAATACGTGAGGTAAATGTGGCTTCCGCTCCTTGCATTTGTGAGGTAATGGTGGAGGTAAATACTTTGTTCTCCCATGTACCGTCTAGGTCTATGTTTTTGTATTCTTTATTCTGATAGGTAGCTTTTTGTATTTTTCCTTTGACTGTCAAATGTGGATCATCAAAGTTTCGTAATTTCAAATGCATATCTGTGTTTACAGACCCTATTTCTTTGTTTTTTAGAAGTTCTCCTACTTTATAACCATCGGTATGAAGCATGCCCTCTACATACTGATTTTTGAGCTGAATATTTCCAGAATAATTTGCTTTGCCTTGGTTAGACTGGGTATAAAGATGCGTTTTCAAGGATTCTAAATTTCCTGACACATCGCCTTTAATGCTTATGTCTTGAGGTAAATCTAAACTGGATGTTTTTACAAATGCTTGCAGGACTTCTTTCTTGAAAAAGGCTTTGGCAATCCTTATATCCAAAGTAGGATTAGTAAGATTTCGGATATTTCCAGAAATTGAAGCCTTGGCTTTTTTGGGTATTTCGAGGTTTAAATTTTTTAGATTTAGGTAGTCATTTGAATAAGATCCAGTACTTATACCCAAGATTTTATCCTTAACGTAAGGTTGAAAATAGGGGTTCTTGGATAGGGCAGGATCAAAATACAAAGCTTCAGACACTTGAAGATTTACGGTGTCCAACTCCCAAGAAATATTGAGTTTACTTTCCTTGGGTAAAATAGCTAAAGCATTTCCTGTAATTTTGCTTAGAGGAGTGACAAATTTTAGTTTTTCAATCTTTAGACTATCCTTTGAGTAATTAAGAAACGCCGAACTATGTAAAATCTTAAATCCAGAGGCCTCGTATCCTTTCATAGTAGAAAGCTGTAACTGGGTACTCTCTGGTGTGTACTTTAGCTTCTCGAGCTTGACATGTGGCTCGTGGATACGAATATTTTTACTATCAAATCTGCCCATATTGGGTAGTGAAGATTCTTCGAAGGCAAGATAGCTACCTTTAAAATTAATTTGTGATGATTGAAAATCTGCTATGTCTAGCTTTTCTATTTCGGTTTCTAATTGTCCATTTTTAAGCACAAGACGCTTGTTTGGATCGAGTAGCTGAAGGTCAATATTTACTTTTTGAAGGGCTAGATTTTTAAGATATAAATTGTATTTTTCTTGAGTAGTACGGTCTTTGTTTTTCTTTGTTTTTGTGTTTGAAATCATCCTCCATTGCCCCTTTAATT
>JBOFGX010000214.1:0-4442 GCA_051649345.1 Leadbetterella sp. | reverse complement strand
TACCAACCACAGCTACGACTATTTTTTCGGTATCTATGTTTTGATTTATAAAATCTTCAAAGTCAGATCGTTTGAATTTTTTCACGGTCTGCTCCGTGCCCAGAATGTTTACGCCTAAGGGATGATTGGGAAATATATAAGCATCAAATTCGTCTTGTATAGCATCTTCGGCAGAGTCGAGGTACATCGACATTTCTTCTAAGATTACACCTCTTTCAATCTCCAATTGTTTTTCGGGAAAAATAGAGCCAAACGTGATGTCGGAAAGCACATCAATCGCTTTTTCAAAATAATTTTCCAATACGGAGGCATAAAAACAGATTTTTTCTTTTGTGGTGTAGGCGTTGAGTTCCCCGCCAACAGCCTCCAGGCTATTGATAATGTGGTAGGCTTTACGTTTTTTTGTCCCTTTAAACGCCATGTGCTCCCAAAAATGAGCTAACCCAGCCTGAGATTCGTTTTCATCACGGCTACCTACATTCAGCATAATCCCGCAATGTACTATTTTTGTATGCGGAATGGATCGGTGAGCAATACGGATACCATTAGGTAAAGTATATATTTGGTATTCAGACATTCGTCTTTGAAAAAAGAGTATTTTTATGCAAAGGTACGGTAAAACGTTGATATTATGGTTTTGATTGCTGAAAGCGGTTCCACGAAAACCCAATGGGTTTTTTTTGATGAACAAGGGCAAAATTGGTTTACATCTGTTGGATTAAACCCACATTATTTGGATTCAAGTGAAATATGCGAAATAGTTAGGCCAATTTTTAAGGCTAATATTCATAAAGAAGTAAAGCACATTTACTTTTATGGGGCTGGTGTTACGGATGATGAAAAAAAGAAAACTATCCAAGATGGTATATTGAGAGCTTTTGGTTATGATATTTCAATCACCCCTAACAGTGATATTGTTGCTGCTGCTGTGTCTTTGTGGGGAGATAGGCAAGGGCTTACGGGTATCTTAGGTACAGGTTCAAATTCTTGTTTTTGGAATGGCCAAACTGTTTCTTTTCAGATTCCACCTTTGGGGTTTTGGTTAGGAGATGAAGGCAGTGGAGGTTGCCTAGGAAAATCGCTAGTCTTGTGTTTTTTGCATGATCAACTACCACAAGATCTAAGGCATAAATTTATTCAAGAGTACGGGGAGTTAAATAGACTCGATGTTTTAAACAAAGTGTTTAAAGAGGGTAGACCCAATGCATACTTTGGGGGATTTGCTACTTTCTGTAATCGTAATATTGAAAATGAATTCATTGCTGATTTAGTAAAAAATAACTTTAGGCAGTTTTTTAAACTCTATATTTCAAGATATGAGCCTCAGCATAGGAATACTCTGGGGATCGTAGGTTCTATGGCACATTTTTTTGAAAAACAAGTACGCGATGTGGCTAAAGAATTTGGGATTATTGAATTGAAAGTTTTACAAAAACCAATAGATGGGCTTGTTACATTCCATCAAGAATACCTATCATTACGCCATGGGTAGGCGGTATCAGAATACCCTCTTTGCTCCCAAAACCCTCTTTCGTTTTCAGCCATAAACCGAATACGTTTTATCCATTTGGATCCTTTCCAAGCATACAACTGTGGAGTTACCATGCGTAAAGGACCTCCATGCTCAAGAGGGAGTGGCTTGTTGTCTACGGTGTAAGCTAGAAGCACGTCGGGTTTTAGTGCTTCCTCTAAAGGTAAATTTGTCGTATATGTATCATATCCATAGCACATGACGAACTTGGCCGTGGGCTTTATTCCAACCAAAGCAGCAATATCTTGGAATCGTACACCTTCCCATTTCATATGTAGTTTAGACCAAGTAGTGACACAGTGAAAATCACTAGTATCTGTAGATTTGGGTAGGTTTACTAAATCTTCCCAGCTTAATATAGCAGGGGTTTCTACTTCACCATCTATAGTTAGCCTCCATTTGTCTAGTGGGATCTCGGGATGATAACCCAAATCCAATACCGGCCATTTTTCTGTAGTGGTTTGTCCTACAGGAACTTGTGGCATACCGTGGCGATTGATTGGGCCACTACCTTGAGGCAATTTGTCTGAAATAGAAGGAGATTGCGAAATCTGTTTTTCGAAGCGAGCCATTAGCTTCATTCTTGCCTCTACTATTTTATCAAGTTTTGTATTATCCATTACTACAAAGAATATATGTACCGTACATTTTTTATATACTATTAGTTTAAAATCTATCTAAATTTGTGCTAAATATGGGAAAACTAAAGCATACTATTTCATTTAAATGTCCAAGCTGCGGTATGGGGGCATTGTTTGTGCCTAGAACATTTTTTACTATGTATGAGAACTGCCCTGATTGTAAGCTTAAATATGAGAAAGAAGTAGGGTTTTTTTACGGAGCTATGTACGTTTCCTATGCTATAAATGTGCTCCTTTTTATTGTCTCGTTGGTGTTGTACTATTCATTTGAAGAGGTATGGAATTGGAAGTGGTACATAGGTTTCTATTTACTTATAACCTTGATCTCAACACCTATTATTTTTCGTCTCTCTCGATCTATCTGGTTGTCAATAAATATTCCTTTCAAGGTCGAGAAAAACTAAATTGCTTAATCGCCCTGTTTTTAACGTAGCGTCATCGGAAAACGTGTAAACCGCAAGCCCACATGTACATCCAGTCTGCTAATGTTTAGTGGAGAGCTCAGGGTTTCGGTTGCTCCAGTAGAGATAGTTTTTAGACTAGCAATGCTTCCATATGTATATCCGCCTCCGAGGCTTAAAATAATATCCCTACCATAAATATCGTTTCCAATCATAAAGTCAAACGAAAGATCTGCGATTCCACCAAAAGAGTTGCCTTTTTGTGTGTATTTGTTCTCATTGACATTGCCCTTGTCTACATAAAGGTTAATGCCGGGGCTAGCAGAAAAAACTACTTTAGACTTGTAGCTGATACTTTTTCTGAAGGCTAAAGTCGGACCGACGAAGTTGGTCGTTATCCTGTTTGAAATAGCTCCTGATTTTACTTGCTCATCGCTAATTGGGTTCTTGAAATCAAGTTTGTCCGAGGTATTTGTTGCATGATAGGATTGATACTTGAGTCCTAATCCAAAGGCCGGTCGTATAAAATATGTTACGTCAGCACCTAAATTCCAGCCTCTATTTAGCTTTTCCTTATATAGCCCGAATGGAGAAGTGTCATTGTTGTTTTTTAGTATCTGACCTATTCCTCCATAAAATCCAATCCTGAGCTTCATATTGGTAGGAGTAGGTTCTATACTCTTGTTGTTTGCTGCGTTTTGAGGATTGGCTTGAGGAGGTGCATTTTTGGGATTCGCTACGGCAACAGCAGGTGGGGTCGTTGTTTTTACTTCCTTACTTACAGCCTGTTCTTTGGCCACTGGGTTTGCATCTTTGCTAGGGCTTTTCTTGTTAGGATCCGTATTTTCTTTTGCTATTGGCGTCTGCTTCTGAGGATTTGTGGCGATAGGTTTTTCTACAGGTTTTGCCTGAGAAGTAGCCGTTTTGTTGTTTACAGAATTGGGCTTTAGTCCCTCCGAATTGGAGGTAGAGTTTGTCGCCTTGTTGGATAGGGGAGTTGCTCCCTTATTAAGCACCGAAGCCAACCTGTTTTGGAGGTTGGCTGCGTTAGTATTGTTCAAGTTGCTATTCTGAAAACTAATCCCTTTTAATGGAGGATAGTCTTTCGTCCATTTTCGTGCAATATCCCTGCTGTGATCTTTTGCGGCAGACGTTTTTTTTTCAGAAGCTACGATTACTTCTTTTGGGGCAGAATCAATCACTTTGGGAGCTTCGTAAGAATTTATAACCAAGACAGGTTTGCCGTCTTTTTGCATTGTAGTTTTTGATTGGCTTTGTCCATTATCAAGAGCCATTCTTGGTTTATCTTCTTTTAGGAGAGGGTCTTTTTTGTTTTCCTCTTGGGGAGTTATTTCTGGTTTTGATTTGGTATTCGTTTTGGGTGCTGTAGTATTTGTTTCTGGTTTCGGAGTGATAGTTGTTGGAGTTTGAGATTTTTGTTGTTCCTCCTTGACCTCTATAGGTTTTGGATTGTTTACTACACTTTTCTGATTGTTTGAATTATCGCTTGGAGCTACCGCAGTTTCTTGTTTTGGAATGTTAGATGCTACAGGAGCTGGATTTACTTTCTCTTCTTTGATGCCAGTATTGGATGAGGGTTTTTCGATATTTTTGGTCTTTACGATGCTCTCATCTTTTTTCTCATTTGAAGCGGTAGGGGTACTTGCAGAAGGGGTCAGCGATCTAGCCTCTTTTGGTTTGTTTTCTTCGTAACCGTCTTTATCCTTATTTTTTTTCTTGCTTGACTTACTAGCTTGAAGCAAGTCTTCAGAATAGTAGTTGAACTTAAACGAAGCAACAAGATTTTTGAAAATCTCATTGTACATTACTTTATTATTAGGGCCTAAATAAGCATATTTGAAACGTGTG
>JBOFGX010000213.1:0-1659 GCA_051649345.1 Leadbetterella sp. | reverse complement strand
CTTCTGGAATTGACATCGACAAGGATATTACCCTTGATGGTCAAGAAGGCACTGTCATTGATGGCGGCGGCGCGACAGACACCATTTTAAATGTGACTAAAGAAGCTACTGGTGCAACTATCCAAGATATAGAATTAACCAACTCTGACCATGGCATTTACGGTTTTGGGGCGTCGAACGTAACCATACAAAACCTAGATATCAATAACATTGGTATCACCCAACCTAATACGAATGGCGAACACAACACCGGCATCGTGTTCAATAGAGGGGATGGACTGCGGATTACCAATGTTGACCTCAGTGACATAGGCAGAAAAGGTATTGGTGTTGGCGATACAGTGGGAGCCGTTATCAGCGATGTCAGTGTCGAAAATGTGAATCTAGATAAAATACACCCCGTGAACCATGATGCAGCTGGGGTTAAATTCTACAATACTACTGACTGTGTGATTCAAAATAGTTATTTCTCAAATATCTATGGCAACGCCATCTGGCCTGATAGCACTACTGGCACGGTGCTCACAAATAACACTGTCGAAAATGTATTGGTAGGGGATTTCAGTGGTATTTATAACGAAAAAAGCCCTAATTCTACTGTCAGCAATAATTCCGTTACTGGTGCTGATGGACATGTAAGTTATGATGCCACAGCACTTACGACTGAAACAATGGAACTAGGGCCAAACGATTTCTCTAATCAAATTCTTGACACCGAAGACTACTTTGTTAATGCAGGTGCTGAAACCCTAATCGCCACCACTGAAGATCCATTGCAAGCTAATTTTGACCTAATTCGAGAAGACTATGTTGCTGGAGCTGGAGCTGTTGATATTGTCTAGTTAGGTTTCTAAAAATTAATTGTTCATTGAGTATCTACATTTGAGGGTAATACTGCTCGTGGTGTATTGATTATTCGCTCTCTAAATTTTGACTTCTTAGCAAGACAATGGGCATAGCACTTGAATTTCCAAGATTACCGTAAAAGTATCAGTGCAAAAGCTGTGAGATATTACGGTGTGGGGGTTATTAGGTTTTCTTGGATTCAAGCCACATTCTATATGCTAGTTGCATCAAAGACCAAACCAAAGTTTTTTAAGTTTCTATTGGACGATTAAAAACTATTGTTTGGTCTTTAATTTTTGCGAATTTGTGAACTATAGCAATACTAGACAATGTTAGGACGTTTTTTTTACTACTACCTATTTGCGTAGCTAGTGCTTTAAGAATGCTTTACTATCTTCGAGCCGATCACCCTAATTGTCTTAAGCTGCGGCGTGTTTTGAGTGTGAATCTTCATACTTAAAACGCGCCGTTAATTTTGTACGGCTATACCTGCAAAAAGTACTATATTTGATTTGATAACCATTTAAGGAATTATCCCTTTCTTTACTTTTAATTGTTCAATGTAATTCAACCTAAAATTGACAATATAAGACGATATAACTGTTTTTTAAGTTCCCGAAATATATGTTTAAAAAACATTAAACAACACCAAAAAATATCTTGAAAAAGTTGTCGTTATACCTATCTTCTTCTTTACTTTTTATGCTTATCTTATACAAACTAACTTAGAACAAGTAAAGAAATTTTTACAGAGAACCAACATGAAACTTGAATTTAAAGCTTTATCAATTACTTTGGGTTTAGTCGCACTTT
>JBOFGX010000212.1:0-6994 GCA_051649345.1 Leadbetterella sp. | reverse complement strand
TTTAGCATATAAATCCACACAACTTTAAATCAAAATTAAAAAATTTAGGACTAAAATCCAAACGAATTTTAGGAATTTTGAGCCGTTTTAACTTTTAATTTTCAACTTAAAATATTTATAATCGCATACCAAATCTAATTTGTAGACTAGAATGTGTTTTGGCCTATTTTTTTATTTTCAATAGTCCCAGTTTTTGCAAAAAAGAGGAGTTCTGTGTCTTAATTTATTATAATATAATTGTTAAGCTAAGATTTAGTAGCAGATTGGTAATTCAATCCTAACAGAATGTTTTCGACTAGTACAAAAAAAGTGACAGCACTCTCATGCAATCACTTCAAAATTCAAATTTGTGTTTATTTTAAGAAATAGCTCCTGCCAAATACTCTCTATTTAATCGTGCAATGTTCTCCAAAGAAATTCCTTTAGGGCATTCAGCTTCACAAGCCCCTGTATTTGTACATGCTCCAAATCCTTCTGCATCCATTTGTGCAACCATGTTTTGAGCCCTTGTAGCTCTCTCTGGCTGACCTTGTGGCAGTAATGATAATTGAGATACTTTTGCCGATACAAACAGCATAGCGGAAGCATTTTTACATGCAGCTACACAAGCTCCACATCCTATACAAGCAGCTGCTGCAAAGGCTTTATCTGCATTCTCCTTCCCAATTGGAAGACTATTGGCATCTTGTGCATTACCTGTATTAACAGATACGAATCCACCTGTAGATATAATTCTATCAAATGCCGATCTATCCACTACTAAATCCTTAACAACTGGAAAAGCCGTAGCTCTCCAAGGTTCAACAACAATGGTATCTCCATCCTTAAAGCTACGCATGTGTAATTGACATGTAGTAACTCCTTGTAGTGGACCGTGTGGACGACCATTGATATGCATAGAACACATACCACAGATACCTTCTCTACAATCGTGATCAAATGCTATGGGCTCTTTGTTTTCAGATATTAGGTCTTCATTAAGTACATCAAACATCTCCAAAAAAGACATATCTGGTGACACATTGTTAACCGTATAATTTTCTAAATGACCACTCGTTTTGGCATTTTTTTGCTTCCAAACTTTGAGATTGATAGTCATATCTCCTTGACTCATATACTTTACTTTTAAGGGTTTCTTTTATTTATAGTTACGCTGAGCAATTTTGATGTTTTCATACTTCAGCTCTTCAGCATGGTGTTCCCACTGGCTATCTCCTTGATATTCCCAAGCAGAAACAAACATTTGCGTATTGTCATCACGTTTGGCTTCACCACCATCTTCTTGATATTCCTCACGGAAGTGACCTCCACACGACTCATTCCTGTTTAAGGCATCGCGGCACATCAGTTCGCCTAGTTCGATAAAATCGGCTACACGGCCTGCTTTGTCTAACTCAGGGTTGAATCCATCCGCATCGCCCAGAACACGAAGATCTGACCAAAACTCTTTTTTAAGATCTTGAATTTCTTGGATTGCTTCTTTTAGCCCTTTTTCGTTACGAGCCATACCGCATTTTTCCCACATGATTTTTCCTAATCTTTTGTGGAAAGATTCTGGGGATTGCTTGCCTTTTATATTCAAGAACGTGTTCAGCCTTTCTCTTACCTCTTTTTCTGCTAGTTCAAAAGCCTCGTGGCTAGTTTCCAAAGCCTTATTTTTGATTTCGGTAGAAAGATACGCTCCAATAGTGTACGGAATAACAAAATAACCATCTGATAAGCCTTGCATTAAAGCTGAAGCACCTAAACGGTTGGCTCCATGGTCAGAGAAATTGGCTTCTCCTAAAGCATAAAGACCTGGTACAGTTGTCATAAGATTATAATCTACCCAAAGACCACCCATTGTGTAATGAACAGCTGGATAAATCTTCATGGGAACCTCATACGGGTCTTCACCTGTGATCTGCTTATACATATCAAAAAGGTTACCGTACTCCTCCTTTACGACCTCTTTACCCAATTTAATAAGTGTATCTAAATCTGGATTTGCAATACCCAAACGAGCCGCTTCTGCCTTCCCATATTTATTGATAAGGTTAGAACGGAAATCCAAGTATACTGCCATTTTTGTAGAACCTACGCCATAACCCGCATCACATCTTTCTTTTGCAGCACGTGAAGCAATATCTCTTGGAACAAGGTTACCAAAAGCAGGATACCTACGCTCCAAATAGTAATCTCTATCCTCTTCTGGTATATCGTTTGGTTGACGCTTGTCATCTTTGCTTTTTGGAACCCAAATACGTCCATCGTTACGTAACGACTCAGACATCAACGTCAGTTTTGACTGATGATCGCCCGAAACCGGAATACAAGTAGGGTGAATTTGTGTAAAACAAGGATTTCCAAAATAAGCTCCTTGTCTATGTGCTTTCCAAGCAGCTGTCACGTTGGATCCCATGGCATTAGTCGATAGATAAAATACGTTACCGTATCCACCTGTACAAAGCAATACCGCATGTCCAAAATGTCTTTCTAGCTCCCCTGTAACTAAATTACGAGCAATGATACCTCTTGCTTTTCCATCGACCTTTACAACTTCTAGCATTTCGTGACGAGAGTACATTTTTACGGCACCTTTACCCACTTGACGCTCCAATGCGGAGTAAGCACCAAGCAATAATTGTTGCCCCGTTTGACCAGCAGCATAAAACGTTCTTTGTACCTGTGTACCACCAAAGGAACGGTTTTTCAACATCCCACCGTAGTCTCTAGCAAAAGGAACACCCTGTGCTACACACTGATCAATGATATTTACAGAAACCTCTGCCAAACGGTGTACATTGGCTTCTCTTGCTCTATAATCTCCACCTTTGATAGTATCATAAAACAAACGATAAACAGAGTCTCCATCGTTTTGATAATTTTTTGCAGCATTGATTCCCCCTTGAGCAGCAATTGAGTGTGCTCTACGAGGTGAATCTTGAAAACAAAATGCCTTGACTTTATACCCCATTTCAGCCAATGTAGCTGCTGCAGATGCTCCTGCCAAACCCGTTCCTACCACAATAATTTCAAGACTACGCTTATTGGCTGGATTTACGAGAGGAATAGTAGAACGATACTTGGTCCATTTCTCGGCAAGTGAGCCGTCTGGTACTTTAGCGTCTAGTTTTGTTTTTACTTCTGCCATCGTTTTTGCTATATTATCAATATTGGATTATTACTATTTAAAGAAAAAATAAATGGGCATGGCCGCATAACCAATCGGGATTAAAACGGCAAAAAACCAAACACCAACAAACTTGATGATTGGAGTATATTTTTGATTATTGATACCCAGTGATTTGAATGCACTCTGGAAACCATGATACATATGAAATGCAACTGCAAACATTCCCAAAATATATATCAATACCATGATTGGATTTTTGAATGCTTCTGAAACTTCCTCATACAAATCTTTTACTATTAATGTTTTGGTCCCCGAAACTACATCTACCATTTCTATTTTTTTTACATCTTGTGTATATTCAGCTGGCATTCGTTCAGAACTAATTTCACCTGATGACAACACCTCTGTATATTTTGTGTAAGGCAAATTCTCAAAATGATATTTATACCAGAAATCCGACATGTGCACCACTATGTAAACCAATAGAATGGTACCAATGATAGCCATATTCCTTGAAAATACAGATGAGGAATTATTACTTACTGCATATCCTACTGGCCTTGCTTTTTTATTTAGATACGCTAGGTATAATCCCCAAAAAGCATGAAAAAGTATCAAAAAATAATTGACATACGATACAATTTTTATGACGGGAAAAGTAGTCATAAATACAGCATACGTGTTGAAAGAATACCCACCATCATGATTAAACAACTGGAGATTCCCAATCAAATGTACAACTAGAAAAGTACAAAGAAATAGCCCAGTCAATGACATGAGGACTTTTTTTCCAATAGAACTAGTGAGCGTTTTTGTTACCCAAGACATGGTTTATAATTTATTTTTTAAATTGTATAAAAAACTGCCCAAAATTAAAATCAAATCCACGTTTATCAAACACTTTAATTGCTTATTTTATGTACTTGATTTGCTAACTTTGGGTTTATTTGGAATGTTTTAAATTTTATTGAATCCGCAATACTTTTGTAGCACTTCTGGAATGTGAATTCCTTCTGCTGTTTGGTTGTTTTCCAAAATAGCAGCCAATATTCGTGGTAAAGCCAATGCTGAACCGTTGAGCGTATGCAAAAGTTGCGTTTTACCCTCTTTTTTGTACCGTAATTTTAATCTATTGGCTTGATATGTTTCAAAATTCGATACTGAACTCACTTCCAGCCAACGCTGCTGTGCTGCAGAGTAAACTTCAAAATCATACGTAAGTGCAGATGTAAAACTCATATCTCCACCACAAAGTCTAAGAATTCTATACGGTAATTGTAGTTTTTCTAATAAGCCTTTCACATGAACTACCATAGTCTCAAGTGCCGCGTAGGAATCCTCTGGTTTTTGAATTTGAACTATTTCAACTTTATCAAATTGATGTAAACGGTTCAACCCACGAACATGTGCTCCCCAGCTTCCAGCCTCGCGTCTAAAGCATGGCGTGTATGCCACATTTTTGATAGGAAGTTCATGTTCATTTACTATTACATCCCTGTACATATTAGTAACAGGTACTTCTGCCGTTGGAATCAAATGCAAATCATCTGCCGTTGCATGATACATTTGTCCTTCCTTATCAGGCAACTGACCTGTACCAAAACCCGATTCTGCATTAACTAATATGGGTGGCTGTACTTCGAAATACCCAGCCTTATCGGCTTCATCCAAAAAGAAATTGATTAGGGCTCTCTGAATTTTTGCCCCTTTCCCTTTATAAACAGGAAAACCTGCCCCTGTTATTTTATTTCCTAACTCAAAATCAATAATATCATACTTCTTGATCAGTTCCCAGTGCGGTTGTGCATCGGAGCCCAAAGTAGGAATAGTACCGTGCTGTTCCGTTTCAACGTTTTCCTCAGGTGTTCTCCCTTCAGGTACAGAAAAATGCGGTAAATTGGGAATGGTCACCAATAAATTTTGAAGCTCAAGCTCTGTGTTGAGGAGCTTTTCTTCCAAAGGTTTTTGAGCAGCTTTGAGCGATGACGTGTGGCTTTTTGCAGCTTCAGCTTCTTCTTTCTTGCCTTCTTTCATAAAGGAGCCAATTTGCTTAGCCAACTGGTTGGCTTGAGCTAAATTTTCATCTAACTCAACTTGTGTATTTCTCCTTGTTTGATCAAGTTCTAATACTTTGTTCAGCACAGTGCTAGGATCTTTGAAATATTTTTTGGTAAGACCCTGTACTGCCAATTCAAAGTTTTCTTTTATAAATGGGATTTGTAACATTCCTGGTATTAATTAAAAGTAAAAAGTCCTTCATTAAGAGCTTCTAAAGCCTGATTTTTATGCTTAGAATCAACCAATAGAGACACATTATGCTCCGATGCTCCGTAGCATATCATACGAATAGGAATCTCTTTCATAGCTTCTAAAATCTTAATAGCTACACCCGATTTGTCTGCTTGGAAATCACCAACAATACAAATGATAGACTGATTGCTGTCATTTTCTTCTAGGTCTGCGAACTGTCTTAGCTCAGCAGTTATTGATTCTAGATTATCTGAATTGTCTATCGTTACAGCTACAGATACCTCAGATGTGGTTACCATATCCACAGGTGTTTTGTATTTTTCGAATACTTCAAACACCCTTCTCAAAAATCCATATGCATTCAACATTCGAGTGGAATGAATGTAAATAGCCGTAATATTATCTTTGGCAGCTATAGCTTTGATATCCGTTTGAACAGTTGTATCAGCCGTGATCAATGTACCAGGTGCCGAAGGCTCCATTGTATTTTTTAATCGAACAGGCACCCCCTTCATTTTGGCAGGTGTGATCGTACTTGGATGCAATATTTTTGCTCCGAAGTATGCCAATTCAGCTGCCTCTTCAAAACTAAGCTCCCTTACAGGAAATGTACGTTTTACGATACGAGGGTCATTGTTATGCATACCATCTATATCCGTCCAAATCTGTATTTCTTCTGCCACTACTGCACCACCAAGAAGTGACGCTGTGTAGTCCGATCCCCCACGCTTGAGATTGTCGATTTCACCTTGAGGGTTACGACATATAAAGCCTTGCGTAACAAGGATATGCTTATCCTTAAATTGAGCTATTTTTTCACTAAACAATTCCGTTATTTCTGATAAAACAGGTTCATTATCCTGATCAATTCGCATAAAATCCAAAGCAGAAACAATGCAAACATTCTTGCCTTGTTCCTCCATGTAAGCTGTAAATATTTGAGTAGATAAAATCTCCCCTTGAGCTACAAGCTCTTTGTCCTCCTTGGTTCCAAAGGTTGCTTCTGAACAAATACTATGTATTTTATCAAATTCGGTGTCAATAATCTTTTTTCCTTGTGCAAGTCCTGCGGGCGTAGCGTATAGTTCCTCTATAAATGTTTGATAATGAGATTTTAAC
Organism: Leadbetterella sp.; assembly: GCA_051649345.1. GTDB lineage: Bacteria > Bacteroidota > Bacteroidia > Cytophagales > Spirosomataceae > Leadbetterella. The sequence goes on along the minus strand of JBOFGX010000212.1, from coordinate 510 downwards.
TTGCCAACCAAAGCCAAAGAACCCTGTTTATCTCCTGATTTTGATACACCTCCCATTTCTAAAAGAGCATTTGTAGTACCTGAAAGTGCAGACAAAACAACGATTTTTTGTCCTTTGTCTTCAGTAACCAACTGAACAATCGACTTCATTCTTTCGGGCCTTCCTACTGAGGTACCCCCAAACTTCCAAACCTGCATAGTAAATATGAAATATTAAATTAAAAACCTGAATTAATTTTTTAGTGCCAACATCTTGATTGCTGTAATAGCAGCTTCATCTCCTTTATTGCCATGTATTCCTCCTGCCCTATCTACCGCTTGCTGATGTGTGTTGGGTGTAAGAACTCCAAAAATCACTGGCTTGTTGAATTTTAAGGCGACATCCGTTAGTCCATGTGCCACGGCATTATTGATATAGTCATTGTGCTTCGTTTCTCCTTGAATCACACATCCAATGGCTATTACTGCATCAATATCTTCTTTTTGGGCAAACACCTGCGAACCAAAACTT
>JBOFGX010000211.1:0-18437 GCA_051649345.1 Leadbetterella sp. | reverse complement strand
GCAGACTATGTATATGTTCGTACACGTGACGAACGAGGCAGCTGGAGCGAAACGAATCGTCATCAAGTGGATGGATTTGTATCTACCCCCGTGTCATCTTTGGTTAAAGCCGAATACTTTTTCAATACGGATCCGGGCTATGGTTTGGCCACGAATATACCTTTGGCGGTAGGGCAAACGAGTATTAATGATTTATCATTTAATGTGCCTACAAGCAGCCTAACCGCAGGAGCGGACTTTGTTTATGTCCGCACACGAGACGAGCGAGGCCGCTGGAGCGAAACGCACCGCCATCAAGTGGATGGACAGGTACTCAATCAAACCCCTGCTATTGTCCAAGCCGAGTATTTTTTTGATACCGACCCGGGATATGGTCTTGGAACTAATATTAACATTGCTGCTGGTCTTACAAATGTACCTAGTACGGCATTTAATGTAAACTATGGGGCATTGACAACTGGCATGCACATTTTGTATGTGAGAGCCAAAGATGAACGCGGTCGATGGAGTGAAGTAGCTACGAAAAATATTTTGAGAAATTCCTCTTTTTTGAATATATATGCTTATCCAGATTCTGTATGCTTGGGTGGAAACATTGTTCCTAAGTATAATACAGGTTTAAGTGGTACGCAAAACTACTTATTGTATTTATCCAATGCGGCGGGTTCATTTGACCAAAAGATATTATTAGGGACAAAATCTTCTAGTTTGAATGTAAACGGCGTTTCTGTAACTATTCCAAGTTATATAGGTCCGGGTGAAAATTATAAAATACGCTATCAAACAGCGGCTAGTCTTATAGGCCAAGAATCAGATCCTATTGTCATCAAAAACTGCATTACAGGAGACTGCGGCAAATTTATTAATCTGGTAGGAACAGTTGACAATATTAGCGGTCAAACAATCACTAAACAATCTGCCTATGCAATTACGGCTAGTAATACCATTGTAGGAAACTCCAATCTGACCTTGAAATCGGAGCGATCTATACTATTACAACCTCAGGTGAGCCAAGGGTTTGAAATAAGCGGAGGGGCAGTTTTTAAGGCAGAGATTGGGGGGTGTTTGTAAGGGCTGATTAAGATAGTGTTCTAGTCAATAGTCATAAGTCTTTAGAATGACAGATGTTGGATAAAAGTCTTTGGTCGACAGGATAAAAGCTGTCAGGTCGAGCGTTAGTCGAGAACTCTGGTTACAATGACAGATATAAGTTTTTTATTATTAATATTTTATAAAGGATGTATATGGAATTTAAAGGTTGGATTATAATTTTTGTTTTTTGTGGTAATTTGAATGTATACGCTCAAAATACACAAAGTACAAATATTCTTACTGAAATAAATTCGGGAGTGAGTGGTATTGAGCTAGAACTTACCGTAAATGGCGGACCTGTCAAGATAGTAGGTCGATCGGCTGAAGGGACACAACAAAATCCAGAGGCTTTGCTAAGTAGCATTTTTAGAATCAGAAGTGGAGGTTACGATGGGAAGTTTTTTAGTGTTTCGTCTTTTATTGGCTTTAGTGCTTCTGAAAGATGGATTGCACCAAATAGCTTTGGAACAAACATAAATTTTAACACTGTCCCAAATGGATCTTTCCAGTATAATACTAGAATGAGAATCACGGAGGGAGGTAAAGTTGGCATTGGCTTAAATGTAGTCCCATCTGCTACATTACATTTAAACAATATTTCTAATTTTAATACTCCCCCACGCAATGACGCTTCCTTGCTTTTGAGTAATTCTTCAAGACCCTCAGCCATTGGACTATTTACACCAAAAAACGCGTTAAGAGGAATTGTGTTTGCTAATCCAACTACGGGCTCAGAGAATGGTGGTATACTGCAAACAAACGATAGTACTTTAATTGCTGCAGTGGGAAATATTTCTTTAAATTTTGATGGATCAACAGGAAACGTAGGTATTGACGAAGATAAACCAAAAGGAAAGCTTACCATAGAAGGCGATTTTAGTTTACCTAAAAAGAATAGTTTAGTACAAGGGCAAACCCATCATAATTTGAATACGCGAGACATAAGTATTCTTTCAATTGGTCCTAATAGTTCTTCACCAAATACGGAAACAATTTCTGGTTTTATGAATGGTACACATGGTAAAATACTACATATTATTGTTAGAGAAGGGAGTACACTTATTTTACAAAATCTAAACACTAATTCTTTACAAGAAAACAGAATAGTAACACACACAAACGCTGATGTAACTATTTCAAGTGGAGGTGGACTCACAATGATGTATGATAATTTAGAAAAAAAATGGAGGGTGATTAGTATTGCAAATTGAACTTTAACTATGAAAAAAATAATCGTGTTTTTACTTTTTAGTTTTGTCTCGAAAGGACAAGTGTCCACATCTATTCTTCCTAACAAACTAGCTATTCAATCAAACGACACTAGCGGAATTCTAAAATTTTCTACTTTTGATGACCATTCAAGACTCTCTGGAATTGTTGCTAATGGAACTTCTTCAAATCCGACACCTCCAAATAGTAACCAACGACTCTTTGAAATTGGGGCAAAAGGATATGTGAATGGATCTTTTCGTACAGGTGGGAATATTTCTTTTTTTACTACAGAAAATTGGGGAGCTTCATACGGTAGCAAAATTAATTTAATCACAAAAACAAATAATGGGGGCTCCTATTCTGATAAATTGATTATTGACCATAATGGAAACGTTGGTATGGGTACAGGAGGCCCCAAAGCTTTATTGCATATTCTCAGTGGTACAAATAGTAACAATAATTTGACATACTTTGATTTCCTAATCGAAAAAGGTTCACCGAGTTTAATTTCAATGATAGCACCTATTAATGTTTTAACTTTTCGAGCAGCCAATTCCCATTTTAATTTAAAAGAAGAGTCAGCTGCCTTTGGAAATACATTAACTTTTACTAGATCATCTTATGTTCCCTATATTACTATGATTAGTGATGCAAGTTCAAGAAGAAATGTATCTATTGGATCCAATTATTTTGACACCAAGCTTGCTGTGCAAGGATCGTATAGTCTTCAAAAATCAGTGACTATTAATTCTAATACAACGATGAATGACTATAATCGACAAAAGTCATCCTCCATATATTTACGTGGTGGAGGAGCCCTGAATCAAATAACAGGTATTGCCGATGGTACCGATGGATTAATCCTATACATCAATGTTATGTTTGGAACATCGGTTAGAATCTATCATGAGGATACGCGGTCTCAAGCTCAAAATAGGATCATTACACATACAGGATCTAGTTTTTCAATAGATGGCGGTGGTGTTACCCTGATATATGATGCAACAGCACAGCGATGGAGAGTAATAGGTATAGCTAACTAAAAAATTATGGAAATGAAAAAACAGTTTTTAATTCTTACTTTTGTTTGTGTGCATTTAAGTAAATTAATTGCTCAATCTACCACGTATTTGCCCAATAATACCACAGTTATTAATGATGGTTTTGGAAAGGGAATGGTACTTAGAAGTTACGGAGGAGCAGCAAATATGACCACCAATGCAAACTACGGGACTGCTCAAAACCCAAGCAATATTTTATTAGGGAACGAGCTTTTGGCGATTCAAGCAGCAGGCTCAATGTATCCAGATACAGGGTATTATACAGGTGCAAGTATTAATTTTGTTGCTTCCGAAAACTGGGCTAATTCCAACCAAGGCACTGATATTTTTTTTAAAACCACCAAAAATGGCACCAATATTTTAAAAAACAGTATGGTGATCAAAAATGATGGTAAAATAGGAATAGGTACAGATTCGCCCAAAAGTCTCTTGCATATAAGCACTATAAGCAATCCAGTATTACCTGCTTACCCTAATAGTAGTTTAATACTCAATGGAAACACACAGAGTAGTTTAGAATTTTATACTGATTCTATTTCTAATCAGGGTATTCTTATGGGGAATAATGAAGATGGCTATGAAAAGACTAATATACTACATATACCCGCTGATTCAATACTTGCATTCGGGATTAGTGGTTCTTATTTTACAATAAAAGGCGAGTCTGGAAACGTAGGGATTGGAACCCAAATTAACGGTGAAAAACTGACAGTCAATGGAGACTTTGTCTTACAAGGCAAGATAGTTCTGACGGGTGGCAGAGCTTATAATACGCTTGATCTAAATAAAAAGTCTGTTTTGTCAATAGGCCCTTCTACAATTACACCAGTAGTTGAAAGCATTAATGGGATTATAGGCGGTAAACCAGGCAAACTTCTTCATATTTATGTATGCCAAGGTAGCACTTTGGTTTTGTCTCATTTGAGTAATAATACATCTCAAGAAAACAGAATTCTTACGCCTAATGCAGAGGATATAGTTATTAATAACCGCGGTGGCTGTACATTATTATACGATTCTGATGCAAGTAAATGGATTGTTATCGGCATTGCCAAACTTTAAATATTACAAATCATGAAGACAAAACTATTTTTCTTTTTTCTGGTAGTTACAATCCATTCCGTATTTGCCCAAAGCATATTGCTTACGCCTAATCAGGCTGCAATAAAGACAACATCTGCCACTGCAGAAATTGATATTAAAAAGTTCGGAGGAACACCTACAATTGTTGGAAGAAGTTCTGGTGGCACTGCAGCGAGTCCTTCAAATACCCAATTGTATGATAATTTATTTAGAATATCAGCTGCAGGATATGTCGGTGGAATAGCTCCCTATTATACTTCCTCTTCAATAGATTTTGTATCATCTGCCAATTGGACAAATACAGTAAAGGGCTCCAATATCCAATTTAGTACCACTGAAAATGGAACTACTAATAGAAAATTGAGAATGACTATTAAACATAGTGGAGAATTAGGAGTAGGAACTGATGATCCAAGGGCCAAAATGCATATTCTCAATGGAGGAGATACCTCAAGGGTGAATTTAAACCAAAATTATTTTTATTATCCAACACTTTTGGTTGAGAGTGATACCATATCAATTTTAGGTATTTCGAGCCCTCCAAACAAAAAGTCAGGAATTTATTTTGGAAGTGATTATTTATTTGGTGCCAATAATACGGGTTTGATTCACAATCCAGACACCACTTTTTCAATTAAAGTTGGTGCTGCTGAGGTGACTTTTAATGGAAGAACAGGAAATATAGGTATAGGTAATACTGAACCAGAAGCAAAATTGAGTATTGAAGGGGATTTTGCGTTTTCCACGAAAGAGATCTTAATGCCCGATACAACGTATGATAATTTCAATAGAAATGGAAAGTCGGTTCTAAAAGTTCAAGGAAATCCCACAGGTATGCCTTTCTCAAATGTATACCTTTCGGGATTAACGGGAGGCATTGATGGTGTATTTGTTCATATTTATCTTGAACAAAATGCAAGACTATTCATTCTTCACAATCATTCTTCTGCAAGCTCTCAAAATCGGATTCTAACACATACAAATTCTGATCTTACTATTGAATCCAATGGCGGATTAACCCTTATATATGATGCAGGTATATCAAAATGGAGAATAGTAGGAATTGCTAATTAATCATTAAAAATATGAAACTCTTTGTGTTTACTTTACTTATAAGCTTAGGTTTAAAAGCCCAACATAGTATTGTCTCTCCGACAACTATCAATACCGTTACGGAGGAAGAGCAATCTAGTTTAGAACTTGGAAGAGGTGGAGGGAATTCTATTATTTCCGGTTCTAGAGCAAATGGTTCGGAATCAAGTCCTACTTTTTTGACAGCTGGGGATAAAATGTTAAGTCTAGATGGACTTGGATACTCGAATGGTATATTTACTAAATCTTCCGAAATAGGTTTTCTATCATCGTCTACATGGTCTAGTACGAATAGAGGATCTTCTATCATTTTTAGGACTAGATCTAATTCTTCAACCTTGTTAGTGGATAGAGCAACAGTCAATCACAAAGGATGGCTTGGAGTTGGGACTACCTCACCATTATTCCCATTACACGTAGTCAATGGATTATCTAATAATCCTAACTTAGGAAAATTAACCGCATTGGTAGAATCAAACAATGATACATATTTAAATATGCATTCGTATTTCTTAAACTATATTTATTTTTTAAAAGGTAAGTTTTCCTCTAAATATTTTAAGATTTGGGCTGGGTATAGAAGTTTCCAATTTTCAAGTAATGGTCAATCCTTTTTTTCTTTACATAACCATTTGAACAAACCTATTCTTTCAATAGGAAATTCCAATCGATATTATACGACTTTAAGTATTCATGGTGATTTTCAGCTTTCGTTTGCTAGAAGAATCGCGACATCAGATATTCAGGCACATAATAATTACTCACGAAATAGATCCTCTTTAATGGTGGTAAGCGGAGGAGGAATAAAATCGCTTTCCGGTATTACTGATGGTAAAGATGGGCTTATTTTTTATATTTCAATAAGAGAGGGTACTTTTTTAAATATTCAAAACGAAAATTCAAATTCTCTTCCTCAAAATAGAATAATTACCGATAATGGGTTGGATATGGTGATATCTAATAATGGCGGAGCTACACTCATCTACGACGGTGACTCCCAACGCTGGAGGGTCATCGGAAAAGCACTTTAAAAATTTAATAATCATGAACATGAAAATAAAACTAGTTACAATTTGTTGTTTTGCCTTTTTTCAAAAATCTTTCGCCCAAAGCATTACGCTTACACCCAATCAAACTTTGATAAAAACTACCTTGGCAACATCAGAGATTGACATAATCAATTACGGATATGCGGCCAATCTGGTAGGCAAAAGTGCCAACGGTACACCTGCAAGTCCAACGAATACGCAGTTTGGTGATCTCTTGTTTACACTATCGGCTGCAGGATACAGAGGAGGTACTAATCCTTTTGCAACAGGAGCAAGTATTGAGTTTGAAGCTTCCCAAAATTGGGAAAACAATAACCGTGGAGCCAATATTTTTTTTAGGACGAGTAGCAATGGAGATGCAAACAATCCTTCAGTAAACGAGAACAGAATGATTATTACAAATAATGGCTTTGTTGGCATCGGTACCAGAAACCCTAAGGCTAAACTGCATATTTCGGATGATTACTTTGGGACAACTGCATACTCCCCTTCCTATATACCTTCGTTCATTATAGAAGGGCAAAATTCTACGACGTTAAATTTTCTCAATCCTAAAAATGTTCGTTCAGGAATAATTTTTGGTGATGATGCTTCTGGCTTTGAAAATGGTTCTATCATTCATGGGGCCGACTCCACTTTAAAAATAACTGCAGGCATAACTACTCTTTTTTTAGACGGTAAAACAGGTAACATGGGCATAGGTAATGGAGTTCCCAAGGCCAAATTGAGCATTGAGGGCGATTATGCAGTATTTGAAAGTACAAGTTTAAGTGGAAATTCTACTTTTCATAATTTTAACAGGTTGCGAAGATCTGTTATTGCAGTGTCTCCAAGTGTAAATCCCAGTGCAGTCACTACCGTTACAGGAATCAATGGTGGTACAAATGGACTGATGCTTCATATTTATGCAAGACAAGGGGCATCACTACAGATTCTTCATAACAATTCGGGCTCATTAGCTGAAAATAGAATTTTAACGAACAATGGCTCAGATATTACGATTACAAATGACGGAGGACTCACCATGATCTATGATGGTGTAGAGCTAAAATGGAGAGTTATTGGTATTGCTAATTGATACATAAAATTCTAAAAAACAATGAAACTACTGTTTATATTTTTAATAGGAAGTTATACCCTTATTGCTCAGAATACCCAAGTTACACCTACAAGCTTAAAGAGTATCAATATGGGTCAATTGTTACCCATTGAATTGGAAACATATAATTTCCATGCCCGGATTATTTCAAAAGTGGCTACTGGAACACCTAGTAATCCTGGATTTCCGAGCACAACCTCTAAAATATTAGGGATAGAATCCTTTGGGATGGATAATAATATTTTTTCGAAAGGTGCCGAAATAAATTTTATTCCTTCTCAAACTTGGACTTCAACTTCAAGGGGTACAGATATACAATTTAGAAACTATAAAAACGCAACGGCAAATAACGTTATGACGATTGCCCATAATGGCAAAGTAGGTATAGGTACGGTAAATCCAAGTGCTTTCCTTCATATATACAATGGTAATTCCAATAGATTGATACAAAATTATCATAAGGCCATTTTAGAGTCCAATACAGAAAATATGTTGGTTTTAAAGGGGGCTACATCTGGGATAATATTTGATAAGTATGTGTACTCAGACAATTTTGAATTCGAATTCAATGGTAGAAATGGGGGTAATAAATACTTACAATTAAGTAATTATGACGATACATTTCTATCGTTCGTAGAAAACGATGATAAAAATTCTGTTTCTTTGGGGGGCTTTACAACAACAAATGCCAAAGCTACTTTACATGAGTACGCACTATCCCGCTCTACTACCATTACTTCTGATTTTTTTATGCATAATTATAATAGGCAAAAATCGTCTGTAATTCGTATTGATAATAGCCCAGGTATAAAACGGCTAACAGGTATAAATCAGCCTGTAGATGGTCTTATTCTTTACATAAGTGTAGAAGAAGGCGGAGTACTTTATTTATACAATGAAAATACAGATTCTCTTCCTCAAAATAGAATCATTACACATACAGCAAACACATTGGTTATTACGGATGGTGGTGCAACACTGATCTACGATGGACTTTACCAGCGTTGGCGTGTAATAGGGGTTGCGAGGTAAAATTTGAAGTAAAATTAATTAGTCTACCCTCAAAAAGTACAAGAAGAGAAATTTTCCATCAAATGATGTGCGGCTGAGGTCAAGCGAAAGAGTGTTGGCCTGAATTTTTCATGAATAGGGACAAGTTGAGGGGAAAAATCCGGACAATTTTTCGCTTGCCGGAATGCCGTATCAGGGCTTTTGGCTTGGGTCCGTCCGTACGGCTTTTTGGCCAATCAAAAAGTAAGTTCCGCCTGAATAAGGCAGCCGTCAAAAAAGAGAACATACCAGCTTTTTGGTGATATTGATTACTTTTTGGTATTTAATTTTGATAAAAAACTAGAATACTAAATTGATATTTAAATATTTACGAGTATTTGAGGGACGACTAATTATTGTTACATAATTTTTACGTTGTTTTTCATTACCTCATGTAAGCATTTTTATGGGTAAATTTTCTTCAGTTTTCGCATAAGATCATCATACATTTCTTGACGTCTTTGCTCTAATAAACGGATAGAAAATTCATTGACTTTAGCATGGTTTTGCCAGGTTTCACATGGGTTCTGATAGTCCCAAACGATATCACCTGACCAATCCGTAAAGTAATTGGGCTTTTTAAGAGGTAAAGCTTTAATGTATTTTCCAGCCCAAGAACTTTCGTTGGGATTTGAAAGATCATGATTTTTGTCTAATACATATAATACCGATGGGGTATCGCCTGCTCTAAAATACTGTGACCAGCTATAGGTTTTTACTACCTCTTTCATGTTTCTACCCATATTTCCAAATTTTGTTAAATCCTCAAGCATATTTTTAGGTTCCTGACCTGAAAACATCCCCATATAGGCCCAATTTATTTCCAGCCACCACATGGTATCAAACCTAGCATCCTTATAGATTTCGTTTCGCCCTTCACCATTCCAATTGGGCTGCTCACAAGGCTTATATTTAGGCCAGTCTTTAGGTATATTGGGTCTATGCTGTTCTAGCATAAGCCCAGTGCCGATTGTAATGAGCTTGATTTTACTACTAAGAGTAGGATGTTTTAATAAAATTTCCGAAAAAACCTTCATATTTCCCCAGACCAATACGTACAATTCGGTTTTTGTAGATTTGGCTGCTTCCACTAAAAGGACTTCGGCCATGCTTTTGTCTTTTGCGATGATTTTCTCGATGCTTTTTGGCTTAGAGAACTTTTTTTTACCCCAACCATATTTAGCAAAATCTTTCTTGTATTCATCTAATACCAATTGGCAAGCTTCGTAGCCTTTGGCATTCCATCTGTCGGGTACGATGCCCTTAATGTTTAATTCATCGGCATACCAAAGAAGGTGTATAAGCGACTGTCTATCGTCAGGATCGCCGGCATCTATATTGATATCCGTAAATACAAAAACATCGCGTTTATTTTGTGAATAGGCAAAAATATTTGAAGTAAATATTAAAAAAAGAGTCAATAGTTTAAGCATAAAGTAAGGATTAAATTTTGCTCAAATTACTAAAGAAAAAGCAATTAATTCTTTTTAACAGGTCTCAATTATTTCGGAATCTACTGATAGCTAAATCGCTGCAAGAGTTTATTTTGCCGCCTTTTCGAATATTTACAAATTGAGAACAAAAAAATCAGGATTTCGTATCTATTTAGATAGGGCATTTTTATAGATTATAAAAAATTGTAATGAGTAATTAAAAATGAGTTGGATGAATATAAACATTAGACTTTTTATCAAGAAGAAATAAAGAAAAACGTTTCAAGGACTTTTTTTAAAAAGACCTAGCAATAGAAGCTCTATTGAGGACGGAAAATGATTGCCAAAGTAGATTTAAAGGTGTATTTTTTGATATTCTATTTATATTGATTAATTTTCAATTTAGTTTAATTACTGTGCTTTTTGCTTGTTTTTTCATATTTTTGGATAGACAAAACAAATGCAGATTAATAAAGTTTTAATAAATATTCAATCAAAATAATTTTCAAATACATGCTTCTAAGGTTTCTTTTTTTTCTATTACTTGGTTCTTCACTCTTTGCTCAAACGTTTGTAATTACAAGCCCAACGGCAAATTTAAACGTATCCGCTAATTCGGTGCTTAATTTGTCTATTTCTGCACCATCAAATGCATCAACGGTCAATTACTATTATGATAATTATCAATTAATCGAACAAAATCTAACCGCCCCTTTTATTAAAAGATGGGTAGTTAATCTAGCTCCAGGTTTACATACTATTAGAGCAAGAGTGTTTTTCACAGACGGCAGTTCAACCCAAAATACCTTTGTAAGTATTACCGTATTGCCAGAGCCACCATCAACTAATATTATGAAACTAGGAACCAATTTTTGGTTTTTAGCCCCATGGTCTGGCGAGACCCCTTTCAAGTCCAATGTATCTTGGTCAACTGCATATTCATCTCAAGCAGATATTTGGAATCCTACATTTATAGATGAGCTGGAACCCTATGATCATTTGAGGTTTATGGATTGGGGGCTTACGAATAACTCTAATTTGGTTCAATGGGCCGACCGCCGTCTACCATCAGATACAAACAATAGGCAACTTAGTCAATCGGGTCATGCCAATGGTGCTATCAATCCAGGTCTTGCTTACGAATGGATGATAGATCTTTGTAACCGTACTCAAAAAGACCTTTGGGTGTGCTTGCCTCATAAAACCGATTCAATCTACTGGAGATCTTTAGCTACGCTAATACACCAAAAGTTAGATACAAATTTGAAAGTCTACGTAGAATATTCTAATGAAATTTGGAATGCAAACTTAGGCGGTCAATACGCTTGGTGTAATACGCAAGGAGTTGCAAATAACCTACCAGGGGCTACAGAATGGCAAAAAGGGGCTGCTTATGCCATGTGGCAATCTTTCAAAATTTTCAAAGAATTTGAGTCAGTTTTCGGGGAGGCTGCGATGGGCATAAAAATAATTAGGGTATTTGCCTCAGGTGGGAATCTCAATTTAGCAGATTTAGCATTCAAAAACGTTTCAAAAAACATAAATTGGAATCAAGATCAAAAGGTGGATTTATTTGCCATTGCTCCATATATAGGACATAGACTTGACGGTGGATCCGCTACCATTCAAAGTGATTTTAGAAATGAGGTGGAGGCCGTATTTACTGGACAAATAGCCTTGGCCAGATCGATCGCTATTCTAAACGATGCAAGCCTAGGTACCTATGAAGGTGGGCAACATATCACTACAAATGCCAATCTTTGGTCTTCCAATCCACTGATATACAATGAATATATCTATATGCTAGATAAATTCAAGTCCTATTTCACCGTATTTACGCATTATACGCATACGGGAAGTTGGAGTTCCCAAGGAGCATGGGGAGCGAAAGCTAGCACAGGGCAAAGTATAGATTCAGCCCACAAATATCGAGCTCTTGTTAATTGGAACAACATAAACAATAGATGTATCAACCATATCGATTTGCAAGGCAATCATGGTAATATTCAAACCTACAGGTCTTCAAGTACGATAGTTTCACCATTGCCTCTTTATCAGAATTCTATATTATCAGGGTCAAGAATAAAGTACAATGCGGGCAATTCTATTTTTTTGAATCCTGGCTTTAGTGCGACCAACGGAAGCGTTTTTGAGATTCAAATAGAAGGTTGTCCGTAAAACTCATCTATATCTTTCATTCAAGTATTTATGAAGAATATGACTGATTCATTAAAAAATATAGGCCTGAATAATATTTTTGTACTAGCTTTTTTATTTACAATATGTGTACTCAAAAAAACAAAACATAAACATTTTTATATTTCAAAATTTCTAGATGTGAGATAGTAAAAGTAAGGTCAGTACCGAAGGTCAGACCTGGTTAAATCATCATATCCAGCACCAATTTCTTTTAAGTCGTTAATGCTAAATTGAAAGATATCTTTGCAAAGCTCTAAATTGGATATTTTACCCTTTCTAGCTTGTATGTGATCCAAATATGAACTGAACTGCCATTCAGATAAATGACTCACTAACTTGGCTTCCAATGGATTTCTTAATATATAATAGAAGACTTGTTTTGGGTATTTTGAATCCCCATTATCTACGATTTTAATTTTTGTCTTTTGTCGAAAAAGAGATCCAGTCCTTTTATATTTTTTATTAAATTCTTGGGCATATTCACTTAGCAATAACCGAATTCCATTGGATAGCAAGCTTAAATTGAGGCTACCAATTTTTATAGTTTCGATACTCTTTTCGGTGGTTAAAACCAAAAAATGAAAATGATTAGGCATCAAGCAATACGATAAAATTTCAGCTTTGGGTTTTATTAGTGTTTTTATCTTCGAGAGAAAAAGGAGGTAGTCTTCCGAATTTTTAAAAATAATTTCTTTATTATTTCCCTGATTATAAATGTGGTAAAGTGTATTTGAAAGTAGTGTCATTAAATATAAGCTAGTATTTGATTTGTAAATATATCATGTTGGCTTAAATTGAATAACGAATAAGAAGTTATTATTTATAAACTATAAAAGTATAATTTGAATTGTTTTAGGGAAGAACGGGTCTGACCTTCGGTACTGACCCGTTCTTATTTTAAGTTATTTTTTTATCTCCTTCAACACATCTTCCTTACTCATAAACCCCGTATGTGTCCACGTGATTTTACCTTGTGTATATAGATTTAAAACAGGTAATCCCTCAATTCTTAGAGACTTTACAAGGTTTTTGTTTTGGTCTACATCTATTCTCACGATTTTGACTTGATCTTTCATATGAGCATCCATTTCCTCTAAGTAGGGCTTCATCAACTTGCAAGGGCCACACCATTCGGCATAAAAGTCTACCAGCACCTTGTCTTGTTGGTTTATCATGCGATTGTAGTCTTCAAGGCTAATCTCAGGTTTAGTATTTATAGAAGAAGTAGTTTCAGGTAGATTCTCAGCCCTCCATTTTAGCATGCCGCCGTCCAGTTCATAAATCTGTTTAAAACCTAAAGATGCCAATTTTTCAGCCGCCGCCGAACTTCTTTTTCCAGCTAAACAGTATAAATACACGGGTTTTGATTTATCTAGAGTTGTGACTTTTTCTGTAAAGTCTCCTTCGTTCCAATCCATGTTTGTTGCATTCGCAATGGCTCCTTGGGTGTATTCTCCCTGTGTGCGAACGTCTATTAATGTTGCTCCTATAGCATTGGATAGGCTTGTCTTAAATTCGGTAGGGGATAAGACTGTCTTTTTTACTTGAGATTGACAAGAAGAGAATGAGATAAATATAAAAAAGTAGCTAAGTACGCATTTGAAAATTCTCATAGTGTTGTTTTTGTTTACAAATGTAAAAATTTGTCGCTAATAATGTGTCAAGATATAGGGTTAAGAGTATAATTGTAAGTTGAAGTAATTTCGGAGGATAATTTAAATTAATCCCAAAAGATGCATTCTGTTGGTTCGGTTATTGCAGCAATTCTATTTTATATAAAATAAACGTATTAGTTATGAGGTCTTTTACTTTTTTTGTTTTTATTATTTTCATATCGAATTTTGCCTTTGCACAAAAAGATTCTTTACGGAAATATGATAAGCATGAGTTTAATTTAGGGCAATTTAATGCTTTGAATTTGGGGAGCTATAGCGATTTTTTTGGATTAGGTTACAAATTGCATTTTAAACATGGAGCACTAAGGTTTGGGACAAACTTTTCATTAAACAAAAATATGGAGCAGAATTTAGATGATCCTACAGGAACTAAGTATTTCATAACCAATTTTTCGATTTCTCCAAGAGTTGGATATGAATTTCACGACGATTTTAAAAAGTTTCAATTGATTTATGGAATGGATATAAGGCATGCTTATTCATTATATAAGCAGGAGAGGTCTAGTGTTTTTGCAGGGGAAGATAGCCAAGTAATTGATGAAAGGAAATCTCTTGGTTTATCACCATTTATAGGTTTACGATATCGGATTAACAAAAGAATTTCCATAACCACTGAGACATCATTTGAATTCTTGTACAATCGTTCATTAAATAAGACTAGATATTCAGATGATCAGGATATTCAAACAACTCTAAAAGGGTTTAGTACAAGAATGAATCCTCTCGGTATATTTTCATTCAATATTCATTTTTGAACTGATTTATCTAGACTTATGAAGAAATCAATTTTGCTTCTAATTGGATTGGGTTGGACCTCAATTCTTTATTCTCAAGAAAAATCTACAAGAAAGTATTATAAAAATGAATTTAATTTTGGCTCTCTTGATATAACCCATATTGAAGAAAACATAGGGAATTCTTTGTTTTTTTTGGGTATAAAAGACATTTTCAACACCTATCCATTAGAACAGGTTTAAATCTAGTGGTAGTTAATCCAAAAAGTACGGAAGAGGATTTAAATACTAATGTGTATTTTTATACAAAAGAAATTTTAAAAAACAAAGAAACAACATTCGGATATGGTACTAAAGCTGGTATTGAGTTTCATAAAAATCACAACCGTGCTCAGTTCTACTATGGTTCAGATATTCGGTTTAGGAAATACGCGAATAATTTAAAGCAAAATATTCAATATAAAAGTTATGAGTTTCCTTTTGGTTTGGAATACCGTGATCCCCTTACGGGGCAATTAGATGAATATGATGAGTTTACAACAGAATACAAGAAAACAATAAATAAAACATCTATCGGTATAACGCCTTTTTTGGGTATACGATTTAAGCCTTCTGAACGATTTTCAATTTCAACAGAGCTTGGGGTAGATTTTAAGAGAATAATTCAAGAATTTGAAGATACTAATTTAGTAATAATGGATAATGATATTAGATATCAGGACCTTGAAGCTTATTCCTCTCAAATTAGAATTAATTCTTATTCTTACGATATGCGATATGGATATGAAGTGAAAGTTAATCCTGTTGGAGTTTTTTCAATTAATTATCATTTTTAAACTTATCGAAAAGAAATGAAAAATTTACTTTTTTTGATAGTATTAATTTTAGTGAGTTGTCCTGTTTTTTCACAAAAAGATTCTTCTCAAAAAAAATTTAAACATGAAGTGAATTTAGGTAGAACTCATTCTTATCATGACATACTTACACTTGGTTATAAAAGGCATTATAAAAATAAGGCCCTTCGATTGAGTGTTGGAGTACAACCACTCAATTATATGGGTAAAGATAATTTTTATCAAAACACAATAGATGTTAATTTTTCGCAATTGGATAGTAAACTTACTGATGTTTCCGTTGCATCTACTTTAGGTTTAGAATTTTATAGAAATTTCAAGAAAACACAATTACTATATGGTTCAAGTGTATTTTATTCATACAAAAAAGAACATTATACATATTATAGAGCCGTATCCTCATGTTTAACTGGAGTGCAAATCCCCTATAGCATTGCAGCTAACTTTTTGCATAGATTTGGAGTTTTACCTTTTTTAGGATTTCAGTACGCAATATCACCTAGAATTTCAATTCTATCAGAATGGGGATTCGAACTAAATTTTGGACCTAAAAATCAACGTAAATATTATTATTCGGCACCTGGAGGATTAATAAAAACAAAAGATAAATCCTCGCAATGGGTTCATCGTTTAGGTAATTTTTCTATAAATCTACATTTCTAAAGAAATCTACTTCGATTTTCGTACTATCCTCTCTTTCTCTTTTTTATCCAGCGTCATCAAGAAGCAAGGAAGAAGAATAAGGTTTGAGATCATTCCTATAAGCAAAGTAATAGAAATAAGTAACCCTAGAAAAAACGTTCCTTTGAACGATGAGCCTACAAAAATGCCAAAACCAAAAAACAAGATAAAAGCCGTATAAAACATACTTAGTCCCGTAAACTTGATGGTTTCTGAAATGGCTTCAGATATGGACTTTCCTTTTAAAAGTTCGTCTTTGTACTTCGTCAAAAAGTAAATCGTGCCATCTGAGGCAATCCCAAAAGATATACTGAAAATTAAGATAGTGGAGGGCTTTAGAGGTATATTGAAGAAACCCATAATGCCAGCCGTAATGATTAATGGAATAATACTTGGGATAGTCGAAATAAGAATGGTTCTAACATTGAGAAACAGGGTCGTCATAACTAAGCATACTAACAATAAAGCTAGTAATGAACTTTCTTGAAGATTTCCAAGAAGATAATTGTTCCCCTTCGTAAATACGATGCCATTGCCTGTCAATTGGACATCTACACGCTCGTTTTTAGCCTTAAATTGTGCCGTTTCCGAATCGTAATTAAAAATGGAATCTATTTTAGGCTGAATTTTATCGTAAAGTTCTTCATATCGAACAGTACCCACATCTTCAGACTGAAAACTAATCCGGGTCATACTCTTATCTGCGTTCAAAAACGAACTCAACATATTGTCTTTATTCTTGTTTTTGCCTAAATAGTCCGATAGCTTTTGTAGCTCCAAAGCAGGTGGCAAAACGTAGTATTTGGGATCTCCCCCTCTGTAACTTTGATATAAAAATTTGATTCCCTCCACAATACTCAATGGCTTAGTAAACTCAGGATACTTGGCGAATTCTTTTTGAACCAAGCGTATTTTATTCAATATTTTTGCATCAAAAATCCCATTCGGAGTCCGAGTGTCTACCTTTACTTCAATAGGTACGATGCCGTTGAAGTTTTTTTCTATAAATTGTAAATGCGTATAAATAGGGTCGTTCTCTGGTAAATCGTCTACTAAATATCCCAAGGCTTTGATTCTTGTAACGCCAAAAGCTGCAACAATAACAAGTACTCCCACAAACCAATAGGTTTTGGTTCGTCGAGTATGTACAATTTTGTCAACCCAAAGTAAGATTTTGGTAATATTTTTGTTTTCCAAGTGACGTACATGCTTCGCATTAGGTGTGCCCACTAAACTAAATATAGTAGGGATCAATACCATACTCACGGCCCATGTACCCAGTACGCTGATTGATGCTACTACTCCAAATTCGGATAGTAAAGGGCTATTGGTGAAGTAAAAAACAAAGAAACCAATAAAGGTCGTCACATTGGCTAAGAAGGTGGTTTTCCCGATCTTCTCCAACATAATCTCCAATGCTTGCATTTTATCTCCTGTTCTAAGGAATTCTTCTTGGTATTTATTGATGAAAAATATAGTATTAGGTCTACCAATAATAATGATGAGAGGAGGTATCAATCCAGTAAGAATGGAAATGGAATAGCCAAATACCGTCATGATGCCTAAGCACCACACGACACCAATAATTACAACAAACATAGCATAAGCTACATTGGCTAATGATCTGAAAAACAAAAACAAAATCAAGGTAGTAATTGCAATGGCCAGACTCATAAAAAGACCAAGCTCCGATTGAACCATCTTCATAAAATTGGTTCTGATAAACGGCATCCCCGAAAAATGGGTTACTATTGTAGTTTTTCGCTGGAAATTTTCGCCGGCCTTTTGGATTTGTTCGCTAATATCTATCCGACTTTTACTGTTAAGCGAGTTTTGGTCAAAAGTTATAGCCATCAAATGGGCGTCTTTGTTGTATAGCAATCCCTCATAAAATGGCAGAGTAGCTAGTTTTGCAAAAAGGCTATCCACTTCATCTTGCCTACTAGGTTTTTTTGCACACAAGGGCTCAATTTCGAAAGTTTTTAACTCTTCATTTTTATGTAAAGTAGATATGTTTCCAAGTGATAAAACGTTTTTGACACCCGGTATCTTTTTAACATCTTGGCTCAATTGGTACCATTCTTTAAATGTCGCCAATGTTTTGATACTGGGACTCTGAATA
>JBOFGX010000210.1:0-7310 GCA_051649345.1 Leadbetterella sp. | reverse complement strand
CTCCTGTAAATTATATTGTAGTAGTTATTGCTTCGTGAACTCCATTACAAATTGTACTCTTTTACTAGCCTCAATTTTTTTCATATCGGGCGAGCCTAAATCAAATAATGTAAGTACACTAAAAACAACATTAAATTCGTCTTCTGTCAGATCCTCTATATCTCTAAGTGCAGCAAAATTAATTGGATTTGTAGACAACGTAATTGTAGATCCAGAAGCCGCAACAGTATAGCTTGTCACATCACCATCTTGCGTAATCAATACTTTCTTGGAAGTAGCATCGTAAGTATAGGTGATTCTCGCTCCGTCAAACGTTCCTGTACCATCTGACTTAAACTCGATAACCGTCTGATTTAAACCTGCTTCTTTAATACTAGCAGAAGTTGGTTTAACTCTTGTACTACCATCAAGTAAAACGTATGGATTACTAATTTTCCACTTTCCAACTATAACCGAATTATTATTCGCTGGAGGATTGGTTACAGGAGGATTGGTAACTGGTGGGTTTGTAACCGGTGGGTTCGTTACGGGAGGATTAGTACCCGGTGGGTTTGTAGCTGGCGGGTTTGTCGCCGTTGGAGGTGGTGTGGTATTCCCTTCCTTCGAAAATTCCGTTGGAAGCACAGGAAGATCTGGACCACAACTCCAGAATGTGCTAAATACAATTAATGTCGTTAATATCCTAGTATATCTCATAAGTGAGTTTTGTATAAGTAAGTAATAAATGGGTTTCAAAAATCGTACGAAGATTCTTAAGTCTACAAAAATAAAAGAAAATTCCTGATTTAATATTACAAAAAATAAAATAAATGCAAATTTTATTTTTTCAGTATTTATTAACAGATTGTAATTCAACTATATTTTTTTTAGTACGCTTCAAAATTTCTTGCTCTTGAGTATTTGAATATACTTGCTAGAAAAGTTGCTTAAGAATTGCTAGCCCATTATCAAGTTACCACCTTTTAGTAGAGGGAAAAATGTAGATTATTCGCCTTGATTTTGTAGAAAAATATAGTTCAATTTTGAAGGTTTTTAATCCTGAAAAGTTCTTTGAAATACATGAACGTATGAGTTAAAGTTTACTACAAGTGCCTGTTGCTTGATTTCAATCTAAAAACCAAAAATACGCATGCTTAGTCTGAAGATTAAGTATAACGGAAGTACACTTTCAAACTTTAATAAATCATAAAAAGTAGTTTGTAAACTTAATTCACATAAAAAATAACAAAAACAGCCCCAAAAGGTTAATTTTGTAATTATTACTTTACTTTTCATTCGTGAAATTTCCTTCCTTTTTTAGAGGCTCGCTGAGCACATATGACCGTAGAATCACACAGCAAATCCATATTGGAGATTTGGGAATGGGTTCAGATTATCCGATTCGGATCCAATCCATGACTACGGTAGATACGATGGATACAATGGGCTCTGTAGAACAGACGATTCGGATGATAGAGTCAGGTTGTGAACTCGTACGCATAACAGCTCCTAGCGTAAAAGAGGCCCAAAATCTGGAAAATATCAAAGCTGAGCTTAGAAAAAGAGGCCATAATACCCCTTTGGTTGCGGATATTCATTTTACACCTAATGCTGCCGAATTAGCCGCCAGAATCGTAGAAAAAGTACGTATAAATCCTGGTAATTATGCCGACAAAAAACGTTTCGAAACTATAGAATATACAGATCAAAGCTACCAATGGGAGCTTGAACGTATACGAGAGCGTTTTATACCTCTCGTAAAAATCTGTAAAGAGTACGGCACAGCCATGCGAATTGGCACTAATCATGGTTCTTTATCTGATCGAATATTGAGCAGATTTGGCGATACCCCTTTAGGAATGGTGGAATCGGCATTGGAGTTTTTGCGGATATGCGAAGACGAAAAGTATTACAATATCACGCTATCCATGAAGTCTTCTAATCCCCAAATCATGGTACATGCGTATAGACTATTGGTCAAAAGCTTGGATGAGCAAGGGCTACGCCCCTACCCTCTCCATTTGGGTGTGACGGAAGCTGGCGAAGGAGAAGATGGCCGTATCAAATCAGCTATGGGGATCGGTACATTGCTGGAAGATGGACTTGGCGACACGGTGCGTGTAAGCCTTACAGAAGATCCCGAATTTGAGGCTCCTGTGGCTATATCTATGGTAAATAGGCTGACTCCCAACATCAAGAATTATGTAATTCCCGAGCTAGGAACTCCGTTTTTCAACCCGTATTCCTACACAAAAAGTATATCTAAGGAAGTATTGAATTTTGGAGGGAGTAATGTTCCTCGTGTGATTGCTGATTATTCTGCTTATTCAAAAATAGAGGTTGAAGACTTGAAATCCATTGGGCATTTTTATCTTCCATTACCCGATAAATGGAAAATGAATGATCTAGGCTCTGATTATATCTACTCTGGTTCAAACCCACTTGATTTTATGCCACCCAATGGCTTAAAGGAAATTGTGGACTATCCCGTGTGGAGTAAATTAGATAATAGCTTCCATATTTTCCCTCTTGTATCCAAGACCGAGTTTCTGTCTACGGATGTATCACAAAAAACACTTGTATTTATTAAAGTTTCTTGTCAAGAAGTAGATGATTCATTTGTAAAAAGCATAAAGGATTCAAATGCTGTAATTTTACTTACATCCAGAAGACCCAACAGTTATTTAGAACTTAGAAGGGCTTTTGAGCGTATAGTAGGCACAAACATTCCTGTAGTTTTACACAAGGGATTCGAGGCAATAGAGCTATCCGATATCCAAATACAAGCCTCCACCGATTTAGGTGGGCTTTTGGTAGATGGATTGGGGGATGGAATTATGATAACTGGTCCTCAGGAAATTCAAAAAGACCTCAATAGCCTAGCTTTTGGAATTTTGCAATCAGCTCGATGCCGTATGTCTAAAACTGAATACATCTCTTGTCCTTCTTGTGGAAGAACCTTGTTTGACTTGCAAGAGACTACGGCTATGATCCGTAAGCGTACAGATCATCTCAAAGGTGTGAAAATAGGCATTATGGGGTGTATTGTGAACGGCCCAGGAGAAATGGCTGATGCCGATTATGGATATGTAGGCATAGGTAAAGACAAGATTTCTTTGTATCGAGGACAAACCGTAGTCAACCGCTCCGTATCGTCGCTAGAAGCAGTAGATAAGCTAATAGAACTCATCAAAGAGGACAATAGATGGAATGAACCAGAAAGTATAGAAGAGAGTAACGAAGTTTAAATTATAGCAACGAAGATGTTACAAAAAATAGCAAATTTCTTAAAACTAGGTCCTGTGTTTGGATATTTTTTGAGAGTATTCAAAAAAGATACAGGTGAGCATCCTACTAATACCAATATTCGTATGATGCATGGCATCAATAGGATATCTATTATCATGTTTCTTTTGGCAGTGGGTGTGATGGTCTACAGAGCGTTTTTTAGACCATGAATATTGAAGAAGCTCGAGAGTATATTCTCTCAATGGAATTCTCGGAAGAGTCCATGCCTTTTGGACCCGATGCCTTAGTCTATAAAGTAGGCGGGAAGATGTTTGCACTCGTGTCTATTCCTCATGGTAAAGAATGGCACATCTCCCTAAAAAATTATCCTGAGAGGAACGAAAGTCTACGAGAAGAATACGACTGGATACAAGGTGCTTACCATATGAACAAGAAGCATTGGAGTATGATAGAGATGAGTCTGTCCCCTTCAAACCAACTCGTAAAAACACTTATTCTCGAATCCTATACCATCGTACGGGACTCGCTTCCTAAAAAAATAAAAGAAGAAATGAGTAATGGTGTACTATGACTGACTATCTTTTTGTATATGGTAGTATTCAGTCTTGCTATGTCCCTAACACGATTTTCAAATCTATTCAAGATTACGTTCTATCTGTACAAGAAGCACATACTATAGGCAGCCTATATATAATTGAGGGAGGCTACCCCGCCCTTGTGGAAGAAGGACATGATATAATCAAAGGTGAGCTCTTTGAAATACAGCACGTGGAAAGCCTTTTCAAAATATTGGACGAATATGAAGAATACGACCCCAACGATCCAGTCGACTCTTTATATATTCGTAAAAAAGCGAGAATAACACTGAACAGCCATACTGTATGGGCATGGATATACGTTTATAATCAGGGGATTGAGAATAAAGTAAGAATGTAATGAAAAAAATAGGGTCTTAAACTACATTTTTGACCTTAAATTAACATTTCGGAGGCTATTTTAAGGGTTCAATAGCCTCAAAAAACATGTTTTTCACTATATTTGCAGCTAATTTAAAAAATAATACATATCAATATCATGAATGTTCGGAGTGTAGTTTGTATGGTAAGTGTAGTCGTTTTAGGATTTTCTTGTGTTTCTAAAAAGAAATTCAAGAGTTTAGAATCTGAACTGGCCGCTACAAAAGTGGACCTCAACAAACGGGGTGAAATGGTGAATGACTTCAAGGATAAACTTGTAAGCTGTCTAGCTGACAAAGAAAGGCTACAAGATGCCTCCAATGCTACAAAGGCATCAAAAGAAGACCAAATAAGTGATCTAAAAGCCCAGATAGCTGACTTGCAAAAAGTGAGAGATACTCAAATCCAACAAATGGGAGGACTCACAGTCTTAAACCAAACAGCCAATGAGAACATCAACAGAACCTTGAACCAGTTAGAAAAGAAAGACAAATATATTGGACTTCTACAGGCGGCAAAAACCAAAACGGATTCCTTGAATCTTGCATTGGCCGTCAATCTTAAATCTGCTTTGAATCAGGGGATCGAAGACCAAGACATTGACGTAAAAGTGGACAAAACGGTGGTCATGGTAAATCTATCCGACAAGATGCTGTTTACGAGCGGTAGCTACAAGATTTCACCCAAAGCATTCGCTGTACTAGAGAAAGTGGCTAAGTTGCTTGCCTCAAGACCCGACCTAGAAATGATGGTAGAGGGCTATACAGACAATGTGGCTATCAATACCGAATGTATTGAGGACAACTGGGACTTATCTGTAAAACGCTCCGCATCTGTAGTACGTACGCTACAAACCAAGTTTGGTGTAGATCCTAATAGACTTATAGCCTCCGGTAGAGGGGAGTACAATGCATTGGTCACAAACGCTACTCCAGCAGATAGAGCTACCAACAGACGCACACGTATCATCTTGATGCCGAAGTTAGATCAGTTTTATGACCTCCTGAATCCTGATAGTGTAAAATAATAGCGTGTAGGGAACTTAAGGAATTCCTACATTTGTTATGATACTATAATTTGAAAAATATACGAAAATGGGACAAAAAGCATTAGAAATAACGGATTCTAACTTTGCAGAACTTATTAAATCCGATAAACCAGTATTAGTGGACTTTTGGGCAGAGTGGTGTGGCCCTTGTAAAATGATAGGACCGGTAGTAGAGGAGATTGCTGGGGAATATGAAGAAACAGCTATCATAGGTAAAATGGATGTAGACGCCAACAGTGCAGTACCTGCTCAGTTCGGAATACGCTCTATCCCTACACTGATGATATTCAAAAATGGTGAATTGGTAGACAAAATCGTAGGTGCAGTACCCAAGCATATGCTGGTGCAGAAGCTAGAAGCAGCTATGTAATCACAATATAGTGTATACTAAAATCAAGCATCTACATGGATTTGTAGATGCTTTTTTTATGGGAGAAAGTTGGGATTGAGATCGTCATATATATGGTACAATGCAAAATAAGGGACTTCGTATTTTGTATTGCTAACAAATAAAAAAGTAAAAACAATACAAAAAAGCGTACTTCGTATTTTGAATTGTAAAAAACGGACTAAATACATACTTTCCTAATTATTAATTAAATACATATAATTTTCTTCGGAATTTGTTACTTATATGCTAAACATTTATATTTGTTTTGAATAGCCGCTAGGTTCGTCTATTTACGAGTTGGCGGCAATCGCAGAACGACACTTGTCAGTCGAACTTAACAACTAACAACTATATAATTCATAACTGCATTTTTCGTAAAAACGCTCAAAATACAAAAAATATATGATTAGATTTTTCATGTTTCAAGATGATACTTCACACAAATTTTGGGAAATTAATGTTCTCGAAAACAAACAATCCATAAGTTTCGGTAGAGTTGGTTCAGTCGGAACACTAAAAGAAAAAGTATTTGAAACTCCCGAATTATGTCTTGCTGACAGTTTAAAAGTAATTAACGAAAAAGTAAAAAAAGGATACCTTGAAATTGAAAAATCAATTAAAATCGCTGAAAGTGATAACGCAACTCCAAATGATAAGATTTCGAGTTATTTGAAAGCCCAACTTGACAGTTATAAAAGTAAATTAAAGGCTACGGCAAACTTAAAACCTTTATTTTCTGAGTTATTTCAAAAAATAGAGGAGTTTGATTTTGAAAGTTACAAGAAACAAGCTGAAAAAGAAATCGAAACTAATTTAGTCGATTGGTGGACAAATCCCTCAAAAGGAATAAATCCAGAAGAAATGGTTTATTCAATTCTATTTGAGTACGATTATTATTTAGCAAAGAATGTTGAAGCCCATTCTTACGGAATTGTAAGTTGGGAGGACTTCAAACTACATACTAAAAGTTTTGATATGGGTTATAGTTACGATTTTTCAGCAGGTTTTGAAGCAAGTCCAGGTATCACTTTAAACTTTTTCGACAACCTTGAAATTTTCCATGATTGGGACAATCTCCCAGACGATATTGACGGCAATGACCTTTATTACATGGAAGGGTATCAAGAACTACTGAAAACTTACCTTTTTTCTGGTTTAGTTGCTTTAAACGAGGTCTTTAAAATACTAAACAGCAAAGGCATCTTTAAAAAAATCAAATCAAAGAAAGGATTTATGTTTATGATAGGCGAGCATGATATGGGAGAAGTCTTTCCAATTTTTGCATTAGAATAAATTAAAACTGAACGACTTTTGATGCAGTTGGACACATCATCGGAAGGACAAAAGCGACTGCCACCAACATTGTATTTATGAAAAAGGGGGCGGACGGAAGTAATTGAACATCAGTACATTAATTAACATTTGCACCAGCGGACGGGATACTATGAAGCAGTTGGAAGAAGCTCAACTTTGGAACAAAACCCAGCAACAGTTTCGGGCTAACGAATTCCAAATTCCCCCTTCTTCATAAATACTTGTACGTTAGCGGTCATCCAGAATATAAGCCTCGCCCATTAACTTAGTATGCTAACGTATAATTGATTACAAACTAAATTCATAAATTTGAGTACTCATTGCAAGGCCGATTTTAAAACTGTTGCGTAATAGCACGAGCGTCATCCTGGTT
>JBOFGX010000209.1:0-5263 GCA_051649345.1 Leadbetterella sp. | reverse complement strand
ATCCACATTTAGAAGACTTTATTCACAAAAGAAAAAAGAACCAAAAAAGAAAAAAAGCGGACTTTACAACAATAAAAATAATATTTTTTGTTACTTAGATTTTAAAACAATACTGTCCTAACAATTGGGGGAACTACATTGGTAATCCTGTTTGGCTATAATTTCTCCTTTTATCTTTTCATTAATATTGAAGACTCTAGGTGCATTACATGAAAATTGGATTGTAAATATTATAAAAATGAATACAGATTTAAGATAAAAAAAAGCATTTAGTCCGTCTGATTTTTTCATTAGTTCTATTTCCAATTTATTTTTTGACTGTTAAATGTGGAAAGAGTAGGAATATTTTAAGTCTCGAAAATATTATAAAATGATTAGGTATAGTGGTTATTAGGGTTTTTAATATATTATATTATTCACAAATTCAAATGATAAATGTAAGAATTTAAATCAGAATTTGATCAGATTTGCACATTATTGCAAGGTACTTTTATTGATTTCTAAGGATAGTTAGCAAAATTTAGATATACTAAAGCTAATACAATTAAGTATTGGTAAATAATTAATCTTGATTTTTAAATTTAATCAATATGTAGCAAAAACAATAAAAACCTATTGCTTTGATTGTTTTTGACTGAAGAGGAAACCAATTAAAAAACTACTTCTTCGTAGTATCCGCAGCAGTAGTAGTTGGAGCAACAGGTGCAGATTCGGCAACCATTGCGGCTTTGCCGTACATTTTCTCTTTTAGTTTTTCAGCTTTTTCACCTAATTCTGCTTTGGCTGGATAGGTATTTTTTAGCTGAACCGCTGCAGAATCTTTATGGCCATAAACATATTCATTGTTTTCATTTACATCTTTTTGGTCAATCGAGTTGGCAGATTGATAGGTACATGATGCAAATGCAAAACTTAAGAGTAAAATCGCAGATTTTTTCATTTAGAATACGTTTAAACTTTATTTTTGCACAAATTTAAGTCTGACATTTCAAATGTCAAAGATATTTGTACTTAAGTTGGGTTTAAGACGGTATTAATATTCAAAAAATGGCTGATTTGAGATATCCTCTTAGCCGAAAATTGTAGTGTATGCGATATGATGTGACCATTATCGGTGGAGGAATAGTAGGTTTAGCCACAGGGCTAAGATTGCTAGAGGCAAGACCCAACCTTCGCTTGGTACTTTTAGAAAAGGAATCCACTCTTGCGAGTCATCAAACCGGGCATAACAGTGGGGTGATTCACTCTGGACTGTATTATAAACCGGGTAGCCTTAAAGCCACCAATTGCATCGATGGGTATAATCAATTGCTTGAGTTTTGCATAAAAAATGAGGTTCCTTTTGATTTATGTGGCAAAATTGTCGTGGCCACCAAGCAAGATGAATTAGCACAACTTGATATTCTATTAGAAAGAGGCATGGCGAATGGGCTAGGGGGGCTCAAACGATGTAGCGGTGATGAACTTCGAGAGATCGAACCCCATGTGGCTGGTATTGCTGGGATAAAAGTCCCTCAAACGGGTATCATAGACTACGTGGCCGTAGCCAAAAAATATGCTGAAAACATCCAGATACGAGGAGGAGAAATTCGCTTGGGTGAAAAAGTAAGTTCTATCTCTGAGTATGGCGGAGTTTCTACTGTGGTTACAAGTAAAGGCAGCTATGATACGACATTGGTTATCAATTGTGCTGGACTGTATTCGGATACTGTGTCTACATTTACAGAGGGTGACAAGCTAGACCTTCGAATAATACCATTCAGAGGAGAGTATTTTGAACTTAAAAAAGCTAAGCAACATCTCGTAAAGCATTTGATATATCCAGTTCCTGATCCCAATTTTCCATTTTTGGGTGTTCATTTTACGCGTATGATTGGGGGTGGGGTAGAGGCCGGTCCCAATGCCGTGCTTGCATTTAAAAAAGAAGGATACAAAAAGCTTGATTTTGATTTCAAGGAATTTAGAGATGTGATTTCCTGGCCGGGATTCCGAAAGGTTGCAGCAAAATACTGGAAAACAGGACTGGGTGAGTATTATCGATCCTTCTCTAAAGCGGCATTTACGAAGGCACTTCAAGCTCTCATTCCAGAAATACAATCCGATGACCTGATCCCTGGCGGAGCCGGTGTGCGTGCTCAAGCATGCGATTACTCGGGTGGTTTATTGGATGATTTTAAAATTCTGGAAAATAAGCAAGCTATCAATGTTTGCAATGCTCCTTCTCCTGCAGCAACATCCTCCCTTTCGATAGGGAAAGCCGTTTCGGAGTTAGCATTAAAGCGAGTATAGAATCGTTAAGAGGGTTTCAGTTTTTGGCCATCTGGATGTTAGTTTTTGATCAGAATAAGTCAAAAATGAATGTTTTTTGTAGCATTTCAAGGAAGTCTTGACGCAATTTTGTAATTTTATGCATTCTAACAAAATGAGGCAAACTCGCTCAAATGAACCAAGAAGTTATCGTTTTTTTTAATTTAGCGATTTATATCATTGGTTTCTTTGCCTTATTCGCTGTAAAAAATTCACTTTTCAAGAATTTCTCCAATTGGTTTGTCGTCCTTGTTTTGGTTCTGGGTGTCATTTTTACATCGGGATTGCAGTCCCATATATCTGAAGGTAACTATCTAAGCTATTCGTGGATTTCAATTGGCAAAACTCAAGTTAATTTTGAATTAAGGCTAGAGCCCAGTACTTACTTCTTGCAGATATTGGTGCAGGTTATTGCATTTATGGTCGTGATTTTTTCAGGAAAATATCTAAGAGATGACCGTTCTATCAATCGTTTTTATGCATACATCTGTTTGTTTGTATTTTGTATGCTAGGATTAGTGCTAGCGGGCAATCTCTTTCAGTTTTATTTTTTTTGGGAGCTGGTGGGTTTTGTTTCCTTCTTGCTGGTGGGTTTTTGGTACAAAAAGAAAGCTCCTAGTAAAGCTTCTTTTATGGTTTTTATCACCAATAAGATTGGTGATGTCTTGTTTTTATTGGGTATTTTTTTGGTATACAGTAAGTTCCAGAGTGCGAGTTTTAGTTCATTTGCGGATGCCAAGTCACTAGTACCTTCTACTACATTGAATGTAGCTTCATTGCTCATGTTTGTAGGTGTGATGAGCAAGTCTGCTCAATTTCCACTTCAAATTTGGTTGCCAAGAGCCATGGAGGGCCCAACTCCGGCCTCTGCCCTTATTCATGCTGCTACCATGGTTGTGGCTGGCGTTTTACTTCTAGGGCCTATCAATACGTTGTTTGGGCCTGAGGTGCGGTTGTTTATTGCAATTGTTGGGTCATCTACAGCACTTTTGGCGGCTTTGACGGCAGTATTTCAAAACGAACTCAAGTCGGTCTTAGCATATAGCACAATCTCTCAATTGGGCTTTATGGTGGCTGGCATGGGCGTAGGTGCTTTGGGAGCTTCTTATTTTCATTTGGTAACGCATGCTTTTTTCAAAGCGGGGCTGTTTCTAGGTGCAGGAGCTGTGATGGATATTTTTCACCACGAAAAGGATATGAGAAAAATGGGAGGATTGGCCAAAAAACAGCCCTTTCTGTTTTATAGCTTTTGCATTTGTGCAGCGTCTTTGATTGGTGTGCCGTTCAGTTCTGGATTTATTTCTAAGGAATCTCTGGTCGTTTCCGCCTTGGACTTTTGTAAGGGGGATTTTTGGTCTGTAAAAGTTATCGTGCCTGTGTGTATGATTCTTACGTCTTTTGTTACTGCTTTGTATGTAATTCGCATGGTAGTAATGACATTTATCGATAGGAAGCAATTTCAATTTGAGAAAATCATTGAGACAACCAAAAAAACACTCGATGGAGCCAAGAAATCGTTTGAAAATATTCTTTCGGGAGAGAAACAAACTGTAAATTCGGGTTTATGGGAGTTTTTAAAGTCCTCAGGTGCGTATGAACTTGTACTTGGATTTTTTGCTATCTGTTCACTTTTTATTTTATTCTCCATCCATCCACTTGGGGGTCAAGATATTTGGTTTTTTGCGTATTTTGGAGAACCCTCAGGGCACTATGAATGGTTGCCTTATTTAATGATAGGACTTGTTTTGTTGGCTCTTTTGATCTCCTATAACGTCACATATTCAGAGTTGAAATATTATTATATTGGAAATAAATCCAAGGGTTGGCGAAGTGCATTGGGTGGTTTTATTGCCAGTCATTATGGAATTGAGAAGGCTTATTCTAAATTGTATAAATTTCTGGTATTTAGCTATGATTCTAAATCCAAAGGTGTAGGTGGATTGGGTATTTTGCCTCGATTCTCTAGGCGTATAGAAACAGGAATACTCGATAAGGCAATCACAGGTATAACTACGTTTTTTTTGCTTTTTTCTCGAGTCTCTTTATTACTAGACAAGGCCATTTTTGATCGTGCAGTAGTTTCGATTTACACTGGTATTTACGGGTTTGCAGATACGCTTAGAAAGTTGAATAGGGGTCATATCCAAGGGTACTTATTGGGTATGATTGGTGTTTTGATAATTTTGGTGCTAACATTTTTATTTAATTAAGTCTGTATGGGTTTGTTGACCTTTGCGATTGTGTTTCCTCTGATTTCGGCACTGATTGTGTTGTTGTTACCATCTACGTACAAATCGTATTTTGCTTGGATAAATGTTCTCACGCTTGTGGGTTTATGGATAAACATGTACAGTGTTATTGATGGATTCAATTCAGGGCTGGATTCCTACCAATTGGTAGAAAGTGTAGATTGGATTCAGCTATCTATGAGTAAAAAGTCCATGCTAGACATCAAGTATCTCCTTGGAATTGATGGCGTATCGTTGAGTATGTTTCTGTTGACCCAAATTGTGTTTACGATTGCTGCTATTTCTTCTTTTAGTATCAAAAAGAGAGAAAAAGCTTATTTTGCCTTGATTCTGATTCTGTTATCGGCTGTTAATGGGTGTTTTTTATCCCTTGATTTCTTCTTGTTTTTTGTGTTCTTCGAATTTATGCTATTGCCTATGTATTTCTTGATAGGCATATGGGGAGGGGCCAATCGAAGCTACGCTTCCATGAAGTTTTTGATTTATACATTGGTAGGCTCTGTTCTGATATTAATCGGTATGCTAGCTTTATCCGTTTCGTACAGCGATGATTTATACAACGGTGTTTTCAATAAGTCGGTTTATAAGTTTGATTTTCGCTTTTTTGAGGATTTGGGTCATTTGACAAAAGGAGGGTTTTTGAGTATAAATGAGCCTAATACGTCATTGGGTTTTTCGGCTCGGCACGTTGTTTTCTTTTTTTTATT
>JBOFGX010000208.1:0-27366 GCA_051649345.1 Leadbetterella sp. | reverse complement strand
CAGCTGACCGAACGCCTCACAGAGGATAAATACAAAGGCAGTCATGAGCAAGTGGCAAAAGCACTACTCAAATATTCCGATGCCCCTTTGCTAGATGTTGGGAATTTTTATGAGTATGTACTGTTTAGTTTTTTAACAGGCAATGCCGATATGCATCTCAAGAACTTCTCACTGCTAGAAACAGAGGACGGTAAATATACGCTTTGTCCTGCCTACGATATGCTGAGTACCGCTCTTGTAAATCCTAGTGATAATGAGGAGCTGGCTTTGACGTTGAATGGTAAAAAAAGCAAGCTGAAATACGATGATTTTCTGGCGGCGTATTCAAACGCAGGCTTGTCTAAAAAATTATTAGACAAGACCTTAGAAAACTTCTACTATTGCAGGTTAGAAATGGCTGAGGTAGTGAATAATAGCTTTTTGCCCAATGACCTGAAAGATGCATATAAAGAACTACTGGCGTTAAGATTCAAAAGGTTTTTTTAATTCAAGAACTCAGCCCTTCCCAAAAACCTTATTGATAGCTTCAGTGCGGTTTTGAACGTGCAGTTTTTCGTAAATTTTATGAATCTGTTGGCGGACCGTACCTGTGCTGGTTCCTAGTTTGTCGGCTATTTCTTTGTAAAAAAAGCCTTTGGAAAGTAAGTCTAATATTTCGGTTTCTCTGGGAGAAAGTGACGTTAAGTCGGTTGATTTTGGTTTTTGGAAATGGGCTATTACTCTACGGGCAATGCTGGCAGTCATGGGTGAGCCGCCTTTGAATAGATCCTGAATCGCTTCCAGAACTTTAGATGGAGGTGTTTTTTTGAGAATATATCCGCTAGCACCCGCTTTGATGGCTTCAAATATGTTTTCGTCGTCTTCAAAGACCGAAAACATCAAAAATTGCAATTGGGGGAATTCGGATTTCAATAGTTTTACACAGTCAATCCCAGACATTTTGGGAAGGTGGATATCCATAATGACCACATCCGGTTGCTGTATGCGGAGCCCTTCCAAGGCAGATTCAGCGTCGGTAAAGGCATATACGCACTCAAACCCATCGGTGTATTCCAATACGTATTTCAATCCTTCTCTTACATCATTTAGGTCTTCGACTATGGCTACTTTAATACTGGTCATACGTGTAATTTTTGACGTTTCGATTAACTTAATGTTGTCGATTTCAATATATTTTGAAATAAACATAGGGTATATATTTTCAGTACAAAAATACGGTCTCTGAAAACGCGACACAATATAACAAAAGTTAGGTAAGAGATATATCTACCGTCGTGCCCTGCCCATTACGCCAATCTATCGTCCCACCTATCTCTTCCATTCTACTTTTCATATTTTTAAGCCCATTGCCACCTCCAGTCTTAGGAGCCCCGTTTTCAACGAATCCTTGACCGTTATCCCGAATTTTTATGTCTATTCCCGTTTCAAAATTCATGCTGACACTATATTCACTCGCATTTGAATGCTTGAGAGCATTGTTAATAGCCTCTTTTACAACGAGGTATAAATTACGTTTTTCTAAATTACTCAGGGTTCTTTCAGGAATAGTTTCTGAAATATCAAAACTGTACTGAACACTTGCATTCTCAAGCATCTCAGCTGTTTTGCCTCGTACATACATGACCCAGTCTGCGAGTTGGTTTTGTTCTTGGTTGAGAGCCCATACTATCTCGTTTATACTCTCTGAAATGTTTCCGCTTGTTTGAATGATTTTGTCTACTTGATCATTTTTTGTAGACTTATCCTTGAGATTATGAGCCAAATACATGAGTGAAGTAAGGTTGCCGCCTAGTTCGTCGTGCATTTCAGAGGCGATACGTTGGCGTTCGGTGCGTTGGGTTTGGAGTTCGGTCTCGAGAGTCTTTGCTTTTTCTTTTTTCTTGTAAGAATAAAACCCTAGACCTGCCAGCAGGCTTAGTAAGCCAAAGCCGCCACCTAAAAGCTTCATATTGTTGCTAGATTTTTCGAGGGCTATCGTTTTTTGGAGAATTTCGTTTTGTTTTTGAGCTCCGTTGTATTTGGCTTCAATCTCATTTAGTTTAAGTTTCTCGGCACTGGAAAAAACACTATCTTTCAAAACTTTATATTCTAAAAGGTGTGTATATGCCTCTTTATGTAAACCTATTCTATTTTCAACTTTTGAAAGGTTGAATAGTGCAATCATTATGTTTTTATTAGATTTTTGTTTTCTAGAAATTAACAACTCTGCTTGAGAATGAGCAAGTGCTTCTTTAGCAATATTTTTAGCTAAATATATCTTAGTCAAAATATTATGTGAATTTCTAATTGCATCATGATCTTTTATTTGATACCCAATTTCTAAAGCCTCAAGTCCATAAGGTAAGGCTTCGGCATATTTTTTTTGATCATAATATAGCTTTGCAAAAATCCTATCATACTCCGCTGTTAACACTGGTACTTTTAATTTATCCACTAAAATTTTCCCTTTCTTTAAATATATAGCTGCACTATCATATTTTTTAAATCCAGAATAATCCATCGATAAATACATATACGCTTTGGCATCTTCCACCGAGTTATTTTTCCCTTTTTCCCTTATTTTAACACCCTTTAGATCATATTGGAGAGCTTTATCTAATTGATTGTTTTGGAAAAACATATTGGCTATATTTCCATATATATTACCCAGTGCTAAATACTTTTCTTGTAAATTTGAAGCCTCCCAAGCATCGGCACCTTTTAAGTTATATTCAATTCCCTTTTTTAAATTCCCTTTTTTATTGTAAATAGCACCTATTTCTACCCAGCAAGTACCCGAAGATGCTCTACTCCTATCGTCATTTTTCCCATTATGTATTTCTAAAGCCTTTTCAAAATAAACTTTTGATTTGTCATACTCACCCAATTTTTCATAATACAAACCATAGTTCTCATATATACTTGCTTTCCAATATTTGTCTTTAATATTTTCACTAAGTTTAAGTCCTTCTTTTAAGTATTTGTCTATCTCATTCATTCTTATGTTAGAATTTAATAGACCAACAATCTCATTAATGAGCTTAATTTTGTGAGTGTCGGTTTTTGCCAATTTTAGGTCATGATCTAACAACTTAATTCTGTCGGCTTGTCCATTTACATTTTGACTAAAAAAAAACAAAAATTGAATTACTAATAATTTTACTTTCATAATAAACTTACTTTAACCTTAGTACCCTCACCATTACTCCAAGCTATCGTCCCACCTATCTCTTCCATTCTACGTTTCATGTTTTTGAGGCCATTACCACCTCCCGTTTTAGGAGTTCCATTTTCTATGAAACCCTGACCGTTGTCTTGTACGAGAATATGTATCCCATTTTCGAAGTTCATATTTACCTCATATTGACTGGCTTTGGAATGCTTAATGGCATTATTAACAGCCTCTTTGACTACTAAATATAGGTTTCTTTTCTCTAAATTGCTAAGGATTCTTTCAGGAATGTTGGCAGGACTATGAATGGCATATTGCAAGGAAGCATTCTCAAACATCTCAGCTGTTTTACCACGCACAAACAGCACCCAGTCAGCCAACTGATTTTGCTCTTGATTGAGTGCCCATACGATTTCGTTGATGCTCTCTGAAATACCACTACTCGTTTGGATTATTTTGTCTACTTGGTCATTTTTTGAAGTTTTATCTTTGAGGTTATGAGCCAAATACATAAGAGAAGTGAGGTTTCCGCCTAGCTCATCGTGCATCTCGGAGGCTATGCGTTGTCGCTCGTTGGATACCACAATGCTTCGCTCTATATACTCCTGCAGTAGAAATTTTTCGCTATCATTCCATTTAATATTGATGGCGATTGAGTACACAAACATATCGATCAATATTCCTATTTCCGAAAAAAAATGAATCTCGATCGGAGGTGTTTTTCCGTAAATGACAATACTGATTAATCCAATAGAAGACCCTACAGTAGTGGTAAATGCACCTAACAAAATTATTTTCGAATACCGTAAGGTTGATTTGTAGAGAAAGATAATATTAAGAAATGAAGCTGCATAGCCGAGAATAGCTAGTGAAATAAAGTATTTAAAGTACTCAATTTCAAAAAACTCCATGATAGAAAAAACGAGCCCAACAATCATGTTGATCACAACATTCAAATAGAGAAAGTAATACAGGATTTTATTTGTTTTTTCGAACTCCAAAAACTGTATGACAAACAAATAATAAAATCCAGCAACCAAAGCCGCAATGGGATTAAATAGTATTTTTAATAGTTTGGAATTTTCGAATTCGGTCGTAGAAATGTTAAATAGTTTGTGATTCAGGGCGTAGAAGTTGAGAAAGGAAAAAAACAGAAATAGAAAAAAATATAAATTATCCTTCCTTCTAAATAAAATAAAAGAAACGGCCATATACATACACATAAAACACTGAACTCCTAAAAAGAAATAATGAAAAATGGAAATGTAGGGCATACAATTCTATGATTACACTTTTGCAACCGATAGAATTCGATTTGCAATTTTTATTGAACGGTCAAATTTATCATAGTTATAAACCAGCCAAATGGTTTTTGGTCATAAATCGTCATTATATTTATTTAACGGTTTATTTTAGTCTTCAAAACCAAAAATTTTGATTTCTTAGTCAAACGAAACTGTTGTTTGGACTTAAATTTTAAACTCTAAGGGTAATTTTTTTCTTCGAGATAGATTTAGTTTCAATCCATCAGACATAACCAATGTGACCTTTTTTTTGACTTTTTCTACCGTTTTTATCTTTTTTAAATTTACCAAATGTGATTTATGGGCTCTAAAGAAGCCATATTGCGTGAGTCTATCTTCTAATTTTTTAAGATTTGTGGAGCTAAACAAGATTTCACCATCAGTTAGGATAATATGTGTATAGTTTGTATCTCCTCTGAGATACATAATCCGTAAGGGTTCAATAAGATATTTACTACCCAAATGAATTTTCATTTTTTTACTCATAGTATTTTAGGTTATGTGGGAATAGAGCGAAATTTTAAGATTCTAAAAGAAGTAATAATTTACTTTTTAATGCATGCAAAATTGATAAAAGCATACGATCTATTCAATCCTGTAAAAACACCATTTATAAAATCCTACTTTTGCAGGATGTACTTTTTGTCGTTTTTTTATTTGCTTTGTATTCAAGTCTAATTCATAGATCAATACCGAGAAACCAATCTAATGAAGTATTTCAGCAAAGTGTTTATTTTAATCAGCTTGTTTCTTTTTATTGGTTTAGAATCAAATGCTCAACAAAAAACAGTTGATAGCCTAATTACTAGTTTCAAGAAAAAGGAAGTAGCAGATAGTTTACTATCCATCAAAATCGCTAATCACTTTTTGGTTTATATAAATACAGACCTTACTTATTCTCGAAAATGCTTAGAATGGCTGATTCAAAGTAAGGTTTACTTTCCTCATAGCTTTGACAAAGCCGTATTCAATCAGGTCTTAGGTACTATTTATTTGGATAATGCAAATTATCTAATGGCCATGCGTTTTACACAAAGGGCTATTCAATTGGGTGAAAAACTGGAGAACCAAAATCAAAAAAAAAGAGTATTAGAAACTGCATATAGTAATATGGGGCTCATTTATGCGGACTTATATGATTATGAAGAAGGTTATCAAACAATTTTAAAAGCTTTACCATATGCTTTACAAGGTAATCAATCAAAAGCCACAGGAGTTTATAATTTTTTATCCTACGCTCAACTAAATCTAAAAAACTACAAACGAGCAAAAGAGTTAGTTTTAACAGGATTAAACTACCGATCAAAATGTATTGACCAACCTGTTATAGTTTTTGAAGCTGTCCGTACTTTGATTCATATTAATGATAAAATCAATAGTATTACATACAATGATTTTGCTGATAAAATAGTTGATAGCTTGAATAAGGGAAAAATGAATGATCGATCATTGCGGCTTTACAATTTACTAAAAGGAAGTATTCAAAGTGGCATGAAAAATTATGCAAAAGCAAGTGCGTATTTTTCAAAAAGTCTAGAATATGCTAAAAAAGATATGTTTTACCCTGGAATAGCTCAAGCTCACTTTGGCCTCGGAATTTCACTAAGCCATCTTGGTAAATTGAATGAGGCTGAAATCAACTTGAATAAGGCCTTGTTACTTGCAGAAAAATATGATTATTATGCATATATAGAATTTTTACACGAAATTGCATTGTATTATTCTGATAAAAAAAACTTTTCAAAAGCTGTCTATTATTTCAAAAAACATGAAGAAACGAAAGATAAATATTTACAAAAAATAAATGCCAACTTGATGCAAATCAATGATGGCAAGTTCCAACTCAGAGAGAAGGAAAATAAAATTACTGAACTAAACCAAAAACAAAAGTTAAAAGAGCAAGAACATCAAAAACGCAAATACTGGATAATCGGCCTTTTAACGCTTCTTGCCTTGTTAGTAATTTCTTTCTATGCTTTCTACAGAAATTTTTCATTTAAACGAAAGTTGGCCGAAAATGAAATTCGTACCTTAAAACAAGAAAAGCAATTGACGGCTACTGAATCCATACTCAAAGGCCAAGAAGAAGAACGCAGTCGTCTGGCAAAAGATCTGCATGACGGATTGGGCGGGGTATTATCCAGTCTCAAATATTCACTTACTAATATGACTGGAAACCAATTTTTAACCGAGAGGGGAAGCCAAATTTTTGGCAAATCTCTCGAAACTTTAGAAACCGCCATAGGTGAAATGCGGAGGGTTGCTCATAACATGATGCCCGAAGCTCTCATTCGCTTTGGGCTTACTGAAGCCGTCCAAAACTTCTGTGATGGAATCAATCAGTCGGGTCAGATACAGGTTACTTTTCAAGCGTATGGTTTGGAGCAAAGACTAGATCAAACAACGGAAATCACCTTGTACCGGATCATCCAAGAACTCCTCAATAATATCCTGAAACACGCCGAAGCAAGTAAAGCGTTAGTTCAAATTACCAAAACTGCCGAGTCGTTAAATTTAACTATTGAGGACAATGGTAAGGGATTCGATATAAACAGTAACAAGAGTGGGATTGGGATTAAGAATATCCAAAGTCGAGTAGATTACCTTGGTGGTTCCTTGGATTTTCTGTCACAATTGGGCACAGGTACCAGCGTAAATATTGAAATTTCTTTACATTCATAATCTATGGAAACGCAAAAGAACATTTGTATTTTGATCGTAGATGACCACCCTATGATTTTGGAGGGTATACGATCTTTGCTAGTGCAAGAAAGGCATATAGATCCTATTTACACTGTAAACAACGCCTATGAGGCTATTGACGTATTGAAAGCCAATGAGGTAGATATTGCCTTCTTAGATATTAACTTGCCAGATATCAATGGCATCGATTTATGCAAAAAAATCAAAGAGGAATTCCCTAAAGTGAAATGCCTGGCTCTTAGCACCTATACGGAGCGAAACTACATTTCACAGATGATAGAGAATGGTGCTATGGGATACCTAATCAAAAGCTCTTCGAGAGATGAAATCCTACAGGCAATTGAACAAGTAAGTCAAGGTGGGTTTTACATGAATGTCAACTTAATAGAAGAAAAAAAAGAAACCTACAAGATACCCGAACTCACTCGGAGAGAAAAAGAGGTTCTGGAGCTCATTTCGGAAGGGTTTACCAACCAGCAAATTGCTGATAAGATTTTTGTGAGTGTTCTCACTGTTAACAGCCATCGATCAAGCTTATTGCTCAAGTTTGAGGTAAACAATACGGCCTCCCTAATTCGATTGGCTGCACAAAATGGATTGGTATAGAGGATCTAGCTGAAAAGTTGGGGGGAATGGACTTTTAAAGAAGTCTTCAATTTTATTCAAACAAAAGAAGGGGGTTTACACTTCTTCTAACAGGTCTTGACAATCTTAAGCTTCATAGTGTCAAAATTATTTCCTGAAAGCTAGGATTATCTTTTCGTTTAATAAATCATTACTTAAATCGTTGAGTAAATAAATATAAATGATTCGTAATAAGAAGAAAACAGTCCGTTTTAAAATTTGATCCTTGTATTTTACTTGAATTGAAAGAAGTTTAAATTTTAAAGAGGATCATTGTTTTATTCATGTTTTTTTGGTCACTTTTTTTCGAAAAAAAGTGACGCCGTCCGCAGGACATCTAACGAACTGGGATGTATAGTAAAGTATTTATCTTGAATTAGATTGCCCCCCAACTTTTTCGCTTGCTCCGGTATAGATCTATATAAACAAAAAACAACCCCTGAACATCAAGGGTTGTTTCCAATATTACAAAGGTTTTGGGTTAAAGTAATATCTAGACAATTTTAAATTGTATTAATCTTACTTTTAATAGTACAAATATAACTTGTAGAACTTATATATACAAGTTGAAAATTGTATTTTTAGGCAAGAGTAAAGAATTAATTCTATATAATATTGATTAATAATTAATTAGCAATGCTAAATAAATTTCAGAATATTGATATATATTATGAAAACCTTTAATTTAGGTTTGTATTTGGTTGATTTGTTTAAGAAAATATATAAAAAAGGGTATTAATTATGTACAAAAAAGGTCGTCTGAATTGCTCAAACGACCTCTTAAGAAACTTGGGAGACTGATGGGAATCGAACCCACGACCCTCAGAACCACAAACTGATGCTCTAACCAACTGAGCTACAACCTCCATTTAATCGGGATACAAAGGTATATATTTTCTTTAAATTTTAAAAGGTTTTTAATCGAAATTGAATTTTTTTCTTCCTTAAAACAAGTGTAAATTTGTTTTTATTATTCCTTAAGAATGTTCGATCTAAACGGTAAAGTTGCAATCATTACAGGTGGTGCAAGTGGTATTGGTCTTGAGATATCACGTATTTTTGCCAAAGCAAATGCCACAGTACATATTTTTGAGCTTAACATAGATCTTGCCGAACGTGAGGCGGATTTAATCAATATAGCAGGTGGAAAAGCATTTTGTCACAAGGTAGATGTCAGCAATCAATCAGAAGTGCAAAGAAAAGTATCCAAGATACTTTCCATACATCCAGTAGATATTTTAGTAAATAATGCGGGCATAGCTCATATAGGTAATGTTGAGAATACGACGGAGGAGGATATGCTTCGGCTTTTCAATGTTAACGTTATGGGTTTTTATAATTGCATCAAGGCTTTAATACCTGCTATGAAGAGTAGAGGCGGTGGGAGTATAATCAATATGGCCTCCGTTGCAGCTTCCGTCGGCATTGAAGAAAGATTTGCATATTCTATGACCAAGGGGGCTATTCTCTCTATGACTATCCAAGTGGCTAAAGACTATGTCAAGCATAATATTCGCTGCAATAGTATTTCACCCGCTCGGGTGCAAACACCCTTCGTTGAGAACTTTGTCAAGAAACACTATGCAGGTAAAGAGGTAGAAATGATGGACAAACTAGCTAAGTCCCAACCTATCGGTCGTATGGCCAAACCATCCGAAATCGCATCTTTCGCGTTATATTTAGCTTCGGATCAAGCAGCTTTTTTGACAGGTACAGACTATTCAATAGATGGTGGATTTATAAAATTGAATTCAAAATAGAACAAACATAGACTATGAAACTTTTTCGATTTGGAAATATTGATCACGAGAAACCCGGAGTGGAACTTGAGAATGGTAAACGACTGGATGTGAGCTCGTTTGGGCACGATTACAACGAGCTATTTTTTGCTAATGATGGAATCGAGAAGTTATCGCAATGGCTAAAGTCACATGCTGCTTCTTGTCCAGAAGTCTCATCAGATGCTAGAATCGGATCGTGTATTGCAAGACCTTCCAAGATTATATGTATAGGACTCAATTACGCCAAGCATGCCGCTGAGTCAGGCATGGCCTTGCCAACAGAGCCTGTAGTTTTTATGAAAGCATCAACAGCTTTATGCGGGCCTAACGATGCGACTATTATTCCTAGAGGATCTATCAAAACAGATTGGGAGGTAGAGCTTGCTGTAATAATAGGTAAAAAAGCTTCTTATGTATCCGTAAATGAGGCTATGGATTATGTTGCTGGCTATGCAGTACATAATGATATTTCGGAGAGAGAGTTTCAACTCGAAAGAGGCGGTCAATGGGACAAAGGCAAGTCCAATGACACATTTGCACCCATAGGCCCTTACCTTGTCACAAAAGATGAGGTTGCTGATCCTCACAATCTTCACTTATGGCTTGAGCTTAACGGAAAACGAATCCAAGATTCAAACACGAACGATCTTATTTTTGATATTCCCACAGTTGTAAGTTATCTAAGTAACTTTATGACTTTACTCCCAGGAGATGTCATATCTACAGGAACCCCCGCAGGCGTAGGGCTTGGATTTAAGCCGCCGATTTATCTAAATCCTGGAGACGAAGTCCGCTTGGGAGTAGAAGGCTTAGGAGAGCAAAAACAAGTAGCAAAAGCTTGGAATACATGAGTATACTAGGAGCTAAAAGTACTTGCCCTAAATGCGGACATTCATTCGATGCTGGAGAGATGTTTCAGGTTCATTTAGATTTAGAACTAAAGAAACAGTCTCAGGCACTTCAAAGTAAACTAGATGAGGATAAAAAAAAGTTTATCGATGAAGAGAAGCGTTCGATGTGGGCTTTAGCTTTAAAAAAAGCAGAAGAGAAAAACGAATTAGAACTTAAACAGCTCAAAGAAGAAAATACCCAAAAACAAGCCAAAATTCTTGAATCAGAGAAAAAAGAATTGGAGCTTCTAAAAAAGGAACGAGAGCTTAATGAACAAAAAGAACTTCTCAAAATACAACTAGAAAAAGATCTCTTGGTCAAGACGAGAGATATAGAAGAGCAAGCAAAAAAAAAGAAAGACGAGGAGTTTGACCTCGTAAAAAAAGAATACGAAAAGAAGCTGGAGGATCAAATGAATCTCGTAAAGGAGATGCAGCGTAAAGCCGAACAAGGGTCTATGCAGCTTCAGGGGGAGGTACAGGAGCTCGCAATAGAACAGATTTTGGGTCAAGCGTTTCCTTTTGATCAAGTAGAAGAAATCAAAAAAGGGCAGAGGGGAGCCGATGCAATACTTACCGTCTTGAATGAATTTGGCCACAAATGTGGTAAAATAGTGATTGAAAGTAAGCGTACCCAAAATTTTGGTGGAGATTGGATTGAGAAATTGAGAGATGACCAGCGTTTAGTAGGTGCAGACATAGCAGTTTTGATTACGCAAACCATGCCCAAAGAGATGACTAAGTTTGGAGAAAAAGAGGGGGTGTGGATTTGTAATTTTTCGGAGTTCAAAAGCGTTATTTATGTCCTAAGGCAGATACTTATTCGTTCCAAACAAACGGAGTCTGCTCAAGAAAACAAAACCGAAAAAATGGGCCTATTGTATAACTATCTTACCAGTAGTCAGTTTAAACATCAGATAGAAGCTATTGTAGAGGGGTTTTCTAGTATGAAAGAAGATCTCGACAAAGAAAAAAGAGCTATGCAACGTATATGGAAAGAACGCGAAATGCAATTGGACAAAGTACTTGAAAACACCGTCGATATGTACGGTAGCATACGCGGTATTGCGGGTAACGCTATTGCTCCCATAAAAAAATTGGAACTCGGTGAATAATTAT
Organism: Leadbetterella sp.; assembly: GCA_051649345.1. Taxonomy (GTDB): domain Bacteria; phylum Bacteroidota; class Bacteroidia; order Cytophagales; family Spirosomataceae; genus Leadbetterella. Next base: position 15,794 of record JBOFGX010000208.1, on the reverse strand, counting down.
TATTTTTAACCTTATGAATACTAAAAAGTACAAGATTGCCTTCTTTTTTATTATAGTCCTAACATGGTTTCAAGTAACTGTTGTTGCACAAAGCGGCGATTGTAGCTGTAGGAAGAATTTTGACGAAATCTATCAAAAAGTAGTTGATAATTATTCGGGTTACCCTTTGAAGGTCACCCCTCTTACCAAATCTAAATTTGAGGGTCTTTCTAAGAAAACCAAGAAAGCATCTACCAAAGCCGAAACAAAAGAAGAGTGCGAAGAGGTCATAAATAAATGGTTAGCATTTTTTGAGGATAATCATCTTTTTCTTAATATTTCTGCCAAATTTGACGCTGAGTTGAGCGAGTCGGAAAAGGCCAAAAGGTCAAAAGAACTGGGGTCTCAGCCGTATACTTCTCTTAAACAGTTTGAGGAATATGTATACAATAACAAATCCAAATTGGAACCGATCGAAGGAGTTTGGGAAAGTGACGATAAAGCCTATTTGATAGGGATTATAAAGCAAGGTCAGGGCTATTCGGGTTTTTTGTTAAATAGCAAAGACAACCATTGGAATATTGGTAGAAATAAGTTTTTCCTAGAAAATCTAGCCACCGGAGGATATAAAGCAACCTACTATTATGCGGATTTTTTACCAGAAGTCAACTTTGCAAGACTCATAAAAAATTATCTTTATATTGAGAATGTATACAAGTTTTCCAAGCTAAATCCTACTCCCACAGTTTCAGTTACTGGAGAAGATTTAGCCAACATTCTTACTGATTACAGAGTAGAAAAAGTGGATGCCAAAACGGCATTGGTTGTGCTTCCTCCTTTCACGATGTCCAATGCTATCAATTTTACTGCAGAAATATTAAAAAGGAATGCAAGCACTCTTGATAATGCTGAGAATATGATCATTGACTTAAGAAATAATCCAGGAGGAGAGGAGATGGTGTTTGACCCCCTGTTTGCGTATATTGCAGATAAGCCTATCGTACGTAAAGGAAATAAAATACGTGCTACTCAGGAAAATTTTATTGCACTTTCTCACGAAGTAAAGTCTTTACAAGATATTCCGCAATATAAAAATTTGATCACCAAGCTAAAATTTGTAGTGGACAAAATGCAGGCAAATATGGGATCAATGATACAAGGCCCTGATATTACATTTCAACCTCAAAAAGGCAAAGTACTACCGAAGAAAGTAGTTATTCTGGTCAATGAAAAAACTTCCAGTACAGCGGAAAGCATCGCTCTAGAAGCAAAACAATCTTCAAGAGTAATCATCATGGGTAAAAGAACAAAGGGAGCTTGTGATTTTACTGAAGTACGAGATTGGTCTTTGCCATGCTACAATTTCAGAATTGCTTTACCTATGGGTTACTGTGCCCGATTGCCAGAAAAACCCATGGAAAATATAGGTATCAATCCAGATGTAGTCATTCCTGATACGGAAGTAGACTGGGTTGGATTTACCCAACGGTACTTAAACTCCCTATCCAAATGAAATTTTTACATTTTACACTTATCTGTTTTTTAGCCTCATATTCAATTAAAGCTCAAAAACATCCGATGTTTTCTCAATATAATCATTGGGTGAAAACCGATATTAAAACCCAAGATGGTAGTAAGATATATGAAAATGATCTTATATATATGCCCATAGAACTTAGATGGCTAGGGGAGGATTCTTTGCTCTTAAAAAAAGGGAGTATTTCTACTATTAAAAAGGCTTTTTTTACGAATGATAAGATTTCATTTGGAGGTAAAAGCTGGACCATAAATAAAGAGTCAGACGCAAAATATACCCTATCAGGAATGATAGAGAAAAACAAAGTTGTATACGCAATTACATTAGAGCCCAAACCCATAACGGATCTTTTTTATACGCCCAAGTCGTATCAAGCTAAAAACGGTTCGGAAGTGTTTATAAATTTTCCAGGAAAATTGGAGCCTTATTTTATTAATGAAGACAAGGAGCCTATGCAAGTAGTATTTGAGAATTTTAAATTTCCAGAATATAAAAAGGGAGGGTTTGTTGTGCGTTTTATAATTACAGAAACGGGAGAAGTAAAAGGTGCTCGTGTAATAGAAAGCACGAACGAAAAGTATAATTCACGGCTTACAAAGGCAGTAAATGCAACAAAAGGCAGCTGGAAACCCGCATATTATTTAGATAAGGCTATCGCCACGGAGGTCGAGTTTGACTACAATCTTGATTTTGATGAGTATCAAAATTACCAAGGAAAAGATTCAGTCGGGATTTCGAATTATTACTACAATGTGGGTAACTCCTACTTTCAATCAGGGAGTTATCAAAAGGCAGAAAGCTACTATGCAAAGTCAATAGAATACTACGCTCTCAATATCAATGCCTACTTTCAACATGCAGCTGCTAGCGTAGCCTTGCGTAAAATAGATGAAGCATGTAAGGATTATGACCAATTGATTTTCCTTGAGCAGAAAAAAGCCGAAAAGCTAAAAGAGAAATACTGCAAATAGCTCAACAACGTGCTATGGAATAAATGCTTTTTACTCACCTAGCAAGAAGATATTTATTCTCTGTAATCAATCAGTGTATTGATAGCATCTACATCAAAAGTAGGAATTCCTAAGGCTTTTTTTACCTCTCTTCGTTCTATAAAAGCATTGTCTATAAAAATAACACGTTCTTTTTCCGTTATAAATTCAGATTTTTTACTTTCCATTGGAATATGAATGATGGAGTCAAAAATACCCTCATGTATACAGAGATTTTCTAAGGTTTCTTCTAAACTATGAATGTGCTTCGTGATCAATTTTACGATCTTACCCTTGTTTTTTTGATGATAGACAAACGATAAAACGGTTGGGTTTACTTTCCCCTTTTTTGTAATGGTGTCGTCAAAATCTATATAAATGGTGTCATAATCAAAGTAAGAGATATAGCGGTGGTTGAGTGATCTGTCGATCTCTATGGTATACGCATTGGGTAAAACTTCCACATCCATTTCCATATAATCGTAAACCATCAACAAGGGGAAGTTCACTCCTAATCCTCTAAAGAGATTTCCATTACCAGCAATTTTGGTAGATGCTTCCAGAAATTTCCAATCACCTGCCTTGTTTTTCTTTAGCTGAAAATACCAAGATCCGCGAATTCCAATTTTATCAGAAACAATATGAGCTATTTGTGAAATTTCGTCTGTAAGCGGAATGGAAATACTGTTGACACACACACCATCAAAAATTCTTTTTCTTGCCCTAGGACCAATAAATTGTAGTTTACCATGTCTATCAGTGAAACAGTCAATGGTGATTTCTTCTCCAGGCAAAAACTCCATAAATACGAAGTTTTCAGTGTTTGAGGCCACTTTGTGTAAATCTTCTACCTTTTCTAGTAAATATGCTCCTTTGCTCCCTTGCCCCTCATCTAATTTCGCATAGCACGGGAAATGAGGATTGGCTAGAAAATCTGGGTATACGCTTGGACAAAAATCTTCATTCTCAAAGAAACTATAAAGCTTTTTCTTACTTCTGCATAGCTCTGCTTGAAACAAGCCTGGTACAGCCACTTTCGTGTTGATTTTATTCGCATTTTTTGCAAATTCCACTAGTACGGTATCGTGAGTAGGGAGTATTAGATCTATATTTTCTTTGGTAATAAGCTCGTTGAGTTTCTCATAAAAATTATTCTCGTCAATTTTAGGAAAATCACCGTAGTAGTTTTCATAAACCATACGAGCATGATCTTCTCTTGCAGAAGCACCAACCAATCGGAAATTAAGGACGTCCTTGAGTGCGTGATGGATTTCTAAACCGCTTTCGGCTCCGCAAGGAAACACCAAAACCGTGGTAAGTTTGTTCATGTATTTTCGGATTCTTGAAACATTCCACAAAGGTACGGTTTTTAGGCAAAAGGATTTCTTTTTTATAATTTCTAAACCAGTAAGAAGCAAGATTAACAAAAAGCCTGAGTGGAAATACGATTTTTTATCTCGCCTATTTATTTAGTCAACAGAGGATGTATCTTTATTTTTAGAAATTAGAATCTTTGTAAAATAAAAAGTATGATAGGAGGACTCACATTTTGACATTGGGGTATGGTTGTTGGCAACTGGGTGGAGCATGCACATTTGGTCACCGTCAAACGGGATGGGGCAATACAGATATGCAGAAAGCCAAGGAAGCAATAGAACTCGCTTGGGCTAATGGAGTACGATTTTTTGACACTGCTCCTGGCTATGGCAAAGGCAGATCAGAGACTTTTTTAGGGGGTTCTTTACCAGATGAGGCCTTGATTTGTACGAAATACGGTAGTTATGAAGACTCGTCTGGAAATAGCTACCTAGATTTTTCAAGTACTTCGCTTCAAACCTCTTTGTATGATAGTTTGAACAGACTGAATAGAAATTCTGTAGACACCTTATTGCTACATAGCCCACCCGATGATTTTGTTTTTGAATATGATCTTACCTCCGCCTTTGAATCTCTAAAGTCACAAGGTCTTATAAAGCACTATGGTGCCAGTGTGCGAACGTATAGGGGGGCATGTAATGTATTGAATCAATCTTTTGGTGATACCATCGAGGGGGTTTTCAATCTATTGGATAGAAGGGTAGAATCAGAGGTATTTACGCATCCCAATTTTGGAAACTACCGATTTATTGCCAGAGTACCTTTGGCTTCGGGATTCTTATCCAATGGTTTTTTAGAAAATAAAAACCTCAGTTTTCCTGAGAATGATATCCGTTTTCATATGCATCCTGAAGATAGAGGATGGTTTGAAAATTCCGTAGATAAGCTATGTTTTTTAAAAGATTTGCCCGGAGGTATCAGTACATCAGCGTTACGGTATGTGCTTTTTAATCCTCATGTACGGTATGTGATCCCAGGCATGCGAACACCCTCTCAAGTAGAAAACAACCTATTGGCGGTACAATTAGGGCCTCTAGAAACAGATGTAGTACATCGAATTCGAGAGATACTTCCTTTTACGAATCCTCGCTGGATGTAATCAGTCTTTATGTTTTGGAAAATTGAAGAGGGTACTTGTCAATATGGGCAAGAAGAAAATAGACATATTTACGACAGAAAGAACGAGCTCTGTTGTATGACTTTTTAGAATACTCGTAAAGCCAGAATTGGGAAAGAACTCCTCAACTACGACCAAACTGAGTTTTAAGCCTAAAATCCCGATTACAACAAAGGCTGAGCCTTCCAAAAAAGAGTAGCGTTCCATAAGTTTTACAAACCACTGCGTCACAAATCGCATGGCTAATATTCCTATAAATACACCGGCACAGATCAATATAATATTCTTACTTAGAGCAGATGCTGCGAATACATTGTCTATTGAAAAAGCCAAATCCATAATCTCTACAAGACAGACTGTAGCCCAAAAATTCCCGATTAATCCAACCGTATTTCGGTAGAACCAATTTGACTTTTTGTCTAAAGTATCATCTTCGTGATGAGATGTTCTTTTACTTCTAAACCAATCATACACCAAGTAAATTAGATATAAACCACCGAGGAGCTTGAGCCACCAGATTTTGGTTAATAGACTTACAAACAACAAGGCAAGTCCTCTAAAGAAGTAAGCTCCCCAAATACCATATTTTAAGGCTTTACTTTTTTCCTCCTTTGGCAGGTCGTTGACCATGGTTGCCAATACGGCAGCATTATCTACGGATAGTAAACTTTCTATTACGACGAGGTTAAAGACGATTGAAAGGGATTTTCCTGGTGTGGCGATTATATCATTCCACAATACGGATAGATTTTCAAAAAATGACATTATAAAATTTATGCTTTAGATTATAGGTTCATCAAAACCTTCACAAAGGTACGGCTTTTTTTACGACACTTCTAAAAATGGTACAAGCGGTAAAACTCAAGCCAAAAAAAGAAGATTACCTCCTTAAAAGTAACCTTCTTTTTAAATTTTTTAAATTAAATCAAGCTTAGTTTCCTTTCAAAGCCTCTGCACCTCCAACAATCTCGAGGATTTCTTTGGTAATAGCAGCTTGACGAGATCTATTGTACTCAATTTTTAATGTTTTTAGCATTTCTCCTGCATTCTCAGTGGCCTTGTCCATAGCTGTCATACGAGCACCATGTTCTGACGCATTTGAATCGAGAACAGCCTTATAAAGCTGCATTTTGATTGCTTTCGGAATAAGCTCAAGCATGATTTCCTCTTTTGAAGGCTCAAAGATATAATCAATACTTGATGTTTTGCCTTCGGCTACTTCGTGAACCAAAGGGAGCATTTTCTCTATTCGAATAATTTGTGTAGCTACATTTTTGAATTCGTTATAGACAATTACTACTTCATCAAACTCACCCGCAGCATACTGACTCATGATGGACTCAGCCGCTTCCTTTGCCGTATCAAAAGAAAGTCTATTGTATATATCAACAAATTGCGTCAACAAACTAATATTCCTTTTTGACAAGGCCTCGAACCCTTTTTTGCCCATCGTCATCACGGATACGTTTCCTTTCGCATTCTGAGCAGCATACATTTCTTGTATATGAGCTAGAGAAGCCTTGATTACATTGGAATTGAAAGCTCCACATAATCCACGATCCGAAGTCACGAGTACGATTAATACTTTGTTTACTTCTCTTTGTACTATGTAAGGACTATTTAGCCCATCTGTAATATTGCTAGATACCTCACCGATAAGCTGATTCAACTTATTGGCATAAGGACGCATCTGTGTTATTTTGTCTTGTGCCCTTCTCAACTTCGCCGCCGCTACCATTTTCATGGCTTTGGTGATTTGTTGTGTTGAGTTTACAGAGACAATTCTATTCCGTACTTCTTTTAATGAAGGCATGGTGTATCTTTCTGATTAACCTCTTTTAAATTGAACCTTTACTATCAAGCGTATTTAGCAGCTACTTCTTTACCCACTTTCTTGATAGCCTCAGTAGCATCATCCAGTTTACCTTTTGTAAGGGCAACCAAAGCTTCTGGATTTTGAGCTCCTAAGATTGTCAAAAATTCGGTCTCAAATTCTTTTACGCGGTTTACAGGAACATTATCCAATACACCATTAATAGATGCATAGATCACAGCTACTTGCTCTGCTACGGATACCGGCTGATACTGTCCTTGTTTTAGGATCTCTTGGTTACGTCTACCTCTGTCAATAACGAGTTTGGTAGCGGCATCTAGATCAGAACCAAATTTAGCAAAAGCTTCCAGTTCACGGAACTGGGCTTGATCCAATTTCAGCGTACCTGCTACTTTTTTCATAGACTTGATCTGAGCATTACCACCCACACGAGATACAGAGATACCTACGTTGATAGCAGGACGAATCCCCGAGTTAAACAAGTTAGACTCTAGGAATATCTGGCCATCTGTGATCGAAATCACATTGGTAGGAATATAGGCCGATACGTCACCTGCTTGTGTTTCAATAATCGGAAGAGCCGTCAACGATCCACCACCTTTCACTTTACCTTTCAAAGAAGGAGGAAGGTCATTCATGTCTTGTGCTATAGAATCCGATTGGTTGATCTTAGCCGCACGCTCCAATAATCTGGAGTGTAGGTAGAATACATCACCAGGGTATGCCTCACGTCCTGGTGGACGACGAAGCAATAAAGAAACCTCACGGTAAGCTACCGCTTGCTTAGAAAGATCATCGTATATAATCAAGGCTGGACGACCCGTATCTCTGAAATACTCACCAATGGCAGCACCCGTAAATGGTGCGAAGAATTGCATAGGTGAAGGATCAGAAGCATTTGCTGCTACGATTACAGTATAGTCCATAGCTCCATAGCGTCTCAATGTTTGCTCTACAGCTTTCACTGTAGAAGCTTTTTGTCCACAGGCTACGTAGATACAGTATACTGGCTCACCTTTATCAAAAAATTCTTTTTGGTTGATGATGGTATCAATACAAACGGCTGTTTTACCTGTTTGACGGTCACCAATCACAAGTTCTCTTTGTCCTCTACCGATCGGAATCATTGCATCTACAGCTTTGATACCCGTTTGTAAAGGTTCTGTTACAGGCTGACGGTAGATTACGCCAGGTGCTTTACGCTCAATAGGCATATCAAACAATTCACCTTGGATAGGACCATTACCATCTATTGGCTCAGCTAAAGTGTTTACTACGCGACCAACGATACCTTCACCTACTTTCACAGAGGCAATTTCTCCGGTACGTTTTGCAATAGAGCCCTCTTTTATACCTTCAGAGTCTCCCAACAATACAGCACCTACATTATCTTCCTCCAAGTTCAAGGCCATCCCCTTGAGTCCGTTTTCGAACTCAATCAATTCTCCTTGTTGGATTTTGGATAATCCGTAGATACGAGCAACACCGTCACCTATCTGGAGAACGGAACCTACTTCCTCTAACTCGGCTGCTGTTTTTGCACCTGCCAATTGCTCACGCAATATGGCCGAAACTTCATCTGGTCTTACTGATGCCATGCTTAATAATTGTTATAAAGAAAAAATTTTTGGTTTTATCTAATTTGTGAAATATTTGAGAGGTTTATCCCAAATTTGGGTGCGAATTACGCAATTTTTTTTCAAAAAACCCAATCTGGATTCAATAATATATTTCTACATTGTATTATTTCAAGAGAGAATAGCGGTATTGTCATCAAGACACCAAATAGGGCTAAAATTCATAGAATTATTTCAAAAAAGCAGGTCTATTTGTTAGCCTCTAAATCCATAGCTTTATCTATGATTTCTGCAATATGCAAGGTTTTGAGGGGATGTTTTTCTCGTCTGATAATACCCTCCAAATGCATCAGGCAAGAAGAGTCTCCACCACAAATAATGTCAACTTCTTGAGAAAGGTGATCTTGGATGCGGTCTTTACCCATACGTACAGACACGGCTTCTTCAGTTACGCAAAATGTACCCCCAAATCCACAGCACTCGTCAGGTCGGTTTAGAGTTTTAATTTCCAAGCCCGATATTCCGGATAGCAATTGCAAGGGCTTAGAAAAAGGCTGGGCATGGAGCTCAGACATTTGACTGAGGTATAATCCTCGCTGACCGTGGCAACTTTGATGAAAACCTATTTTAGCTTCGAAATGCCCTTGTACTGTAGAGATTTTTAATACATCTGTCAAAAACTCCACCAACTCATATATTTTGGATCGTATATCCATATGATCTTTTACATGTAGAGCACAGCTTCCCGAGGGGCATACCACATACTCGTAGGAGTCAAAACAGGATTTGAAATTTTTTTCACAACCTTCCGCCAAATGCTCGTAACCAGAATTAGCCATAGGCTGTCCACAGCAGGTTTGATCGAGTGGAAAATCTACCTCACAACCAAACCTCTCCAAAATTCGCAGCGTAGACTTAGCGACTTCAGGATAAAACTGATCGATATAACAAGGTATAAAAAGTGCTACTTTCAAGGCAGAGGCATATTCTGTATTGATTGCAAATATACAGGGAAGTGATAAAAATAATTTAAGCTATTGTGATAAAAATAGCAAGAGAAGAATACTATGTGAGATTCGTAGATTATTTTTAGTCAATAGTCTATTAGTCGGTAGTTGTAAGGATGATTGATGGCAGAATTTTAGTCGATAGTCTATTAGTCAATAGTCGTAAGGATGATAGTGTGGTTGCCTAAAAATAGTTGACCGACAGCTGAAAACCGTGTGTCACAAGCCCGCCATTTGATATCTATTATCTAAAAAGTGTCAATGCCTAGAGCCCATACTTTACAGGAAACGTTTATCGGATTAGAGTTATATATTTTGAAAAATTTTAAACAAAAAGCGTCCTAATTTCTATTTTAAGACTAAATTGTATTCGTAAATACAAACTATGATATGAGTAAAACATCAAGACGAAAATTTATAGAAAAGGGCAGTTTGGCTGTAGGTAGTTTTTTCTTAGTGCCTAGGCACGTGTTGGGAAAAGGATATATTGCTCCAAGCGACAAATTGAATATTGCTGGGATTGGTAGCGGGGGAAAAGGTGACTCTGACCTGCTGAATTCTTATAACAAAGGAGCCAACAATATTGTGGCTCTTTGTGATGTAGATACCAAAATGACAACGAGGGCGGTAGAACGCTGGCCCAATGCCAAGCGATATACTGATTTTAGAAAGATGCTCTCTGAAATCAACAAAGATATTGACGCAGTCACAATCTCTACGCCTGATCATTTTCACGCAGTGGCAGCTATGGCCTGTATGCAAATGGGAAAACACGTATATGTGCAGAAACCGCTTACGCATAATATCGCCGAAGCTCGGATGCTCACAGAAGCAGCTCGTAAGTACAAGGTTGTCACACAAATGGGAAATCAAGGCTCGTCTAATCCTCTTCAAAAAACGGCTATGGAGTGGTTTGATTCTGGATTGATAGGTACGGTAGATCGAGTAGAAATATGGACAAATAGGCCCGTTTGGCCGCAAGGTATTCCGTTTCCAAATGATAAAGTAGCTATGCCAGATACTATGAGTAATGAATCATGGGATGTATACCTAGGTCCAGCAGAATATATGGATTACCACCCTATGATACATCCGTTTAAATGGAGGGGGTGGTGGAATTTCGGAACCGGGGCACTCGGAGATATTGGTTGTCATACGATTGATTCGGCATTTCGTATATTAGGTCTGGGTTATCCCAATGCAGTAGAGTGTAGCGTGGGGGCAGTATTTACGAAAGACTGGGTACCCGAGTATATCCCAGAAGGTTGTCCACCTTCATCTAATGTGGAGATCAAGTTCTCGGCAACCGACAAAAACAAAGTGCCATTGACCATGGCTTGGATGGATGGAGGTATACGTCCCATGCATCATAAGTGGTTACCAGCCAATGAGGCTTTGTCTGATGATGGGGGTGCAAACGGACTTCTTTTTCATGGCACAAAGGGACTCCTCTCTATGGGTATGTATGGACTCAATCCAAAAATTTACTTCCCAAATGGAGATGTGAAAACAGTACCCAAAGTTGATAGAAATGCGAATGCTTATGGTGAAGGTTTACCAGAATGGGGGCATCAAGTATATTGGGCTGATGCTTGCAAAGAAGGTTTTGGCAAGGAAAAACACAAGGCTTTGACTTCTTCCTTTGACTATTCAGGGCCTTTGACAGAAACAGTTTTGATGGGAAATCTTGCCATTAGAAGTTATATGTTACGAAAGGAAACGGCACCTAATAAGTATGATTATTACGGTAGAAAACAGCTCCTTTGGGATGGTAAGAGTATGAAAATTACGAATCTCGATGAAGCGAATCAGTTTGTAGGAAGATCTTACAGGCCGGGTTGGGAAGTGAAGATGTAAGGAATTTATAAAAACGACTCGTATAAATAATAGCTTTTACAAGGCTGTTTAATTTTATCTATTCAAAAGTCAGCAATCCATCCGTTAGCCAATTTGCGATGGCCTGACGGTTGTCAGATAAAAGAAGACGCTTGCGATCAAACTCATTCGTAATATTCCCCAATTCTATAAATACGATGGGTGGCTTGGATTGGGTAATCATCCATAGATTTCGAGGTTTTACTTCGCCTGTATAACCTCTGCCTTTTTGCTTGGCGTCGTATTTTTTCTTGATAGTCTGAAACATGTTTTCAGCTAACTCTTGGCTCTCAGGCTTGTTTTCGTTGTAGTAGAAAAAGATATCTACCTTGCGTTCTGTATAGCGAGAGTCTACGTGAGTTTCAATCACACGTTGAGTTTTGTATCCTTTTTGATTGTTTTCTTTAAATAATTGATTAATAATACGCGTTCTTTGTTTCAATCTTTCTGCTTGACTGAGTGGAATTTTTTCACCTCCCCATACTGTTTCGTCATGATCCATTTCCAGAAGTTCTTGGTCTCGAATACCATCGTTTTCGTCTCGAACGATCATATAAACGAGAGCATCATGCGATATTAGATTTTTGGCAAGTCGTAGACTCACATCATAGGCATACTCATCTTCCGATATTGCAAGACCATTTACAGTAGCTTGTGCTCCTGGGTCAGGCCCACCGTGTCCACTGACTATATAGTATACATGATCTTTTAGTTGATGGTCCACAATAGGCGTGGCTGCATATTTATCCCCAAATAAGCTATACTCTGAAATGACAATAGGAGATCTTTTAGGAAGAGGCTTCTTAGTTTTTGCAGATAAAGAAATACTAAACGCAAAAACAAATAGGAATGAAACTTTAAAGGTATTCATCTCTTATAATTTTAATTTTTAGAAAAGCAATTCTAGGCAAATATACTAATTTGAAGTAAAAAGTCAATAAATGCGAATAAATATTTAGCGAAAGCGTATATTTACATTGAAATTTCTAAACAAAATACATGAGCAATATTTTTAATTTAAGCGGTCTCTTTACCCTGCTTCTTGTAATAAATGCGTGTAAATCGGGTTCAAAAGGTAGCACACAAATAGAGACCAACCCTCCAAGGGTTTCTATGGCCAAGGCTGGTGTTTTTTCGGCAGATTCAGCTTTCGATTATACGGCCAAGCAAGTTGCTTTTGGGCCGCGAGTACCCGGGACGCAAGCATCTATTAAATGTAAAAACTGGACGTTGGCTAAGTTGAAATCATTTGGCTGGACTACCCAAGAGCAAAATTTTAAGGCTGTATTGTACAATGGTAAGAGTATCCCTTCCACAAATGTTATCGCAAGCTACAGACCTGAAGCCACGAAGAGGATCTTACTAGTAGCACATTATGATTCTCGTCCATTTGGAGATAAAGATCCTAGAATCAAAGATAGGCCTATTGATGGTGCCAATGATGGTGCCAGTGGGGTAGGAGTACTTTTGGAAGTGGCACGAGCCCTATCTAAAGACTCTATACAATTGGGAGTTGATATACTATTGGTAGATACAGAAGATTGGGGTGCTCCTAATGATTATACGGGTCAAAACCAACATCCATATGGTGGGTATTGCCTTGGCTCTGAGTATTGGTCAAAAAACCTACATAAAGCTGGATACACAGCATATTATGGTATATTATTGGATATGGTGGGGGCAGCAAATGCTACCTTCAGAATAGAAGATAATTCTCAGTCCATTGCACCTAGTGTTGTGGAAAATGTTTGGAGTACGGCCTCTCAATTGGGTTTTGCGAGTATGTTTTTGCGAGAGCAAGGAGGAAACATCACGGATGACCATGTACCGATTTATCAAAATGCCAAGATTCCTGTTATCGACATTATCGACCTTAGAAATACACCAAATACGTTTTTTGAGCATCATCACACCATGAACGACGGTATGAATACAATTGATAAGAATACCTTAAAAGCTGTAGGTCAAACGGTGCTTCAAGTGTTGGCTAATGAGGCACAAACTGCAATGTAGAAAAACTTACATTAAGCCTCAAGAATTTTTGTATTTATGTATTACATCTAATAGACAGATCTGTTTATAATTATTAAGTAATGATTCTCTGCGAAAGTAAAGCAAAATTAATTTTGCTTTCAATCATTTCCTCAATTCATTTAAGATCGTCTTAAAATCCCGTCGCTTTTATTAATAATTTGACTTAAACAAATATTATAAAATGTGCTACCAAAAACAATATGACCAATAATAAAAGTCTCATGTTACAATGTGTTTAAATTAATAATGGGTCTTATTTTAAATTATAGTTCAAAATTTATGCCAAAAAGGGCATTTTGTTGCATATTTTAAAGATTAACGTAATTTAAGGTATTTAATTGAGTTAGCCGTGCCTAAAATTTAAAAATTACCGTTAAAATCTAATTTTTGGTGGTTTTTTGTGGGGATTAATAGTATTTTTGCGGCAAATTAACATTTCAGAATTCTTCACATGAAAAAAGTAGTATTGGCGTATAGTGGAGGCTTGGATACCTCGTTTTGTGTAAAATACCTTACCGAAGAGAAAGGGATGGAGGTACATAGTGTATTGGTAGACACGGGAGGATTTACAGAAAATGAGATTGCAGATATTGAAAAGAAAGCGTATGAGTTAGGTGTAAAAAATCATTATACCGCTCGTGTTGCTGATAAATATTATAAAGAGTGTATTCGTTTCTTGATATACGGAAACATCCTGAAGAACAATACCTATCCCTTGTCAGTAAGTGCGGAAAGGATATTTCAGGCCGTTGCAGTCGCAGAATATGCACGTTCGATAGATGCAAAAGCCATTGCACACGGGAGTACGGGTGCTGGAAATGATCAAGTTCGTTTTGATATGGCTTTTCGTATTATCGTTCCAGATGCAGAAATCATTACGCCAATTCGAGATTTGAAGCTTTCACGTGAGGCCGAAATTGAATTTCTAAAGTCCAAAGGTGTTGTACGGGAATGGCACAAGAGTACGTACTCTATCAATCAAGGACTTTGGGGTACATCTGTAGGTGGAAAAGAGACTCTTAATTCTTGGGATTCATTACCAGAGGAAGCTTATCCTACCCAAGTAAGTAAAAAGAAACCATCAGAGATTACACTTCTTTTTGAAAAAGGAGAACTAAAGGCCGTAAACGGTCGTAGATATAAAAATGCGGTTGAAGCCATCCGTAGAGTACACGATTTAGCATCCGTTTATGGAATTGGTAGAGAAACACACGTGGGAGATACCATTATTGGTATTAAAGGTAGAGTGGGCTTTGAAGCTGCAGCTCCATTGATTATTATTAAATCACACCATTTACTCGAAAAACATACCCTAACCAAGTGGCAGCAATATTGGAAGCAGAATTTAGGAGAGTGGTATGGAATGTTGCTACACGAAGGACAATTTAATGAACCCGTACTTCGCGATATTGAAAGGTTTCTAGAAAGTAGCCAAGCTCACGTAACAGGAACTGTGCGTGTGAAATTGAGTCCCTACAATTTCCAAGTTTTAGGTATTGAGTCGGCCTATGATTTGATGTCGCCTATCTTTGGGAGTTACGGAGAAATGAACAATGCCTGGTCTGGGGATGATGTACGTGGTTTCTCAAAAATCGCTTCCAACCAAGTGATGATTTATGAAAAAATCAAAGAAAGGGCTGAGAAGAAGAAATAAATTGATTTAGATTTGTTACTCAAAATCCAAGTCAAAAAGCTTGGGTTTTTATTTTGTATTTTCTTGAAAATAAACAATTAATAAGTAAAAAACTGTCCTTGGTATGCTTATTGTTAATTTTACGTAATTATTAAAATTATAATAATTTAAAAATGAAAAAATCACTTTTACAGTTTACGTTTGTTTTATTTAGTTTCTTAATCCTTTTTTCTTGTAGTGAACAAGATCCCACACCAAACATCATTGGGAAGTGGGTTTTAAGCGAAGTTGAGTATGATGTGATTGAAGATGGCGAAGAAGATAGCTATAAAGAAAGTAAAGAAGACATACCAGAGGACTTATTTTTAAAGTTTGAGAGTAATGGGAAATATTCATCAAATGTAGAAATAATTGATGGATATTATTTCGATATAGATCTAATAGAAAGTTCTTATTCTCTCAAAGATGATAAATTGACTTTAAATGTATTAAGTGAAAATGAGGATGAGCCATGGCCATTTACCTATGTAGTAAAACAACAAGGGGATAAATTGTTTTTGTCGTTCGAAAAAAACCTCTATATATCCAATCTTAAATATCTTATTAAATTGTATCCTGATGAAGAGGATGATATCAAGGAATATATTGAAACTATTGAGAAATACGATGCTAAGTATACTTTCGAAAAAGAATAATTAGTCGTCCCTCAAAAAGTCGGATAAATTTGGGCAATAGATTTTGAATAAACATTTAGGACAAAATCCAGAATGAGTTTCCAACGGAATATTGCCTCTGTAAGCCAGAGGTTCATGACTCGTTTGAAATTCATGGCAGC
>JBOFGX010000207.1:0-13114 GCA_051649345.1 Leadbetterella sp. | reverse complement strand
GCCCATTGATAGCATTCCAAAAAGGCAATTCAAATTGAGAGCCATCGGGACGTTTCAACTTAATTTTAAGTTCAGCTAAATCCACTTTTCTATTTCGTAGCCTATCGCTCGCAGCTTTAATATTTTCAAGCGTAGTTTTTCGCTTTATATCAAAAGGGATTTTTGCTGCTTCGGCTTGCGAGAACACATGCACCCGTGCGTTCGTCGCGTTCAATATCATATGCGAAAGCCCAAGCAAATGATCAATTGTGGCTTCGATACTTCGAGCTTCATCTGCAAACTTATAGTTGAGATCTTGAGGTCTTAGTCCTTCCGTAGCCCAATAATACCGGAAGCCCAAACCATCCAACATGCGAGTCACTATGTTTTCATTTGTATAGCTTTCTGGATAGTTAGGAATTTCGCGATACGGCAAAGCATCGCTTGTGTTTTGTGCATTTAGATTTACACTTACTAGATAAACCAATGACAATGTGATGATTAATTTTTTCATGCTAATTTTTATATAATTAATGGAACAATCCCGCTTTCAAGTTTGAGCCCAATGTGCCTTTCAGGATATGCAAAAAATCTCTTTCTCCCTTATTCATTTGTAAAGTTATCTTACCCGATTGCTTCATGTTCTCCAAGATCAAAAAATTAGAGTCTGTCAATACAGGATTACCTGTTGCACCTCCTCCATAAGCCGCCATATTTTCATTGTACGCAAAAATACTATTAATCGCCTTGTATTTTCGAGAACTACCTTTCTCCCGAACCCACACCGTGTTGGAATTGGCGATTACGTTATTTCTAAAATCAAAATCATCTCCATTGGTTTCGACTGTCCAAACCCCACTATTTTCAGCACCATACACCAAGCAATTTCTCATTGCATTTCTATTGCTAGTTCCTCCCTCAGCCCGCCAAAATACCACGGGATTTTTGATTTGATAAAATACGCAGTTTTCAACAACTAAGCCATGTCCGTTTGCAATTATACCCACTTGTAAGGGCATCACCTGCTCGTTTCCTACAAATACACATTGAGTGACATATAAATCGTCCAAATTTTTACCTCCTCGCCAAATCGGATAGGTCCGTCTAATCTGATTTTCAGTTTTGTTATAATAATCGAGACTTCCCGTAAATCGAAAACCCTGAATAACTACGTGGCTTATTTCAACTTGTATTCCATTACCCGTTTCACCTGCATCGTCTTTATTCAGTGGCACAGCAGTAACAAGGGTAGGCATTCTTTGTGGATGCCAATTTTCGTCATCGGGTAAAATTTCAGCTCTGATTTTGAATCGATTATCCATCGAAAAGGTTTTAATATTCTTGATTAAAATCGTTTCATCGATTATATACACACCTTCTGAGACGATTATTTCGGAAGACGTCGCAGTCACATCCTTATTTATACGCTTGATTGCTTCATTGATAGACTTAAGCGGTTGTTCATGGGATCCGGTATTGGAATCTTTGCCTGTGGCAGTGCTTACAAACAATTTTTGTGAATATGCCTTGCTTATGATTAAGAGTACAACCAGGAGAACAGATAATTTTTTCATACAGAAATTTTGATTAATATTGAAAAACAAACCAACAGGACAAAATTTGTAAGGAAGCATTCTACAATAAAATCATGCCTTGTTCAAATGTGTTCAAGATTGTTCAAATACGTAAATACCTAGCCTTTAGATGTCAAAAGACAGTTTTTATATAGAGAAATGTAGATCCCTTATCGAAGAAAAACTGGATTGGGGCGAAAGTGCCGACTGGCAAAACCAAGACTTCGAGGTATTGAGTGAAAGGATTTTTGCAGAGACGAAAGTAAATCTCAGTATTACGACATTGAAAAGGATATGGGGAAAAGCTACCTATACTTCTAATCCCAATTTGGCAACATTAAATGCCCTTGCCGCTTTTGTAGGATTTGAAAACTGGCGAGCGTTTACATCGAATGGATTTCAGCCTACTCAACATCCTTTAGAAATCCAAAAAACACAATTAAGTCAAAAGTCAAAAAAATCGTATATTCTTTGGGCAGGTATGAGTGCTACAATTCTTCTCCTATGCTTTGGGACTTGGGCGTACAATCAAAATACTCAAAAATTAAAGTACGGGAATATTCAATTCACCAGTAAGCCTGTTACGAAAGGACTGCCCAATTCGGTGATTTTTAACTATGACGTCTCTGATTCAAACGCTGATTCTGTCTTTATTCAACAAAGTTGGGATAAACGATTGAGACAAAAAATAGATACGTTCAAGAACGAATACGTTTGTACGTATTACCGTCCCGGTTACTATAGAGCCAAACTGATATTAAATGATAGTATAGTAAAAGAACATGATGTATTTGTAGAATCTGAGGGCTGGATGGGTATTCTAGAAAAAGAACCTATTCCAATATATTTCCCTACCAAAACGATTCAAAAAGACAATTTACTTGGTATTTCAGCAGACGAAGTAAGCCAACAAGGCTTTGATTTGAAAAAAGAAATCCCTTGGATTTGCCTAACCGAGGTAAACAAAAATAAGACTGTTTCTGCAGATAATTTTTATGCGGAAACTGAAATTCGAAATACTTTCAAAAAAGGGGATGCCATCTGTCAGCATAGCACGATCGTTTTACTTGGTACAGATAATGTGATTGTGATTCCACTTACTATCAAAGGCTGTGTAGGCGAAATTGATTTAAGTTCGATCAGTAAAGAGGCAAAAAGTAAAAATCTAGCTGTTTTTGGAGTTGATTTTCAGAAATGGGTAAAAGTTCGCTGTGAAGTAAAAAATGCTATTATCAAAGTATTTATCAACGACCAATTGGGTTTTGAAGGAGAACAAGACAAAATTAAAGGTAGAGTTGTGGGCACCCGTATCCGATTTAAAGGAGCTGGAGAGGTCAAGCGGTTTGAAATGGGGAGTTTGTAAAGCTTAACAACTTTTGTATACCCTAATTGGCTCTTGATACCTCCGCTGGATTACGAATAGTTATTTCGGTTTAATTCAAACCTTTACTTGAAATAAGGTACGTAAAATCACGGATTGCTATCATTTATATTGTATTCTATTCAGAAACTATTCTTCTATTTTGTTTGTAATAGCCTATACACCATTATAGATTGTCTGAATAACAGCACCATGAAATCGTATATTGAGAAAGTCACAGGGAGAATAGACGAGGAAACATTAGAGTTGCTGATAGGAATAATGAAAGATGTTGAATTGCCGAAAGACCAATTTTTATTGGAACAAGGACAAACCTGTAAAGACCTTTGGTTTTTAAAAAGTGGTGCCATAAAAATATTTGAAATCGTAAATGGTGAAATACGAAATTCACATTTTGTTATTGCCGAATGCTTTGTAACCAATTACATCAGTATAGTAACCAAGCAACCTTCCGAGCTTTTTTTTCAAGCTACCGAAAATTGCCAACTGGGTAAAATAAACTACGAAAATCTAGAAAAACTATACGAACAAAATCACAAAATCGAGCATATTGGGAGAATTATGGCCGAAATGCAGTTTGTAGCAGAATACAATCTTAGAAAACTACTCCTAAACATGGATGCTTTGGAGCGATATGAGTATGTAGAAAAACATCAGCCCGAAATATTTAATCATTTTGCGTTGAAAGACATCGCCAGCTATTTGGGCATTACGCCCGTTTCATTAAGTCGCCTCCGAAAATATAGATTCGAAAAGAGATAACGAAATTATCATTTGATAACTTCTATCTCAGACCTTCTGTTGAATTTTGCAGCACAATTTAATTTTCTTAGAAAAATGAGCTCGCAAAAAATAATTTTAGTTACTGGAAGTTCTCGTGGAATAGGTGAAACTATCGTGAAACACTTAAGATCAAAGGGTCACATCGTATATGGCTCATCCCGTAGTATCCCTTCTGGAAGTATAAAAAACCATCTGGTATTGGATGTTACAAGCATGGATTCATGCCAAAAAGCGATTGAAAGAATATTGGCTGATCATGGCCGAATAGATGTCCTGGTCAACAATGCTGGTAATCACTTGACGGGTGCGGCACAAGAAAACACTTTGGAAGAAATTCAAGCTCAAATGGATTTGAACTTTTATGGCGTTGTAAACATGACAAAATCCGTTTTACCCGTTTTTATGGAACAAAAATCGGGTAATATAATCAATGTCAGCTCCATAGGAGGATTACTTTCCTTGCCATATACGAGTGCTTATAATGCTAGTAAATTCGCCTTGGAGGGTTATTCAGAAGCCCTTCGAATGGAGTTGTCTCCCTTTGGGATTTATGTATCAAACGTGATACCTGCCTACGTAAACACAGGTACAACCGACCAATCTGTACTAAAACCTCAGGTACGAATGCCTTTATACGAAAAATATAGAGAACAAATCCATCACATAATGGAAGAGGAAGGTCCCAAAGGAATTTCGATGATAAAAATAGCGGAGGTTGTACAACAAATCATAATTACTCCTAAACCCAAACTAAGGTACAAAATAGGTGGCTTAACCAAAATGTTTACCTTGCTCAAAGCTCTTGTGCCGCAAACTTATTTTGAAAGAACGGTGTTGAATAATTTTAAACTACCGCTAAAAGTGGAATATTAGGAATCAGAATTATGATTCTACAATGAAGAGAAATACCATGCTAGATCAAGAAAACAAAGTACAGCTTTTAGGAAAAGCTTCCGCGTTTGAGTTTCTACCCCGATTGACAGAATACCTAAATGGTCCAAAAATCTATATCAAACGAGATGATGAAGGTGGGCGAAGCGGAGGCGGAAATAAACTCCGTAAATACGAAAGAATCATTGGCGAAGCTATATCTCACAACTGTGATACCCTCATCATTGCTGGACATTATCAATCCAATGCCGCTAGGGAACTCGTAGGTTCGGCATGTCAATTAGGCTTAAAATCTGTAGTTGTTTGCAAAGAACTGATTCCCAACCAAAACGAAGTTTTTTTGCAAAATGGCAACGCATTGCTAATGAATATCATGGGGGCAGAAATTGTATCTATCAAAAAAGAGGATGATTTCATGACTGAAATGAAAAATGTAGCTCAACAAATTACTGAAAAAGGAGGCAAGCCCTATATTATTCCGTTTGGTGGCTCCAATGTATTAGGAGCCTTGGGATATGTAGATTGTGTAGAGGAAATCAAAACGCAATGCTTAGAAAACTCAATCGACTTTCCCAACTACATATTTACACCCACGGGCAGTGGAGGTACGCAAGCTGGGCTTATTGCTGGTGCTCAACAAAAACAAGTAAATTCCAAAATAATAGGCATTAGTGTTTTGCATCCAAAGGAAGTAGCTACCAAAATTGTACTTGATCTAACAAATCAAACTTTACTCCACTTGGAAAGCTCAAATACTCAATCTGAGAATGTAATAGTTGATGATAGATTTGTAGGAAAAGGTTACGGCATAAGCACAGAACAAAGTATTGAAACCATAAAATTACTAGCGAAACTAGAAGGGGTATTTCTATGCCCCGTTTATACAGCCAAAGCCATGACAGGTTTGATAGACTATGTGCAGTCTGGAAAAATTTCCAAAGACGAAAGTGTGCTATTTATACATACGGGTGGATCACCTTTGATTTATGCGTATTATGATAAGCTGTTTGCATGACAAGTTATTTATGATTTGTTGCTTTCCGAGATGAATATTAAGCCTAAAATTCCAATTCTCAATAATTGTTTTATTCTTGCCAATCCGATAGTACCTCTGTTTAACAACAGATTACGCATTAGAAATGGACTAAAAATAAAATCTTGCGTTGAATCTCCTTCAGAACGCATTCAAAGGTATCTAAATACCTTTTCAATTTTACTTCGTCGCTTCTTTGAAATATTATACTTCGTCATCAAGTCTAACGCGTAATCTGGGTTTAATTTATAAAAATATAAGAATTCAAAGTATTACTTTGATCCATCTAGTCTACAGTATTGATTCTATAATAAATCTCCCTAGTTTCACAAAATAAACTGTGTAGTTACTGATAATTAAGGAATTAATCTTACTTATCTGTCTTGTATACCGCGGCTGATTTTACTTTAACAAAAAATTGATTAGAATGAATTTAAATCTCCTTTTAGAGAATTTAACTAATCCTGCACTTCTATTTTTTGTGTTAGGGATAATTGCTGTATACGTTAAAAGTGACCTAGAAATACCTTCAAATTCTTCTAAATTCATATCCCTTTATTTATTGTTTTCAATTGGCTTTAAGGGTGGTCAAGAGTTATCTCATGAAGCTTTTACAAGCGAAATAGGATGGTCTATGTTGTTTGGAATATTGATTTCAGCCTTTATTCCTATCTACACTTTTTTTATATTAAAAAGGAAGTTAAGTATATTCGATTCGGGGGCGATTGCAGCAGCTTATGGATCTGTAAGTGCTGTTACATTTGTTACTGCAGTTTCTTATCTTGAATCTCAACAACTAAGCCTTCATGGTTATATGGTTGCTATTATGGCCTTAATGGAATCACCTGCCATTATAGTTGCATTGGTATTAATATCTATTTTTAACAATGGGAATTCCGCTACACATATTAACATTCGATCGGTGCTTAAGCACTCTGTAACAAATGGTAGTGTATTGTTAATTATAGGAAGTTTAGTTATTGGGTTTCTAGCTAGTGACAAACAGGCTGAAGGAATTAAGCCATTTACGAATGATTTGTTTAAAGGATTTCTGGCCATTTTTCTTTTGGACATGGGAGTTATCAGTGGCAAAAAATTAAAATCATTCTTTTCATTTGGGATTTTCCCCTTTGTATTCGCTTTACTGATTCCTTTGGTCAATGGGTCTATTTTTGCCCTATTAAGTGGATGGGTTACGCCGGACATTACAAACAGATTCATGTTCGCTGTTCTAGCAGCAAGTGCTTCTTATATTGCTGTTCCAGCTGCTATGAAAATTACCGTTCCTGAAGCTAATCCCGGGCTATATTTACCCATGGCTCTTGCAGTCACCTTCCCAGTAAATATTACTATTGGAATGCCTCTGTATCTACTTATTGTTCAACACTTCAAGTAAGAAAAATGAAATTCAAAAGTACTTAGTCTAACACGATACAAATTAAAACTTACTATCTATAGCAAGGAATTTTAATAAAATACCTTGTATCATTTTTTAAAAAGATCGATCCTCAATAGCAGTCCTATTAAATCCGCAACTCGTACAAGTTACTTGCTGGTCGTATTCAAGAAAATATCTAGCCTTGGCGTATCCCAAACATAAGGTTTTGAAAGCATATCTAGTTTCCCATCTCCGTTTAGATCAATTAGCTTGCCTTCGTGTATTTCTCTCCCTTCGGCTATGATATGTTTTACAAAATTCCCTTTGCCATCACCTAAATAGATCATGACCCTTGCTTTGCTATTGGAGTCAAGTTTCATTTCACCAATGTAAATATCCATATGCCCATCCGCATTAAAATCCAGCATGTCGATAGAATGACCATCATAAACCTTATCTATAAGCATGCGTCTTTGCCATGTTCCATAATTTGCTAGTTTATGATTCCAGTCGTCATACGTTCTCTTGAACTCATAGATATAAAGTGGCCCTATACCATCGCCTAAAGAAAATACAATTTCAGGTCTACCACCTTCAATCAGTTGGCCTACTGCAGCACGGCTAAAAGTATAGGAAGCATCTACGATGTTCTCTAAATAGGTATTTGTCTTTTTATCAAATTTAAACCATCTCCCTCCTCCAATTATATCTAAGACACCGTCGCCATCTATATCTCCCTTGGCTAGACCTTCATGTTCGTGTCCTGTACGCCAACCTGGATATTTGACATTTTTATGAATGGGAGCCATTTCTCCGTCTTTTTCAAATCGATAAATAGGGGTATACGCCCATTCATCTACCTCCTTGGGCTTATCAGGAAACTTTGAAATCGCTAAGATTTTTGCATTCTGATTCCAAAAAACAAAATCATCTTTACCGTCCCCATCGAAATCCCCAATTATGGAGTCATGATGGCTAGACCCTCCCGATTTTTTTATATTTCGCCTTACCCAGGTTTTTTTAGGGTCGAAGTTCGGATAGGGATTTTCCCACCACCAAATATTGGGTGAGGAATAATCACTCAACAGAATAAAGTCCATATCACCGTCATGATCTACATCGTTGAGAACCCCTCCTGTACCTATCGTAAGCTTTTCATTATCGACTACGTATCTATCCCATTTGCCTTTGTTTTCCCTGTAGAATACCACAGAAGGGCTTGTGGTTCTGTTTGATACGACAAAATCATTCACACCGTTTTTGTCAAAATCAGCCACGAGATTATCTGTTTGTTGTTGGCTTCCTTGCCAAGGCAGAGGAATATCATTGGTTTTAGTCGATAGATGCTTAAAAGTATAGTTGATCTTGATAGCGTCATTACGCCATACATGCAAATATTTTTCATGATCCCAAGCAACGCTTACCAAATCTTGATCTCCATCTCCATCTAAATCAACCAGTTGAGTACCCAGATGGCTTTCTTTTCCTTTATCAAGTATTCGTTTTGTAAAATCACCTTTACCGTTGTTTTCAAAAATCAAGGTTGGGTATTCTTTTCCTTTGTGCTCGCCCGTAACAAGATCAATATCTCCATCGTTATCCAAATCTGCTGCGTCCAAATTGTTATTCGAGAACCCCGTAAAATGAATAGTCCTAGCCCAGTCACTCGATTTTGAGTTTCCCGGATTTCTAAAGGTGTACAAATGAGCTACAGGCTCTAAACCAGGATATAATTCTTCTGATACAGCTATATCTATTTTTCCATCTTTGTCAAAATCGCCACATTCAATTCTATCGATTGAGTTTACGGTAGTTCCCACAGCATGCGATTTCCATTCAGATTCAACATGCCCTGGGTTTTCAAACCAATTCAAAATCGTAGGAAACTTTCCTTTCTGAGGGGAGGTTCCTAATGCAATATCCAAATCCCCATCTCCGTCAAGATCCCCATATCCTATCCCTTCATCTGAATTAGAAGAAGCAATTTTCGTAAACTTCCAATTACCCATTTGCGTTGGGTCTTCGGGAATAGTAGCCGCAAAAAGACCTGTTTCGGCCGAAAGCAGGATTTCTTCCCTACCGTTTTCTGTCAATCGTATATGCCTAAATCCTTGCCCATTCACGTGATCTGTTTTGGGGACTTCACCAATTTTACGAAAAACCCATGATGAGCCCTCCCAATTATCCGATTCTAACCAATATACGTTGGGATATGCCATGCCAATGGCATCGGCGTACTCATCACCATCAATATCTGTCAAGATACACGCATCCACATTCATACCCAAATCGGATCGCTTCCAAGGAGCTTCTAAATTACCGCCTGGGTTTAAATAAAAATATCTACCCGAAATGATATCTTTATAGCCGTCTTTATTAATATCTTTAAAATCAAGTCCATAATAACGTAACCATTCGGGTTTATCAAAATTCCCCCACATAGCACGGCTCGTATCAGCAGGTATATACTGCCATTTATCTAAGGCCAGTTTTTGATTTTGAGGGTATCCTGTAATGCAGAAGGTACTAAAAATTAGTAGTGATGCAATCCTTTTTTTCATAGTTTTAAGAGATAGAGGGCTGGTTTTTTTGTCAAAAATATACATTCTTATTCAAAATCTAAATTTATTGCCCATATAAAAACACGTATAGAATTTCGTATAAAGTACTGGGAAATAATTCGTATTAAACTTTATGATTAGAGAAACGGCTTCACGACTCAGCATCATAAAGTATCCCAAAGGGTGTAGAAAATTTGTATTATTTCGATAGGTCGTAACCTAAAATTGATAGCGGCCTATCTACAGTAGAAATGAACGGCCTACATACAGTTTTGAAACTATTCGAAAGCTTTTATCTAACTTCATGATATACGTAATTAATTTATAATCTATTATTTATAAAATAAAACGAATTTTATTTGGACTGAATGGTTCAATATAATTATCTTTGTGGACTGAACGGTTCAGAAATTAAAATTTAATTCAAACAAATGGGAAAACTACAAAACAAAATTGCCCTTGTAACAGGCGGAACAAGTGGTATTGGTAAAGCAACGGCACAGGATTTTATTGCACAAGGTGCTACTGTCATTATTACAGGTCGCTATCAAGAAACTGTGGACTCTACAGTGAAGGAACTTGGCGGCAATGCCATCGGAATTGTATCCGATGCAAGTAACTTGTCAAGTATTAAAGATCTTGCTGCTCAAATTTCTGAAAAAACAGGCAAAGTGGACATCCTTTTTGTGAATGCTGGGTACGGAAAATTTGCCCCCATCGAAATGATAGATGAAGCACATTTTGATGAGCAGTTTAATGTATTGGTAAAAGGTACATTGTTTACGGTTCAATCCATATTACCATTGATGGGCGAAGGGGGTTCTATTGTACTCAACACATCTGTAGTTACAGAAGTGGGTATGGCAGGAGCATCTGTATATTCAGCAGCTAAAGGTGCCGTAAAATCCTTCGTGAAAACGTTTGCAGCTGAGCTGTCACCTAAAAAAATCCGTTTGAACGCAGTGAGCCCAGGCCCTATCGAAACCGCATTTTTTGACAAAACAGGTATGAATCAAGAGCAAATAAATGGCTTCGCTGGAGCCGTACTTCCTCAAGTACCCATGGGCAGATTCGGAAAATCAGACGAAATTGCCAAAACGGTAACATTTTTGGCATCAGACGATTCTTCATACATTCACGGTACGGAGATTTTTGTTGATGGAGGAATGACACAGTTTTAATTCTCATTATTTTTGAATACATAACAAGCACCTACAAAATGAAAATCGCGACTATAATTGCAAGAGTTCTGCTAGGATTACCGTTTTTAATATTCGGTATCAATCATTTTTTTCCTTTTATTCCGCATCCAGAAATGCACGGTGCGGCCGTAGATTATATGACTGGCTTAACCAAAGCAGGGTACTTTTGGCCCATTCTTCGGAGTCTAGAAATACTCATTGGGGCAGCTTTGATTAGTGGATATTTTGTACCTTTGGCCTTGGCAATATTAGCACCAATCAATTTGCAAATTCTGTTGTTTCATTTGATATTAGAGCCTCAAAATGTTATCGTTGCCATTGTTTTAGCATTGTTACAAGCATTTTTGATTTATCGATATTGGGCATATTACAAACAAATGTTTGTGACAAAAGCCGAATTAGTGTAAAAAAATATCAATTCTGGTCATACCTTGGCTGGAATTGATTTTTTAAATATAAGAAATGAAAGAATTTTGGAATGAAAGATACGGAAATGAGGATTTTGCCTACGGAGTAGAACCCAATACCTTTTTAGAATCTCAATTACCTCTATTTGAGAAAGGGAGTATACTTTTTCCTGCCGAAGGAGAGGGTCGAAATGCAATTTTTGCGGCTAAACAAGGTTGGCAAGTTTCTGCTTTTGATTTGAGCCTTGAGGGTAAAAAGAAAGCCGATTTATTGGCAAAAAATAATCAGGTTCGTATTGATTATCAAGTAGGTGAATTTGATGAGATAAACTATAAAAGCGAGCAATTTGATGCAATTGCCTTGATATATGCCCATTTTTCGGCGGAGACTAAATCAGAATATCACCAAAAACTGAGTACGTATCTCAAAAAGGGTGGTGTGGTTATTTTTGAAGCATTCAGTAAATCCCACCTCAAATACAATACCACAAACCCAGCTGTGGGTGGTCCCAAAGATTTGGGAATGTTATTCTCATTGGAGGAAATCAAAGCGGATTTTAGTAATTTTAAAATAATATTATTGGAAGAAACAGATGTAGACCTAAATGAAGGAAGCTTTCATAATGGAACTGGATCAGTCATAAGATTTGTAGGCAAAAAAATGTAAATTTTGTTAAAGCACTCGTGAGAAATGGCAAGAACTCGTGAATTTGACGAAGAGAAGGTGATAGACATTGCCACCAATCTATTTTGGAAAAATGGGTATCATGGTGTCTCTACACAAGACCTTATTGATGCTTTTGGCATCAGTAAGTCAAGTATGTACGGAGCCTATCATGACAAACGTAATTTGTTTATCCTTGCACTTCAAAATTATCGTTCTAAAGCCTCTCAAGGTATGATAAATGCTATGAAAGAGGACAAATCTTTTGAAGAAACCATCACGAAACTACTTAGCACTATTGTTTCGGAATCTGTAAATGACCCTGATTGTAAAGGGTGTTTTATTGTAAACACTGCCATAGAACTGGCACCGCATGACCAAGAGATTGCGGATATTTTAAGAGAGAATAGGGAGAATATTACACAATCAATTGCAAGGTCAATTCAACAAGGTATCGAAGATAAAGTGCTTTCTATCAGCAATAACCCACGTGCTATAGCTAATTATTTGTACAGCGTTATCAACGGAATGCGTGTAGATGCCAAAATTCATAAGGACAAAGATCAGTTCGCAGACGTTATGAAATTGGCATTGAGTGTTTTACAGAAGGGGGAACTACACAATAAATAGCTACCAATCATATCAAATATTCTTAATTTCTTTTATAAATACAAAATATACATAAATACGATAAAATTTAATTATAATATTGATTATTAATATCTTAAATATTAAAAAAGTATGCAAATATAAAATTATATTTTACATATACATGTATTTATAAAATAAATATTTATAAAATCGTATATAAATATTCTAAATATTAGGCTATTTTTGTGTTCAAATTTAATTTTTTAATTAGATTTTTGAATACGTGATGTATACAAGAAGGCAAGTTTTTGAGGGAGCCGAAGGGTTAAGTCTGTTTTTCTGGGGAGCCAGGCAAACGGGCAAGAGTACACTGTTGAAGCAGTTTTTTCCAGATGCTTTATCGATTGATTTATTAAAAACCGACCAATTGAGGCGTTTTATTGATCAGCCATATTTGCTGAGAGAAATTGTGCAGGCACAGCCTGACCTTAGAACCATAGTCATAGACGAAATCCAGAAGATTCCAGAGCTGTTAAATGAGGTACATTGGCTTATTGAAAATAGCCGAGTTCAGTTTATATTGAGTGGCTCGAGTCCCCGTAAAATTCTCCGGGCAGGCTCCAATCTGCTTGGAGGACGTGCCTTACGATATGATCTATTTCCTTTATCA
>JBOFGX010000206.1:0-18989 GCA_051649345.1 Leadbetterella sp. | reverse complement strand
AGGCAAGCGTAGCAATTTGCTTTATCTCTCCTGTAGCTTTATCTTTTAGAATTACTTTTTTGTCTCCATTCGGTAGAATTTCTTCTTTTATAAACCAATGCTTTTCATCGTACTCTTGATAGACAGAGGGTTTTGTAACGCCTGTTTTTCCCTTCCATACCGGAAGATCAATGGGCTCCCAAAGTTTAGATTTAGCAGATTTATAGGCAGCATCTACGATAGCGTTTACTACGTAACCGTCATAGAAAGTCTCCATAGGTTCTCTTTTGTTTTCGTATGCGTCAAACATATCAATAAACATATTGGGATAACCCAGTTCGTGAGCCTCATCTCCAACCGGAAACTGCCAGCCATTGGCGGTTTCTGCTTTTTCTACTACATATCCGTCTTCAGAATTACCACTCGTAAACATTTCAAAGCCAGTTCTTAGCCAAGAGTTCAACCAAATGGTTCCTTCGGTGCCCATGACTTCGTCACGTAAGTCCATGCCCCCTCGGAATGTCCACGAAGCTTCAAACTGTCCAATAGCACCGTTTTCATATTTTACCAATCCGATAGCATGGTCTTCTGCATCGATTGGCTTCACCTGCGTATCTGCCCAGCACATAACCTCTACTGGCTTTATATCCTTACCAATAAAATTTCGGGCTATTTCTATACAATGGCATCCCATATCTAGCATGGCTCCACCACCTGCAAAGTTTTTATCCCAAAACCAATCGGAATGCGGCCCAGGATGGGTTTCACGGCTTTTGGCCCACAGTACACGACCGATGGCTCCTTGTTGAACAGCCTTGAGAGATTTTAGGAATTTAGGCGTATAGCAAAGGTCTTCTAAATACCCTGTAAAAATACCTGCTTCTTCGCATGCCTTTAGCATTCGCAAAGCCTCTTCAGCAGTTCTACCTAAGGGCTTCGTACAAAGTACTGCTTTTTTGTGCTTGGCACATAGCATGACAGCTTCCTCATGCTGAAAATTGGGAAGTGCAATGATGACTATTTCAGAATCGGGATGAGCCACTGCTGCTTCCATCTCCGTAAAATAATGTGCTACATTGTAGTCTTTTGAGAATCTCTCAGCCGAAGAAGTAGAACGAGAATACACCACGTTTACGGTGTCTTTCCCTCTACGACCAATCAAGGATTCCGCATAAAATCTCCCTATAAAGCCTCCTCCGAGGATACATAATTTTGCCATTTCAATATATACTTTTAAAAACTTTTTTTATTTGACTGTAATCTTCTTTGTGTGCCGAAATCATATCCATTGTTCGGGGGGATTTGTCCTCAAGACATTGTTCTATCACTAAATGTGGGCGGATTTTACTACGTTCTAGTTGTTGAATTACTTTTATATAGTCAATATCACCTTCGGCAGTAAACGATTCTGCCCAAACACCTTTTTGGGACTGTCTGATGTGTAGTTCTACGATGCGAGAACCATACATTTTGATGACATCAAAAATGGGTAGTTGGGAATTATCGCATCCCCGGTATATCCAATGTAAATCTAGACAAAAATGTACGTTTTTGGGATCTGTGTTTTGCATCATATGATGAAACTCACGAGCACCCGCTTTCATCTCCATATCATGCGTATGATAGGCAAGAAGAATACCGTGTTTTTTTAAGATAGATCCCAAAGAATTTAGGTTTTTAGCTTGTATTTGTAATTGCTCATCCGTTTTTTGAGCAGGATCGCCCCATTTTATCGGAGTAGGATTTGTAACAAATATTTTAGTTCCTACTGATTTTACAATCTGAGCAATTTTTTCTACATTTTCCAACGTCTTTTTTGCTTCTTCTTCTACATGCAAAAGGCTGTTTACATAGATAGATGGCATTTGTAGATTATGTTTTTTCAAAGCTAAAAGTATCTCATTTGCTTTTTCCGGAGAATCTACGTTGGGTTCTATAGCAGGAATTCCCGTAAGAGCAAATTGACCATAATCATCTAAAACATCATTACCCCAAGTTTTTTTTTCTCTTTTATAAAAAGTACTCCACGTATAGGTATTACATGAGATGGGAAATTTTCCGACAGACAGGGGAGTTTTGGCCAAGGTAGGTGTTAAAAGTGCAGCCGCTGGTGTAAGTGCCAAAAAGTTTCTTCTTTTCATTCTAAAATTTAATTTTTTCTGTACTCAAATCCTTCACCTAGGTACATAATTTTATGACCAATACCATTAGAAATGGCTGATTTTCTGAAGTTTTCTGGATCTTCAGTATTGAAAGCAAACATGTCATAATGATGGGGTATCGTAAGCTGTATATTAGCAATTTTTGCTATATCTGCGGCTTCTTGAAACGACATATTACCGGATACTTTCCTTTCGGGTTTGTTACCATTGATGGGTAAAAACGCTACGTCTATTTTATGTGAGCTCAATATATCCTCTAGCCCTTCGTACCATAATGTATCACCAGAATGATACAAAGTAAAATCGCCAAATTTGACAATGAAACTCATACATTTGACTTTACCATTTTCATCACGATCAATTGTATTATGGGCAGCAGGTAAGCCTATAATGGTAATTGTATCCAAATCTAGGCTATCTCCATCACTCATTCCCAAGGGGAAAGTTTCCTCACAACCTAGACGACTAATAATAAACGATCTATTTGCCTCTGGAATTACAAAGGATGCTGATGGATTTGCAGAGAAGATTGGATTCAAGGTATCAGCATCAAGGTGATCTGTATGATTGTGACTTGATGTTACGACATCGATATTCCTCAACAATTCAGGCCTTACCACAATTTCTGAAACACGCTCGTGAGGTTTGTCAGTAGAAGCATATTTTTTTGTCAAAGTATCTGACAAATATGGATCAAAAAGAATAGTTTTGTTTTGCCACTTTACGAGAAACCCACTCTGTCCTAGCCACCAAATTTTAAAGCTATCTTTTGAAGAGAAAGCTTTTATATCATCAATTATCTGAAAATCTTGCTGAATAGGTTTTATCATAGTCTCTTACGGAGTTCTACCGCTGCGTCACACATAGATTTGATCTTCTGTTTGGTTGCCCAACGTGCCGTTTGCGACATACCGCAATCAGGAGCAATCGCTAGTTTTTCTGCAGGCACATATTTCAAGCATTTTTCGACTCTTTCTATTACGTCCTGAACGGTTTCTATGTAATATGATTTTACATCAATCACACCGACAGCAACATCCATTTTTTCGGCAAATCTTTCCAATAAATGTACCTCAGCAAAATTAAGAACGCACATTTCTGTATGTAACTCGTCAACTGTAAGGTCCAAAAAGTCTGGGAGCATGGGAGCTATGGTTTTTTTACCAACAGAACGCCCTTTGAAGTTTCCAAAACATAGGTGTGTGCCTATTCTTGTTTTTCCAACTACCCCTTTTACGGTTCTATTGAAAATATCTACAAATCTTTTGGTATCCTCTTTGTAAGAATAGCATGACATAGAAGGCTCATCTACACATATTTCTTGAACCCCGATGTCCACCAATCCCTGCAATTCTTTGGCAACAATCGGAAGCAAAGCTTCTGTTATTTCCCATCTATCCTTATAGATTTCTCCGGGCAACATTCTCCCAGACAACGTGTAAGGGCCAGGAATGGAAGCTTTTAGGATTTTTCCAGCTGGGGCTAATCGCTTGAGCCTAGCATATTCTTCTACTACACCTAATCCTTGAGGAGCGGTTAGCTTTTCAACAACCGTATGTTTTCCTCTTTGATCATGAGCAGGAGGGCCAAATTTACGCGTTTCAGCATGGTTTGCTTGAAGGCCTTTGATAAAGCCATAAAAACTTAAATTGAAATCAAGTCGAGTTTGTTCACCATCTGTGATCACATCTAAGCCCGCAGCCACTTGATCATGAATGGCAGTTACTACTGCGTCCTCAATAATCTCATTGATATCACTTGGCCCAAACTTGTCTAGATTTTCAGAAGCAAACTCTAGCCAACTTGGGAAAGGCCAGCTGCCGACTACTGTAGTTTTAATAGGAATAGGTTGCATATATTTTTATATTTTATGAAAAATTATAGTAAAAAGATTATTAGTTCGAGTCTGAAACGTATGAGGAAATACCTACTTTTTCATACATACGAGAAATTCTGTGAGCGTGCTCATCATAAGCAGCTTGAAATAGTTGAGTGGCTTTTTCAGTACCAACAACAGCACCAGCGGTCAAAACTTTCGGCGGATGTCCACCTTGAGTAAGAAGATTCGCAACCTCGGCTTTGATACTATTTATGACCATAACTGAACCCACTGTAGAACCTGGGGCAACAGGAGTGTCTAGGTTTTCGATTTTGACCATAGCATCACCAATTGGGGCTCCAGAATCCAAAACTATATCGCAAAAATCTTGTAATTTTTTTCCGTCCGAACGCTTAGAGGTACTTACTTCAGAATGCAGTTTAGAAATTATACCCACAACTTTGATACCTTTTTTACTGAAAACTTCAGCCATTTCAATAGGTACTACATTGCAACCCGAGGATGAAATAATGAGTGCTGTATCTATAGGACTTACATCAAAATTACGAACAATTTGTTCTGCTAGACCTGGGATATTTTCCAAGAACATAGCTTGGCGTTGCCCATTCGCACCCACCACAAGGTTGTGAAATGTAAGAGATAGTTCTACAATAGGGTTGAATCCTGGGAAAGAACCGTAACGAGGCCACATTTCTTCTACCATGATACGACTATGACCACTTCCAAATACGTGAACCATCCTTCCCGCTAGTATGCTTTCAGCAAAAATTTTGGCCGCGTTTTGAATGTTTTCTTCTTGAAGAGCTACTTTATCAACTAGCTCCCTACATTTTTCCAGATATGTTTTGGTATAACTCATTATAAAAAAATTAATTTTTTGATATTGCGAATGCGGCTGCTCCTACAGCTCCTGCCCATTCATCGAATTCAGATTTTAAGATTGGAGTAAATTTATCGTTAGGAGTAAACTCATACAATTTGAGAAACTCCTCCAAAGGGCTAAACAGTGAATTACCTGCTAGCACGATACCTCCAGAAATAGCTATGGCTTCAGGAGAGAAAGCATTTATTAAAGAGCTAATACCTACAGCAAGTTTTTTTATAGAATCCAGCCAGACATGCGTAGCCCAATAATCTCCTTTTTTGAATGCTTCTACTAGCTCTTTAGTAGAATTGAACTTGTCCAGAGTCCGTCTTTTAACAGAGTAGTTTCCAAGGCTATATTCTAAACTTCCGGGAATTCCCAGAATGCTGCGTTCATCATCAGAAACATTTAGTGCAATATGACCCAAATGTCCTGCTCTTTGGTGCAGTCCCTGTAAAAGCTCCCCATTGACGAGCAAGCCTCCGCCCACACCTGTTCCCAAAGTAAGCATCAATGCGTTTTTGTATTTTTTTAGTACGCCAAATTTGGCCTCCGCCATCAAGGCAGCGTGTGCGTCATTTAGGACATATGTAAGCCTGTCTAAATAATTTCCCCATACTAAGTTCTCCAGTCCTTCAAGTCTATTGGGTAAGTAGGCTATGCAACTATTCTGTTCGTTAGCAAGACCAGGAGCGGATAGACCAACACAATCCGCCGGACCATCATTTTTTTTCTCAAGCAGCATCAAGGTCTCTTTTACGGCCTCTTTCCAGGTAAATTGTTCATGCTCGCCTGTGGGGACGGTCGTGTTGGCGATAATATCACCGTTTTCACGCATCAAGACTCCTTTGATAAAGGTACCTCCTAGGTCTATTCCGATTGTGGTTCTCATTCTACTATGCAAAAAATTAATCTTGGAGCATTATTTGGTAAGACTTTGTACTCTCAATCAAGATTTATTCTGATGTTAAAAAGTGGTAACAAAGTCATTTTTGAATATATACTTTAGGTTTTAAAGGTTACAAAAATACAATTGGATATTTACAAGAAAAAACTTTATGTATGAAAAAGATTTTTTACAATTTCTAGTCTTTGAAAGTGCTTTTGTTTATGAAATATTTTGAGAATTCGGCATTTGCCATTTGTAGAGTAAATTAAAAGAAAGTTGTTTAGATTTGAATCAAATTTTATGGTTGCATGTTGAAAACTCCCTTATTTCAGAAATTACCGCTTTCCAAAGATTCGTCTTATATCTTTGAACGATACGTTTCACCTATTTTTGAAACCCCTTGGCATTATCATGAAGAAATAGAAATTGTAACCCTAGATCATGGCCATGGTCAAAAAATCATTGGAAATCATATTTCAGAGTACAATTCGGGTGATCTGTTTTTGTTTGGCAGCAATCTACCTCATTGGTTTAGAGCGGATGACGGATATTACAACGGTACTATCGAAGATAAGCCATCATCTATCGTGATTCAGTTTAAATATGATAGTTTTGGGCTAGAGTTTTTTAATATTAGAGAAATGGCTAAGGTACGTGAGCTATTTGAAAAGAGTAAAAACGGCATAGAATTTTTTGGTGATACCAAGAAGAGAATTTTAGCTATTATGCAGAATCACAATGCAGAAGAAGGCTTGCAAAGGCTACGATATTTGCTTGAAATTCTGGATATTATGATTCACTCCAAAGAGTTTCGTACGGTTTCCGATATAGCTATGGTTAAGGTTAGTCCTAAGGACTCAGAAAGGATGAATATTGTGATCGACTATATTTTTAACAAATTCAAAGAAGATATTGACCTTAACGTGCTCGCAGATAAAGTAGGAATGTCTACAGCTGCATTTTGTAGATATTTCAAATCCAGAACCCATAAAACGTTTGTAGAGTACTTAAATGAAACCAAAATTTCTCACGCCTGCAAACTACTTAGAGATACAGACATGCCTATAATTGATATTTGTTACGATTCTGGATTTAATAACCTTTCAAATTTCAACAGGCAATTTCGAAAAATCACGAATCAGAATCCTCAAACGTATAGAAAATCAATGGATTAAGATTTTTTACTAAAAATACTTTCGACAAAAGCTTTTTTGTTGAAAACTTGTAAGTCTTCCATTTTTTCACCTACGCCAATATACTTAACAGGAATTTTGAATTCATCCGAAATCCCAATAACAACTCCACCTTTCGCTGTCCCGTCCAATTTGGTAATAGCTAATGAGTTTACATCGGTTACTCTAGTAAATTCTCTAGCTTGTATAACAGCATTTTGACCTGTACTTCCATCCAGTACGAGCATGACTTCATGGGGTGCTTCAGGAAGAATTTTTTGCATCACGCGTTTTATCTTTCCCAACTCATTCATAAGGTTAACTTTGGTATGAAGTCTTCCTGCTGTATCAATAATGATTACATCGGCTCCTTGTTCAATTCCTATTTTTATGGCATCATATGCTACCGAAGAAGGATCTGTGTTCATACCGTGATCGACGACTGTTACCCCAACTCTTTGGCCCCAAAGTTTAAGTTGATCTACAGCGGCTGCACGAAATGTATCAGCGGCTCCAAGTAAAACTTTTTTGCCGTTTTTTTGAAAGCTGTGAGCGAGTTTACCTATAGTTGTCGTTTTACCTACGCCATTCACTCCTACTACCATAAGAACGTATGGCTTGGGTAGATTCTCTGTTTCAAAGCTATTTACGACATCGGCTGAGTTGTTTTCTTGTAGTAATCCAGCAACTTCCTCTCTGAGAATCGAGTCTAATTCAGAAGTAGAAGAATATTTGTCATCAGATACACGCTTCTCGATCCGTTTTATGATTTTCATGGTGGTATCTACACCCACATCAGAACTAATCAGGATTTCTTCAAGCTCATCTAAAACATCATCGTCGACCTTGGACTTCCCGAGAATAGCTTTGGATATCTTATCGAAAATACCCGTGGAGGTTTTCTCTAATCCTTTATCTAAAGTTTCTTTTTTTTCCTTGCTGAAAAAATCAAAAAAGCCCATTCTGCATATTTATAGTGATACAAATGTAGTTAAAAAAGTCCTAATATGATGTTTGAATTTTGGTCTTGAGGCTCGGTGTTATTTTTCGATCTTGTAGAGGTCATTTTGGCTATAAAGCGGAAGTTTTGATATCCTTTTCGTTTATCATAATTGATTGATTATTATCAATATATTGTCAATAGTTTGATTTGTAAAATTGATTAAGCTAGTATAATTTGGAAATTTTGTATCAGAATTGGGTTGGATTTAAAATTTGAAAAGTCATAAATTTTCCTAAATTTGTACATAAATACGACTGTAAAATACGATTATCCTGTCATGAAGAAAACACTAATTCTGATTCTATTTAGCCTCGGAATGTTCATAAGTTCTTTTGGTCAGACGATTTCGCGAGGGCCATATCTTCAGCTGAGAACAAATACGGGTATAGAGGTTCATTTTTCTACTAATACCGCAGCCCTTTGCCAGGTGCGATATGGATTATCAAGCTCTAACCTAAATCTATTTGTGGATGAGTCGGGTGTTCCGCAAACCAGACATAGAGTAGCCCTTACGAGTTTACAACCAGATACCAAGTATTTCTATGGGATTTATAGTGGAGGAAATTTGATAGAAGCTTCGGCTACAAATTATTTCGTTACATCGAGTGATACCCAGAAAAAGATACATATCTGGGCTACGGGAGATTGTGGTACAGGATATCAGACACAATACAATGTGCTAAATGCATTTAGTAATTATGTAGGTAATCAGAATATTGACGCTTGGTTGTTACTAGGCGATAATGCATATGTCGATGGTAAAGAATCTGAATATCAAAGTAATTTTTTTAATGTTTATCAAAGCCATCGCTTGATGAAGCAGACCAATATTTATGCAGCACCTGGCAATCACGATTACTACGCAGTAGTTGATGGCAAAGTCAATAAAAATGTGCCTTATTTTGATATCTTCAAGGCTCATAAAAATGGTGAGGCGGGTGGAGTTCCTTCCAATCAGAAAGAGTATTATTCGTATAACATAGGCAATGTGCATTTTTTGTCTTTGGACAGTTATGGTGTAGAGACAGCAGCTAGACTGTCTGTATACGATACATTGGGGAGCCCTCAAGTACAGTGGATAAAGCAAGATTTAGCAGCTAACATAAAACCTTGGACAATTGTGTATTTCCATCACCCACCGTACAGTAAAGGGAGTCATGACACAGATTTAGAAATAGATTTAGTCAAAATGCGAACGCAGCTAATGCCTATTTTGGAGAGGTACAATGTAGACATTGTATTATCGGGTCATTCGCATTTGTATGAAAGGAGTAAATTGATAAAAGGGCATTTTGGTCTTGAGAATACCTATAATTCTACCATTCATGCAAAAAGTACTTCTTCAGCAAATTATGATGGCACAACTAATTCTTGCCCTTATGTAAAGTCCACAGATGGTTCTAAAACTGGCACTATATACTGTGTTGCTGGGTCTGCTGGAAAGCTAAGCGGGACAACCGCGGGGTACCCACATAATGCTATGCATATTAGCGATTTCAGTCAAGGTGGAAGTCTTTATATGGTAGTAGAGGGGAATAGGCTGGATGCGAAGTTCATTCGAGAGGATGGAAGTATTCTGGATAAATTTACGATGTTTAAAAATACAGGCAATACAACTCGAATCGTGCAAGTGCCTCAAAGCGATGAACCTATTGAACTAGAATCACCGTATTACGAAAATGCCTTTTGGAACAGCGGCACTTTAGCATCCGATAAATTTATACTTCTACCAACAGGTGCTCCGCAAACAGTGCAAGTAAGTGATACAAAAAATTGTTTCAATGACACATTTAATATTATACCTATTACACATTGCTTTGATAGTAAGACCATACTGGGTACGAATGTGCCCGGTGCAAATTATACTATTAATGCTAGGAATTTTGTAAATGCCAATGTAACGATACCCAATACTGTAAACTATACCATCAAGGCGGGTAAAGCGATCAATATAGGCCCTGGATTTATTAGCTCACCCAATCAAAGTAGCCGATTGTCAATAGGAATACAGTCTTGTGATTAAAATAAGAATATAAAAAAAGATACAGTCAAAATGACCGTACCTTTCTAACCTATTCAACCTTAAATAAAAATTCTTTGAAATGGATTTAGTATAATTTATTAGGTTAGGGAAGCAGCTAAGCCAGAACCCTTCGGATTAAGTATCAAATGCTTGTTTATAGGGTATAAAAATAGCCTGATGCATAGATTAAAGAAATGGTACAACCAGAGGTCGTACCTTTCCAACCTATTCAACCTTAAATAAAATCTTATAATTGCTTAGATAACTATTACGGAATTAGAGCCTTCACATACACCCGTAGATACGTATTTGTCGGCATTCTCTTCATTAATCCACATTGTATTGTCTACAACATATTTAAATTCGAGCTCTGATCCTGGTTCAAATTCCAATGTAATCTTATAAATACCACTTTTTTGTTTTTTAAGAATTGTAGATTCAACATCCCAATTGTTAAAATTTCCTGCTAGAGATAACTTGTTTCCAGAGAAACTACTTGATTCAACTTCAAAAGAAACCTTTACTACACTTTTAGTTTTCGAATATTGCTTTTTGATTGCCATACTTTTGTTTAATCTTTTGATGGCACAAATCTACAATACATTTCAAAATGCATGTAAAATAGTACGCAATATTCTTTAAATAATACAACAATATGCGTATTAAATTAAAAAACAACAAAGAAAATAGTCTATTTTTTGAATTCAATATAATACATATTGATAATTCATTATAGTTTATTAATGTTTTATAAATCTCATAAATTCAATAATATATGTATTTTTTTCAATATTGTACATATTATTTAAACTTTGGTATATCTGTAAAATGTGAAAAATATAGCCTATTGAATTTTTTTCTTCTTTTTCAGTTCATATTGTTTTTGTACAAAATTTAGTATTTCTTATTTGTTTAATCAGTTTGATGCTGAATTTCAGATTTAAGTAGGGTTATACACCCAGTATCATGAACCAGAAATTTTATTTTTCATTCGGTTATTTTATTTTCATACACTATTGTGAATAGGGCAATTGATATTTTTTTTAATTTCGCATCCTCAAAATTATTAATTTATAAAAAATGGGAAGAGCGTTTGAATTCAGAAAAGCACGCAAAATGAAGCGTTGGAGTTCTATGGCCAAGATCTTCACTCGCATAGGTAAGGATATTGTCATGGCTGTAAAGAGTGGTGGTCCAGATCCAGTGTCCAATTCTCGTTTGCGAGCGATTATTCAAAACGCGAAGGCGGCCAATATGCCCAAGACCAATGTAGACAATGCTATTAAACGTGCGTCTTCAAAAGATCAAGAAGATTATAAGGAAATTGTATTGGAAGGATATGGATTGCACGGTGTTGCGGTTTTGGTAGAATGTACTACTGATAATAATAACCGTACAGTTGCCAATGTCCGTAGTTACTTCAATAAGTGCAACGGAAACTTAGGGACAAATGGGATGCTTGATTTTATATTTGAAAGAAAATGTATTTTCAAAATAGCAAATTCAGGAGTGGACATTGATGAGCTAGAACTAGAACTTATAGATTTTGGTGCAGACGATGTATTTCTAGACGAGGAAAATAATCAAATCAATATTTATGGCGAGTTTGCAGCCTATGGTGCTATTCAGAAATTTTTAGAAAGTAAAAATTATGAAATGTTACACGCTGACTTTGAAAGAATTCCTACAGATACCAAAGCCATATCTGAAGAGCAATCTGCTGACATAGATAAACTTTTAGAAAAATTAGAGGAAGATGATGATGTACAAAATGTATATCACAATATGATAATAGTATAATAAATATATATTGCAAAAAAGAAATGAGAAAAAAATACGCAGCAGGTAATTGGAAAATGAATAAAAACTTTGAAGAAGGCCAAATCCTTTTGAGCGAAGTTGTCAATATGGTTTCAGATGAAATGAATAATCCCAATGTACATGTGGTTTTGGGGGTTCCATTTCCCTATTTAAGTTCGTTCACAAAGTTAGTAAACTCCCCAAAAGTAAGTATCGCTGCCCAAAATTGTCATCCTAAATCTTCAGGAGCTTATACAGGTGAGGTTTCTGTTCAAATGCTAAAATCAGTAGGCGTCAAATTTGTGATCATTGGTCATAGCGAGCGTCGTGAGTATTTCGGAGAGACAGACGCTTTTGTGGCTGAGAAAGTAGACGCTATTTTAGCAGAAGGTCTTACACCAATTTTTTGTTGTGGAGAAACCCTGGCTCAGAGAGAAGCGGGAATTCATTTTGATTTTGTAAGAAGCCAGTTTACAAATGGACTGTTTCATTTATCACCAGAAGCAATCCAAAAAGTCGTGATTGCTTATGAGCCGATTTGGGCAATTGGAACGGGCGTTACTGCTTCTTCAGCACAAGCCCAAGAGATGCACAAAATTTTGAGAGATCATTTAGCAACTAAGTACGGACAAGAAATAGCGGATACCATTTCTATATTGTATGGTGGTAGTGTCGGTGCGGCCAATGCCCAGGAGCTATTCTCTCAGCCAGATGTAGACGGGGGTCTAGTAGGGGGGGCATCTTTGAAGTCACGTGACTTTACAGACATCTCCAAGTCTTTTCCTGCATAATATTTAATAGTATCTTATTGTGTATACCAGCATATCTTTGCTGGTATATTCATTTATAACTTTTCCAAAATGGAACCTCACTCGCTCGACTTTAGTCAATTCGATCTTAATAAGCAATTGCTATCGGCGATTGAGGATTTAGGGTATTCAGAACCTACTGAAATTCAAATAAAAGCAATTCCTGTCATACTTCAAGGACATGATGTGTTGGGTATTGCTCAGACAGGAACTGGAAAAACAGCTGCTTACCTTTTACCTATCTTAATGAAGACAAAATATGCTCAAGGTACGAGTCCTAGGGCTTTGATTTTAGCTCCTACACGAGAGCTTGTCATTCAAATAAAAGAAAGTTCTTTAGAATTAAGTAAATATACAGACTTGCGTTCGGTAGCCATATTTGGAGGCTTGGGTCCCAAGACGCAAATAGAAGAATTGAAAAAAGGGGTCGATATAATTATTGCTACGCCAGGTCGCTTTATGGATTTGTATTTAACAGGTGAAATCGTCACCAAGTCACTTCAATACCTTGTTTTGGATGAGGCAGATAAAATGATGGATATGGGTTTTATGCCCCAAATCCGGAAAATCCTAGAGATCATTCCCAGAAAACGAAAAAATCTTTTGTTTTCCGCCACATTTCAACCACGAGTTGAAACTCTAAGCGAAGAGTTTTTGGAAGCCCCTGTAAAGATTGAAGTTTCACCTTCTGCCACTACGGCAGAGACCGTTGATCAAGAGCGTTTCAATGTTCCTAATTTTATGACTAAGATCTTTCTTTTGGGGCATATTATAGATCAAAATTTAGAGCTAAAGACCATTGTTTTTTGTAGAACGAAAACGGTTGCGGATAATGTTTTTAAGTTTTTAGAAAGAAAAGTAATTGGAAGTTCACAAATACGTGTCATACATGCCAACAAAGGGCAGAATACACGTATAAATTCTATTAACGATTTTCGAACCGAGAAAATTAAAGTTCTGGTTGCTACAGACATTGCGGCAAGAGGCATAGATATCTCGGGTGTGAATTTGGTAATCAATTTCGATGTACCGCTTATTTATGAAGACTATGTACACCGTATTGGTCGTACAGGTAGAGCTAAAGCTACTGGCAAGGCTATAACGTTTGTTTTACCTTCCGAGGAATACCATTTGCAGAAAATAGAAGGTATCATTAGGGCTCCAATTCCTATTACTGAAATACCCTCTCAGATTCAAATGAGTGAAACTCCCTTTGAAGAGCAGCAGCAAATACTAAAAGAATTGGATGATCAACGTAAAAAAGTTGACCCTACATTCAAAGGTGCTTTTCATGAGAAAAAGGCCAAAAATATGAGACCAACGTATTCAAAAAAGACAGCTAGCAAATCTGGAATAAAATCGAATACTAAGAAAAACAGTAGAAATAAACCCAAATAGCTCTTTAATTATGAAAATAACGGTTCTGGGAGGGGGTAGTTGGGCAACGGCACTGGTAAAAATACTATCTGAAAATAATGTAAAGATAAAGTGGTGGATTCGAAATAAAGAAAGTGTGGAACATATACGGAAGTTTCACCATAATCCAGACTATTTAAGTAGTATTGAACTTCACCCTTCAAAAGTTAAACCATACCATGTTTTAAAGGAAGCCCT
This sequence comes from Leadbetterella sp., assembly GCA_051649345.1. GTDB lineage: Bacteria > Bacteroidota > Bacteroidia > Cytophagales > Spirosomataceae > Leadbetterella. Next base: position 4,833 of record JBOFGX010000206.1, on the reverse strand, counting down.
CAAAGATACCGATTGGGTCATATTAGCTATACCCGCTGCTTTTTTAGAGGAAGTCTTCATGAATTTACCTCAAGATATTTTAGATAATAAATACATTGTTTCTGGAGTAAAAGGAATGATTCCATCCCAAAACTGTTTGGTAACCGATTGGCTGCAAACTAATTTTCTTGTTCCTAAAGAAAACCTACTTGCTATTGGTGGGCCCTGTCATGCAGAAGAAATAGCACTAGAGAAACACTCTTATTTAACGATTTCGGGTTATTCTTCTCTATTGGCCAAAACTTTTTCCGAAGCTCTACGATGTAGATACGTAGGGACTTCTTTCAATACAGATATTGAAGGCGTAGAATATGCAGCAATTATAAAGAACATCATTGCACTAGCATGTGGTATATCACAAGGTTTGGGTTCGGGTGATAATTTTCAGGCAGTTATGGTTGCCAATGGTATTGAAGAAATCCATCGATTCGTAGACAGTATTTCTCCGCATCCAAGGCAAATCAACTCTTCTGCGTATTTGGGTGATTTATTGGTTACTACTTATTCTCAGTTTAGCAGAAACCGAACATTTGGTAAGATGATAGGCAAAGGATATACTATACAATCAGCACAAGTAGAACTAAAGATGATCGCCGAAGGGTATTTCGCAACTAAAAGTGTCTATGAGCTCAATCTAAAATATGCTATAGAAATGCCTATATTGAACTTTGTTTATACTATTTTGTATCAAAACAAGAATTTGCACCTAGCTTTTGCGGATTTAAAAAAACACCTAAATTAAAGTTTAAATCCTTTTGAATTATCTTTTCAAAAGCCCTTGTATATAAAGGAATTATTCGTAACTTTGCGACCCGATTAAGGCATCGTTGGAGCTGCCCGCATCTAAAAAGCCGAGCTAATTATTTGAAAATGTGATATTCCGTTCACGTTTTTTTGCGTCTTTTAGAAGCCGAATAATTCCCAATACGCATAAATTTCAGAAATGATTTTTTTTGCACTTTTTTATGTAAAACATTTAAAACAAGTAAAATTGTGGAACAATTAAGTTTTAAAACGGTATCAGCAAATAGAGGGACCGTAGAAAAAAAATGGGTCGTAGTAGATGCTAGCAATAAAGTACTAGGTCGCCTATGCAGCCAAATTGCAAACATACTTCAGGGTAAAAATAAAACATCTTATACTCCCAATGTTGATTGTGGAGATAATGTGATAGTTATCAATGCCGAGAAAATACGTTTGACTGGCAAAAAAATGAATGAAAAAGTTTACACACGTCATACAGGTCACCCAGGTGGACAGCGTTTTGCTACACCAAAGGAGCTTATGGCGAAAGATGGTAGACGTGTGGTAGAAATGGCTATTAAAGGTATGTTGCCAAAAAATAGATTGGGTAGCAAGCTTTACACAAATTTGTATGTGTATGTTGGCTCTGAGCATCCTCACCAAGCACAGACACCGTCGGTTATTGAACTTAATTAATTCTAGAATCTAAAAAAAATACATACTATGCAGGTTATAAATACCGTAGGTAGAAGAAAAACAGCCGTGGCTCGTATATATATGATGCCAGGCAAAGGCGATATGACTGTAAATGGTCGTGATCTTGCTATATATTTTCCAACAGAGGTTCTTCAGATTATTACGAATCAACCTTTTGGTTTAGTAGATGCAACTGGAAAATTTGACCTTAAAATAAATGTTCGTGGTGGTGGTATTTCTGGACAAGCTGAAGCTATCCGTATGGCCATTTCAAGAGCATTGTGTGAGGCAGATTCTGAAAATAGACCAGCTCTTAAGAAAGAAGGGTTTCTAACGCGTGATTCACGTATGGTTGAACGTAAGAAATACGGACGTCGTAAGGCTCGTAAGCGTTTCCAGTTCTCAAAACGTTAATAAAAAAAATTTCCAAAACCGACGTATTTTCTGCGTTGGCTTTGGATTTTCAAAAAATATTTGGTCCAGAAAGTGCTTATCGTGCCCGATGCATTTTGCTGCCTAATGTATTTCAAACAATTTAATTAAAACAAAAATGGCACAGATACAATACAAAGATCTTTTAGATGCAGGTGTGCACTTCGGACACCTTACCCGCAAGTGGGACCCAAGAATGGCTCCTTATATTTTTATGGAGAAAAACGGGATCCATATTATTGACCTTAATCAATCATTGGAGGCGTTAAATGCTGCTCAAGCATTTATCAAAAGCGTCATTCGCTCTGGACGTAAGGTTATGTTTGTAGCTACTAAAAAACAAGCTCAAGAGATTGTTTCAGAAGAGGCAAACAGATTAAAAATGCCATTCGTAACAGAAAGATGGTTAGGTGGTATGTTGACAAACTTTACGACAATCAAAAAGTCGTTGAAGAAGATGAACAACATCGACAAGATGCTTTCTGACGAGACTACAGCAAAAAATATCGCTAAAAGAGAAAAGCTTATGATGAGTCGTGAGCAAGGAAAATTAGAGAGATTATTGGGTGGTGTCGCAGATTTGTCAAGACTCCCAGCAGCAATTTTTGTAGTAGACATTAAGCGTGAGCATTTAGCAATTGCAGAAGCCAAAAGATTAGGTATACCTGTAGTAGCTATGTGTGATACTAACTCCAATCCTGAGTCGGTTGATTTCGCAATTCCTGCAAATGATGATGCATACAAATCAATTTCATTGATAACTCTAGCAATTGGTAAAGCCATTGAAGAAGGTATCATGGAGAGAAAAACAGATAAAGAATCAGCTGCTCTTCAAGAAGAAGAGGATGCTAAGCGTGCCGTAGATGCTGCTCGTGAAGTAGTAGGAACGACTGAAGAAGCTCAATCTGCTGATGGAAAAAGAAAAAGAGTGAAAGTAGGTGGTTCTGAATCAGCTCCTGTTGCTGAGGCTGTTGTAACTGAAGAAGCGGCTCCAGCTGCAGAAGCAAGTACTGAGGAAGCAGAAGCTTAATTTTTACAAAAAATATAACGAGGCTGGTCAGTAATACTGGTCAGCCTTTATTTAATAAATAGTAAATCAAAAAAAGTATACATACCAATGAATATTACAGCAGCTGACGTAAACAAATTGCGTCAATCAACAGGTGCAGGAATGATGGATTGTAAAAAGGCTCTTACCGAAGCCGGTGGGGACTTTGAAAAAGCCGTAGAAATATTGCGTAAAGCAGGTCAGAAAGTGGCTGCCAAGCGTGCCGATAACGAGACTTCCGAAGGAGTAGTGCTTGTAAACACAAGTGCAGACAAAAAGAAGGTGACGATTATTGCTTTTGCTTGCGAAACAGAGCCTGTAGCTAAAGTTGACGATTTCAGAAATTTAGCTAATGCACTTTTGGATGCTGCAGTAGCAGGAAATCCAGCAGATACAGATGCATTACTAGCATTGTCTTTTCCAAATGGGCAATCTGCACAAGAAAACATTACGGAGCTTATTGGTAAAATAGGAGAAAAATTAGTGGTAAGTTACTACAAGCAAATAGAAGGAGAGCAGGTAGTTGCGTATATCCATTCCAACCAGAAAGCGGCGGGTGTGATTTCCTTCGGAAGTACAGGTGGAACTGATGTAACTGACCTAGGAAGAGACGTTGCTATGCAAGTAGTGGCTATGAAGCCAGTAGGACTTGACAAAGACGATGTAGATCCTGCAATAGTTGAGAAAGAAATTGAGATTGGTAAAGAGCAAGCACGTGCGGAAGGAAAGCCTGATGCCATGTTGGAGAAAATAGCCCTTGGTAAACTAAATAAGTTCTATAAAGAGCAAACACTTCTTAACCAAGAATTCGTAAAAGATCCTTCTCTTACGATAGCTCAATTAGTAGATAAAACAGTTAAAGGAATGAAAGTTAACTCTTTCGTGAGAGTTCAGATTGGATAATCCTTTCCCCTATAAATAATCATTTGAAATACCCTGAGATGGAATCTCGGGGTATTTTTTTTCAATAAATTCTATTTTCCTGTTAATGTTAGTCCATTCAAGTTCTTCCGAATTAAAGCAATTGAATAGTGATAATTACAGAATGTAAGTATTTCGCGATACTTTGAGTCCATTTGTTTTTGAGACTATCAGAGGATCTATATTCGTAGGTTTCACTCCAAAATCAACATTCGACATGGACTACATATATATTTTGCTTTCAACCTACTTCAGAACTTACTCAAAGGTATCGTGATACCTTTTGATCGTACTTTGTAGTTTCATTGCCAAACCATTTTTCATCTACAAGTCTAACACTTATTTTTACTTTACGTATTATCAGGGGAATATATATTTAAAAAGAAAAAATAAGGAATTCTAAACTAAATGAAGTGAAAAGCCATTTAAACTAAGGTTCAGCCCGTATGGAAAAAAGAGCAGCGAATAATTCACCAAGTACTAAAATTCTTATTTTTTCAGGGGAGGTATTTAAAACTTCGAGGTTTCATTGGTTGGGTACAGCCTTCTGGCTTTCTTTTCGACGATCCGCCGTTGCGGGAAAGTCCGCACACCAGAAAGGCATTGAAGAATACTAGTAGAGTTAGCCACGTAATTCTAAGAGCATTTAGGTAATCGCTGGATTTTGGGTTAACTTTTCTTACCTAGTCGTCCCTCAAATACTCATAAAGAATTGAATATCATTTTATTATTCTATTTTTTATCAAAAATTAATACCAGAAAACAAGTAAAATCTACAAAAAGTCGGTACTTTAATCTGGTCTGGTGGCCGCCCTATTCAGGCGGAACTTACTTTTTGATTGGTCAAAAAGTAAGCAAAAACCCCACAAGCGAAAAATTGTCCGAATTTTTTCCCTTTGCTTATCCTTTTACATAAAAAATTCAGGCCAACACTCTTTCGCTTGACCTCAGCC
>JBOFGX010000205.1:0-14964 GCA_051649345.1 Leadbetterella sp. | reverse complement strand
TTTGGGTTTGTGTATTGACGAATGAATTTCTTAGGGTGTCCTTGAAAATCTATTTTTAGCAATCAAAGATTCATTTTTTATGGGTTGATTATTGATTTTTTTTGAGCATTTTGCTTCGATTTTGATTGGATAGGACAGTCTTCTCACACAAACTCGTTATAAAACGGTTTTTCAAGGATCAAAGGAGTTTCTAGGAACTACTTTAAATTTGCGAATTTACTTATAATTGATACTATTCATAGAGATCGTCGCTACATGTTCAAAAAACCAGCGAAAACGAACGTGAGTGGATTTGTTCGATTTCTTGACAGCTTCCACTAACTTTTTTATCTTTAACCTATTCAAGGTCAATAAAAACAGAAAAATCCCACGGAAGTGAGTGGTGAGTAGCATTCGCCTTTTTTTGAACTTGAGATTGGCGGGCGGCGTCCGCCACTTTTTATAAGCGGTGCGACGATTCGCAAAAGTGCAGAAAAGAAGATTAAACCTGTATATATCGTAAAAATAACCTCATTGCATATCTTGAGAATTATTTACTCCTCAGAAAATTCCTTTGATCCAAAATATGCCTTCGTTTGGTTAATCTGAAGACATTGGCTGTAAAAACTCCGAAGAACATCCACAGAATCTGTGTCTGTGGAGTTTTGGCTTTAATCAACTTGTAGGATCAACCGGGGTATTTCTATTATTATCTCGCTCACTTTGCGGATAAGGATAGAATGTACGATTTCGTTCACCAGGAGGTCTATTAAATCTTCTACTATCTTCAAGCTTCATTCCCATAAGATAACATTCTATACTGCGTTGCTTGAAGATTTCATTCAATATAGCACTTTGCGTCTTTTCACCACTATAAGCAGATAGATCTGCACCTATACCCACAGCATCTGTTTTCTTGGTTAGCACTTTATCAATCTCAGCTACAGCATCTGCTAAACTACTTTTACGAGCAAAGGCTTCCGCTTTTATTAACATTATTTCTCCAGGGCGATAAATTGGAACAGCTGTAGTATTAGCAGTAAAAAAACTTGCTCTAGCTAGATTGTTACCAGGCACGGTTGTTTGAAAAAAGAAAGTAATCCTTTTGTCCTTTGGATCAACTGCTAGCTCGGAGGGTAAAGCAAAACCTTGACCAACAGGCTCTGTTACGTTACGATTGCTAAAGGTATTTTCAAAAAGTGCGTTACGACTAATATCGTCGAAGTTGAATATTGACCTCTTAGTCAGGTCTACCTTATTCGCAGCGGCTAAAGCTTTGTCTGAATCGCCTAACATAATAGCGTATCTAGCAATTAAAGCTTGAATAGTATTAGGGATATCTATTCCAGCGGCTATCCTGTTATTGAAATTAGTAGATGATCCTGAATAAGAAGTTGCTGCTGATTCAAGGGTATTAATAGCCGCTTTTAAAATGTCTTCTCTTTTGCTGAATATGGCGTTTTCCCCGACGGATATAGGTGCTTGTTCGAAAAACATTGCAAGATTCCCTAAAGCCATCGCTTTAAATATAGAAGCATAAGCTATAATGCTACCTTTGGTATTCGCATCGTTTACTTTACTAACATTTTCTAGAATTATGTCAGCATTCGCTTTCACAATATTGTTTTGATTCCAAAGATTTGTAATAACACCGTTAATGGATTGAACACCGAGACCACCTATTCTTAGATTTTCTTCATCCGTATTGCCTGCATTCAGAACGGTTAGTTCTTTAGTGGTAAGCCCACTAGAAGTAGGTACTGTATATGCAGGACTGGCTCGCCCTACTGAAAACCTAAATTGAAGACCATTACATAGTGTAATTAAACCATTTACATCATTCACCACTTGCTGTTCACTTGCTGTACTTGGATTTAAATATTCATCTGTACATGAAATGTTTAACAATGTGCCAAGAATTACAATATAAAATAATTTATTTTTCATTTTTTTTCGTTTTTCTAAGTAATTACATGAATTAAAAAGCAATAGATAACTGAACTTGATAGGTTTTTGGTATTGGAACATTTCCAAAATCTATTCCTCTCACTAAATCACTATTCCCTCCAGCATTGGTTTCTGGATCATATCCATTGTACTTATCCCAAGATTTAAGATTTCGCCCAATTAAGTTTACGCTCATGCTATTAACTCCTTTTATTAATTTAGGTAATTGATACCCCAAACTTATCTCTCTTAATTTTACAAAAGAACCGTCATCCACTCTGTACTCTTCAATTGGGACGAGTGCAAATACAGACCCTCTAGGAGACTCTCCTTTCAATTCCTTTTCTGCTATGTCACCAATTCCTACATTATTACGCGTACGTTTATCGGCATTGAAGACATCTAAACCTTGAACAGCATCAAGCATAAACCCAAAATTGAATTTCTTATACGATAATGAATTAACAAAAGAACCCGTCCATTTTGGATTTGGATTACCTATGATTGACCTAACAAATGCTCCTTTAGGCTGACCTTTGTCGTCCCTTTCTGCTACAAAAGTAGTAAGCGTACTTTGTGTACCACGTTCTCTTTGAGGTAAGCCTTGAGGAGTTAACAACAATGAACCATCAGGATTACGAGCATACGGATTCCCTAAAAATATAGTGGCTGGTTGACCTTCTACAAGGAAAACAGGTGCTCCTGCTGAGTTAGACAAACTTACAGAAGGACTACCTAATTTAGTAATTAGGTTACGATTGCTATTATAGATCAATGTAAAGTCCCAACTAAAGTCTTGATTTTTAATTGGAATTATGTTCAACTGTATTTCTACTCCCTTGTTTTCCATCTCTCCCACATTATTTACGATTCCTAAACCCCCAGTAGATGATGCAAGTACTCTATTCACAACCAAATCACTTATGAGCTGTTTATACATTGTAATACCCAAATTCATTTTGTTTTTTAAAAAAGCTAAATCTATACCTCCTTCTAACTCAGTCATCCTTTCTGGTCGTACTGATGGATTTGCAAATGTTGTATTAGGTGTGATTGTATTTTTACCTAAGAAAGGTACTGGATTAAATTGCCAAAAACGATCATAAGACCCGATTCCTGTTAAATTTCCTGACTGACCCCATGAAATTCGAGTTTTAAAACCACTAAATATGGAAGAAACATTACTATTTTTCCAAAATTTAAGATCTGAGGGGACAAATGAGGCACTTAGTTTAGGATAGAATTGATTTGTTTCGGATGGAGAAAACTTTGATGATCTGTCACGCCTTATTGCAGCCGTTACGTAAGCTAAGTTATCATATCCAAACGTACCTTGTAAAAATGACCCACTCAAATTAAACTTATCCAGTCCATAACCAGCACCTACGGTAGTACTGGCAGCACCACTTACTGTTTCTATGAATGGAGCAAGGTTTTCACCACTTGCTCTAGCAAAATCGGACTGTTGTTGCTGATAATTAAATCCACCTGTGAGACGGAGATTAAGTTTTTCAGATAATTTTTTTTCATAATTTGCTGTGACATCATTATTAAACAACGTAACTACATTATTTACATTTGAAGCGTAACCCGAAGGATATCTCTCGACTGGCAATCCAGCTTCTGCTTGGTAAGGATATGGATTGATAAGATTCCTGCCTAATTGGTTGTATGAATCAACACCAGCAACCCAATCTAATGTAAGTCCTTTGAAAGGATTTAGATTTAGTTGTATATCGTTGATAGTTCTGGAAACTTGTTGAGTAAAATCCATGTCTTCAATAGTAGAAAGCGGATTAACTCGGGTGGGTTCGACCGCTTTTAAGGCACCAGCCACATCTCTAATAGAAATATCATAAATGTTGTTCGTGATATTAACTGAATTTATAGGACTATAAAAGACATTACCGTTTGCTTTTTCATTAGCAAATGAATTTGTATAACTTAGACCTGCAGAAAATTTAGCCCAACTATTGATCCGTTGATCTAGTCTAGCTCTAAGATTATACCTGTTAAAATCCGTACCTTTAATGATACCCTGATTTTTCATGTAAGAAGCTGATGTAAAGTATTGTGTTTTGTCGTTTCCTCCTGTTATGCTTATTGAGTTGTCAGTACCAATGCCCGTTTGAAAAATATCATCTTGATAGTCATATCTTGTTACGTCCACAAGGTTTGTTGCTAAATTAGTAGCTACTCCGTCTCTTGTGATTGGTACAAATGTGGCAGAAGGATTATTAGCGGTAATGGATGCAGGTGTAACAGCACCGATTGTATGTAATCTAAGTCCTGTCCACCCAAACTGCTTACCATAAGTACTAATAAAAACTTTCTTACGAAGCTCATTTACGTTAAAACTTGACGTAAAACTTACCTTTGGGGCACCCGATTTCCCTCGTTTTGTTGTAATTAATACCACACCATTTGCTGCCCGTGAGCCATATTGAGCAGCTGCAGCAGAACCATTCAAAACACTAATATTTTCAATATCATTAGGATTGATATCGGCCATTCTATTTGTTCCTGGCGTTGCAGCACCCACTTGATTTGCTAATGCGGTTTGGGAGACATTAGTTGAAGAATTACTAACAATGACACCGTCAATTACATAAAGAGGATCTGAATCTCCACGTATGGATTTTATACCCCTTAGTCGTATGGTCATGCCTCCAGCAGGGTCCCCTGAATTTTGAGTAATCTGAGCTCCAGGTACTTTACCTTGCATAGCACCAAAAAGGTTATTAGTGCCAGATTTTACCAACTGGTCAGAACTAATTTGACTTATTGCGTTACCAAGTTCTCGACGACTTTGTTTACTTGTTGAGCCTGTAACTATAAGTTCATCCAAATTTAGCCCATCAGTAGACATAGTTATATTTTCTGTAATCAATGTCTCATTAGCTAGAGTTATTTTTTTTGTAATATTCGTATAACCCACAGAGCTAAACACTAAGCTATAACTGCCTTCAGATAAATTCAGACTTAATACGTATTCTCCATCCAAGTCAGTTGTTGTACCTAATGATAGCCCCATTACTCTTATTGAGACGCCAGGCAAACTACCAAAACTATCACTTACTTTTCCTTTAATTGTATAATTGTTTCGCTGTGCAAAAGCACTTTGAAATGCAACTAAAAACAATAAACAAAATTTTAGAAAAGGGTTGATTTTTTTTTGTAATCGTATTGATTTATTCATATAATCTTAGGTTTAAAATTTCACACAAGTTAAGAATAAACTCAATTTTTTATTTGATATAACAATTTTTTATTTAACCAAGGATTATATACATTCTCGTAGCCCAAAATTTTTGAAAATAAAAAAGCCGAGTAGTCAAATATAACTATCTCGGCGTAACTCATACCCTAAACCTTTTATCGTTTATATTACTTTAATCGGCTGAATTATAACTAAAAAAAAGGATTGACAAAATTATTTTATAAATGCGTGCCGATGAAGTAAAATCTATTAACCAATCTTTTAACAAAAATAGAAAGAAATTTACAATAATAGCAATACTATTAAATAAAAAAATGATATTTTTTTAACTCGATCTATAAGTTTTCAACGTAAAAGGTATAAAAACAGGTTTTTTTAAATGACTAATTGCAAGTACTAAGGATTAATTTTCTATTCATTAAAAATTTTCAGAATATCATGGCTAATAGATCGGCTTTCCTCCTCCTAGATACTTCAAGCTGCTCACCATTTGAAAGTACAACAGATCCTCCGTCTCCTTTTATATATTCGGAGATGTGATGAAGATTGATGAGAATAGAATTATGGATTCGACAAAAGTCATGTTCATACAATAGATCTTCGAATTCCCCAATATGCCTGCTTGTAACAATTTTTTCACCCTGAGTTGTGTGAAGTGTAGTATAATTGTTGTCAGAGTTTAGCCACAGTATATCTTGTATCAAAACGAATAGCATACCTTTTGTCGTATGCACCGTGATTTTGTTGAATTTAGTGTGGAGTTTTGTCTTAGAATTTAATTTTTTCTGTTCTAATTTTTCGGATAACCGTTGGATACATTTTACGAGTTCATGCCTATCTACAGGCTTTAAAAGAAAGTCAAAAGCACTTACTTTAAATGCATCTAATGCGTACTTTTGGTAAGCTGTAGTATAAATAATCTCAGTATCTTGCAAATTTGCCTTTTGGGCAAACGTAATACCATTCATGTTTGGCATTTCTATATCTAAAAATAGAACTTCTACATCTATCTTTTGAATTTCTCTTAATGCTTCTTGTGGGACAACAAATGTCTTTATAACTTTTACACTCGGTACAAAAAGCTCGATTTTAGCTTCCAAAGACTCAATACAAGAAACTTCGTCGTCAATAATTACTGCTCGCATGGGCTCTCTATTGTCAAGGCACAAAGAAATGGTTTATCAAATATAAAACAATATTTAGGTAATTAAGAATGTTCAATAGGCAAAACTAATTCTACTCGCGTCCCCTCTTTTTTATTAATGACTTGTGTAGGGATGTTTATATTTGATTCTGATTGGTACCCTTGTATACGCTCTAAAGTAACCTGAACCCCCATAGAATTATGTGATTTGTTTCGTTGCTTATTCACTTCGGAAGATGCTTCCATGCCAATACCATTATCGTCAATGCTACAGACAAGGAGATTTTCGTTTGCAGGGTGAGGAGAAATGGATATTATTATTTGCCCTCGTCTATCCTTCAAATGTCGAATACCATGTAAAATTGAGTTTTCCACAAAAGGCTGTAAAATCATAGAGGGGATTTCTATTTTACCCTTTTTTAGCGAATCATTAAGATGAATAGCATAGTCAAAACTATGCGAGAATCGCTCTTGTTCCAGCTCAACATACATACCTAGGGTCTCTATCTCTTTGGTAAGAGGTACGACTTTCCTTTCGGAGTTTTCTAATACGTTTCGTATAAGTTTTGAGAATTTTTGCAAAAAATCTGATGCTTCTACAAACCTCTTTCGTAGGATATAGGCATCAATTGTATTCATACTATTGAATATAAAATGAGGATTCATTTGTGCCCTCATAGCTTTCATTTCCAATACATGCTTTTGTGATTGAAAACTAAGTTTTGTTCTGAGTTGAATCAAATATATAAAGTAGAATATAGTAACTATTACAAGAAAGGTAATTAAAAAAATAAATGGGGTAAACCACCATTTTTGCCAAAACTCTAGCTCGATCGTAAAGTTTATTTTTGTTTCTGCCCTAGAATCTAGATTTTTGAATGTTAAAGTATAATTACCTCCCTTCAAATTATAAAAGTTAACTATGGTATTGCTACCTAATTGTAAAGTATCATATGTGCCTACTACCTCATAAATAATACAGATATATTGTTTGTTTGTAGTCAGGTTGTCTTCAGCAAACTTTACGACGAGTAAATTCGGCTGATAGGGTATTTTTATTTTTTTTTGAGTGTTCCAAACAGAATCTTTCTGATAAGTAGATGTTTTAAACTCTACAATTTTTAAGGTACTTTGGCAATATCCACGAGAGTAAGAGAATAATAGTACGAACCCTACACATATAAGCCAATAATGCTTCATAGTATTTAATTTAACTTCTGATCTCGATATCGGATCAAGGCCCAAGATATAGTACATGCGACCAATATCGTAAACATACTTACGAAGTTTTCTATCTGCATATATAAATAAAAATTGTATTCGTAAGAAAGCAGAAAGTTGCAAAAGAAACTATATACTCCTTTAAGAAAAAACAAAACCATTATTCCTAATGAGATATACATATTTATTGTATTAATACTATCCTTTTTATTATGAATCAAAAGGTTTACAAGATAATTGCCAAACAAAAAAGCAATTAGAAAGCGGATAAGTGATTTAGCAATATAATTCTCCACCATACCAGCGTGTAAAAAATATGTTTCAACAATCAATAAAGCAAAACTAACAGTAGATACACGCAGAATATATGATTTTGAATAGTCAGTCTTAAAAAAGTAAATTACCATAGGCAAAAAAACCAACTCAATTATGGAATATGCAAACCCTAAAAAATGATTATTTACTTTAAAAAAATACAGTAAGATGGAAAATATCGAAACTCCAGAAGATAGAATGCAGTAAAACGCAAATAGTTTTTGCCCTTTGTGTAATTTTATCCAATTAGATAGCATAATGCTAATGGGAACCAACCATACCAAATCTGCTAGTATGCTTACTACTTGCCTAAACTGGCTAAGATCCATTTTTTAAATGTTTAGTAGTGTTTTCATGGCGGTGAAAGTGGAGGAGGGTACGGTATGCCGCCCTCAAATCCTGGATTTATGTCAAAACAAAGGGTTACAAAAGGCTGCTTTTGTTTATAAGCAAATTGTAAGGTCATCCCTTTGGATGTGGTTTCAAATGTACTTAGTAACTCTTTTACTCGATTGCTAGAAATCAGTATTCCTTCATTTTCAAAAGGAACGTTATTGCCTATAGATACGATTTTTGGAGATAACTTTCGTAACTGCCTATTGAGCTTTTGTTCTCTTTTTTTAGGATCTTTTTCTTCTAAAAATAATCGGTAGCTTTCTCTCGAAATCCGAGCAATTCTAAGTTCTGCTCTTTGCTCTGACTCCGATATAAATTTTAGGACAGGCCTTTCTCCTCTACCCAAAGAGAAAAACGCGAGATTTGAACAATGAAATTCTAAATCTTCCGTCCCAAGAGTATGTAAAATCGTGTTTATTTTGAGATAAAAGACACCCGAGCGATTATAGCAATAACTTATTGAGAATCCATAAACGGCCTTTTTGGGATACCTTCTTAGCCAATCTGTAATTTTGCCATTTTTGTCAATAGTTTTTCCGTTTAAAAGTAAATCCCATTTTGAGTTATCAATAAAAAATTTTGGCTCATTGCTCCCAAATCTCTTTTTGAAGTTTACGATATTTCTTTCAAACTCTCTTCGTTGTATGGGTGTAAGTGAATAAATTCCTCCTTCTTTTTCTGATAATTTTGGAACATGCCCAACAGAAAAACCAAATTCCATAATAGGTTTCATAGCGTTTTGATTTGATAAATTAGTAAGTATAAACCTAATCTATAAAAATAGTATCTCCAAAAATCGGTAAAAAATATTTTCCGTTTTTGGGATAAAATTTACTTAACGGTCAAGATTGAGTTTCATCTTGCGATCTTGATACTGAGCTAATCCCATTTATCTCTTCTAACTTTTTCATCAGTATCTCTAAATGCTCAGTATCAAAAACACTCACTTTAATATTCCCTTCAAAAATGCCATCGTATGTTTCCACGGATAATCCTCTCATATTAATATGTAGTTCTGCAGAGATCACACGCGAAATGTCTTGTATCATTCCTACACGATCCAAGCCATTGAGCTCTATGGTAACAGGATATGCTTTTTCTATTTGACTCGCCCATCGTGCTTTTATTACTCTATTGCCATAATTTGAAAGAAGTTGGTTAGCATTGGGACAAAGGTTTCTATGTATTTTTATACCTTCATTTATGGTGAGAAACCCAAAAACATCATCCCCTGGAATAGGGTTGCAGCACCGGGCTAAAGTAAAATCAATCTTTTGAAGATCATCTCCAATAAGTAGAGTATCTGTTCCTTTCTCTTTTTTAAATTCTCTTTCAAACGTTTTGGCATCCTTATATGCTTTTTCTCCTAGTTCTACCTTCTTTTGCTTGACGGCTAGAACTTCTCTAGCAGTTTTGAACTTTTTGATTTCATCAGCGGCTAGATACCCTTTACCAAAAAAGTAGAAAAGCTCATTGTAATCTTTTTTATTGAAATAGGCCCTTAATTGATTGAAGGTTTCAAGATTTGTTTCAATTCCCAAATTTTTGAGCTTCTTTGTTATTATTTCTTTGCCTTCAGAAATATATCCCTTGTTGGATTCTTTTAAAATATCCTTAATCCTCGCTTTTGCCTTAGAAGTAACTACAATTCTCAACCAATCTTCTGATGGTTTTTGATTTTTTGTAGTAAGTATTTCTACCTGATCACCATTTTGAAGAGTGTAGCTTATCGGAACTAAATGATTATTAACTTTCCCCGCTGTACATTTTTGACCAATTTCAGTATGTATATCGAAAGCAAAGTCAAGAACAGTAGCTCCTTTTCTTAATACTTTTAAGTCACCTTTGGGTGTAAAAACAAATACTTCTTCGTTGAACAAGCTGCCCCTAAAATCTTCGAGAAACTCTATAGCAGATCGATCCTTGTTTGCTAATGTATCTCTAACTTGATTTATCCATTGATCCAATGGCTTGTCAAGCGATGTGTCCGTTCCTTTGTATTTCCAATGGGCAGCGTATCCTTTTTCAGCGATTTCATCCATTCGTTCTGATCTAATTTGGACTTCCACCCATAAGCCACTATTGCTCATTACAGTTGTATGCAGACTTTCATATCCATTAGCTCTAGGAGTACTTATCCAGTCTTTAAGGCGATCAGGATTGGGTGTATATTCGTCTGTAACAATGCTGTAAGCTTGCCAACACGCCGCTTTTTCTTTTTCTCGCTCAGTCGGCGGAATACCTGATATGATGATTCGGATTGCAAATAGATCATATATTTGTTCAAAAGCTACATTTTGGGAATTGAGTTTTTTCCAAATAGAGTAGATATGTTTAGGCCGTCCTTTGATGTAAAAATCCAAGTTTGCATCTTTAAGTCTTTTCTTTATCGGTCGCATAAAGCTGTCTATTAGACGCTTACGTGCAGCTTTTGTGGTGTTTAACTTGCTAGATATCTGTTTGTATGACTCAGGCTCGGTATATTTCAAATACATATCCTCAAGCTCTGACTTTATTTGATAAAGTCCAAGCCGATGTGCTAAAGGGGCATATATGTAAATAGTTTCGTGTGCGATTTTGAGTTGAGAGTTTCGAGCCATACTCCCAAGAGTACGCATATTATGAAGTCTGTCAGCAAGTTTTATCAAAATTACTCGAACGTCCGTGGATAATGTTAGGAGCATTTTTCTGAAATTTTCTGCTTGTGCAGATTGAGATTGCTCAAAGTTGCCTGCAATTTTAGTAAGCCCATCGATGATTTGAGTTACTTTAGAGCCAAAGTCTTTTTGTATATCCTGAAGCGTTATGCTCGTATCTTCAACTACATCATGAAGTAGTGCACAAATTATTGAAGTTGGACCAAGTCCAATCTCTTCTACGCAAATAAGTGCAACTTCTAGAGGATGATAGATATAGGGTTCTCCTGATTTCCGACGCATTTCTTTGTGTGCGTCCATGGAAATTGTTAGGGCTTTTTTTATACGTTTTGTATCGCCCTCTTTGATGTGCTCTTTTGCCCCACGTAATATTTTTCTGTAACGTTTGAGTATTTCATGACGTTCATCTGCAGTATAATATTCTTTTTGAATCGGTGAAGCAACTTCCATGTATGGTTAAATTTTTGGCTGAAATCCAAATCCATTCCGAATGTACTAAAAACAGCTAATAAATCCAATTTTAGGACATTAATTAGAGATAAAAAGGCTTTCCAACCTAAAGATGAGATTTTGCGATTATCGAATAGAAAACGCTAATGATGCCCCAAAAATAGTAGCATTGATTTCTGGGAGAAAAAAGAACTTTTTTTCGAACGAACTAAAGTAGGGATTGTATTGGATTTTCAAATAGTATACTTTTGGACGAGGGGGTTTGTTTATAACAATTTGCTGTCGAAAAGCAATTATTCCATAAACATTATGTCTAAAACTCGTACCTCCAAAATATTGAGGTGTATACCCCAAACCGTACTCACCAAACCATTCTGTTGAAAAACGAGGAGGATTGGGATTGCATCGAAGAGAAACTCTATGTTTTACACGCTTTTTTAGATTATTGATTATAAAACTATGAGAAACACTTATTGGAAGGGCGAGTTTTGTATTACTTAAAGCTCCTTCTCCGCCAGAAAATAAAAATCCCAAGCCTGCTCTCACAACACTGAAGTTTTTAAGAGAACGCTGTGGACAATGCTCAATTCCTACCGAAAAAAATGGACTTGTGCCTAATCCTTCTACGTAAAAAGCAGTTTTATACTCAGACATATATCTATGTTGTGCATGAACAGGACAAAAAATTGTCCAAAAAAGTACTACTCCAAGGAATTTAGACAAAAGGATTTAAATTTTTTAGGAAAACAACGTACGAAAGTATTCAAAATCAATAAGTAATACAAGAATTATATGGATTTTTAATTATACGGTAGTTGGATTCTTCTACCGCATTTTGAAAATGGAAAGAAATTAAGCCCGATATGGAGTAAGAATTGCTTTATTACTTTACCGCCTTTAGGCTTAGATCAAGGCTTTTAACCGAATGCGTAAGGTAGCCCATAGAAACATAGTCAACTCCACATTCAGCATATTGGCGTATAGTCTCGGGAGTTATGCCTCCAGATGCCTCAACGGGGAATCTCCCGTCAATCATTTTTAACGCCTCATGAATATTTTCAAACGAGAAATTATCAAGCATAATTCTGATTACACCTCCTATTTGTAAAACTTCAGCAAGTTCGATTAGGTTACGTACTTCAATCTCGATGTCCAGCTTTAGATTGCTTTCAAGAAGATATTTTTGAGCGGCCAAAAGTGCATTTTTGACACCTCCAGCATAATCAATATGATTGTCCTTAATAAGAATCATATCGAACAACCCAAATCTATGATTTACACCACCTCCAATTTTTACTGCCCATTTTTCTAGTAAACGAAACCCCGGTGTTGTTTTTCTAGTGTCTAGTACTTTACATTTAGTCCCACTTAATTTGTTAACTATATCATGCGTGACGGTGGCAATTCCTGACATCCTTTGCATACAATTTAGTACTAGTCTTTCCGCTTTTAGGATAGATCTGTCATTCCCTTCCACGTACAAAACTATATCTCCATATTGAATTTTGTCACCGTCTACTTTTAATTGTTCTATTTTGAGATTGGGATCCACAAATTCAAAAATCATATGTGCCAACTCTACTCCTGCCAAAATTCCTGTGTCTTTTACTAATAGCTTAGCCTTACCTTTAGCGTTTGCAGGGACAGTAGCATTAGCTGTATGATCTCCGTCGCGTACGTCTTCGTGAATTGCATTAGAGATAAATGACAAAAGTGAGGATTTGTCTAATTCCATAAATTGATAATTTTACTATTAGTTTAAACTAAAATCTGTAGGAATATCTGCCAGAATTTTATAACCTAAGCCCGCATTAGAAAGCCCATTTTTCCAAAGCAAATGGAAATCTTCTGTAAGTATTTCATCCATATTTGTATGACTAATAACCCAAGCTTTGTCGGATAGCTCTCGTTCGAGTTGGCCTTTCCCCCAACCTGTATACCCTATAAAGAATCGAATATCATTTTCATCCAAAATACCTATGGAAGCCGATTTTTTGAGGTTCTCATAATCTCCAGACCAATAAATATCATTCCCTAAGAAGATAGAATCCGATATGAGGTCTGGTCTTCTATGAATAAAGTGTAAGGTGTTGTTTTGTACTGGCCCACCTATACATACACGTGCGTCACAACTCAAGTCTATAATTTGAGAGACTTTTTTGCCATAATACCTATTGTACATGAGACCAAAGGTTCCTTGATGATTATGTTCACAAATCAGAACAACAGATTTTTCGAAATAGGGATCTCCCATAAATGGATCAGCAACCAAAATACTTCCTGGTTGAATACTTTTTGATCGTTTTCCAGGATTTGAAGTCATTAATTGTTTGTATCTATTAGGGTGTATCTCTGAACCTTTGATTTAATTACAATCCCTTTTCCAATACAGCTTTGCGTTTCTTGGCAATATTCTTGGTCAATAAGCTCGCTGCTCACCATTCCCAAATTGGGTATAAATACTTCAAAAGCTTTATTTTTATACAAACCTGTCGAGTCATTTTTAACTTGGATTTTTATGCCGTTTGAATAGGTTTGATTGTTAAATTTCACACTTTCTTTTAGTCCGATGTATTTGCCAAGATTTGTCTTTGAATCTCCCAGACTTACATCATAGTACCATTCCCCATCACTTAGTACAGGATAACTCATTTTTTTGTACGTTTTACTACTTGTTTTTTCAAAAAGACCAGTATCGGTTTCGTAATACAACTTAGAACCAATTTTTCTAAAATTGCTTTCATCCGCATTTTTTCTAGAAACTTCCACAAAGTACATAAGCTGTTTATTAAGGGTAAGAGTATCTAAAATAAACTCTCGGATTGAATACTCAGCTACCGAGCTAACACCGTTGGCTAGATTATCTTCTTTTACTTGATACACCCAGAATTTGCCCTTCTGAAGTTTTGGGAAGCGTAAAGATTTGTCTATGCCATCGTCTGCTGAGGTACACTGAAGTAAACATAGACCTACTGCTAATAAATACAAATAACAATTTTTTTGATCCATTTCCGCTTCAATTTTATTTAAGAATCTTTAAATTTTTTCTTTCAACAGCTATAAGCCAAATATTTACACACATAATTCTAAATAACTCATTAGATAAGAATCGTTTTTCTGTACTTTTTGGATCTAAATCAAAAAAAATTTTAATTTTCGATTCGAGTTTATCCCTTTTAACAAATTTAAATAAGTTTTCTGAAAAGCCAAAAGACTTAGAGTCAATAATAAGTTTTTCTGTTGCTTGTATATTATATAGGTCAAATGTGGTTTTATAAATACGAGTTCTAACCTTTTCAGGTAAAATATCCTTCATTTCATTACGATAATAAAATTTACCGGAACCATCTCCTAATTTCTCCTCAAACGATTTACCCATGCAATAAGCAAGTACATCTCGATCTAGAAATGGGGTTATATATTTAATATTTAATTTTTTATGCAAATAGTCTTTGTAAATAAAGTAGTGAGAACTTTCTTTTGATAAAATATCTTTTAGCTCGGGCACTTCTTTTTTTTCAAATTTTATATATTCCGGAGTTCTTCGAGCAGATTTAGTTCTTTTCGAAATTCCAAAATAGGATAGAAAACTAATATTTCTTATAAAAGTTAATATACCACTTAGACCTCTTGAG
>JBOFGX010000204.1:0-2116 GCA_051649345.1 Leadbetterella sp. | reverse complement strand
ATAAAAATAATATTTTTTGTTACTTAGATTTTAAAACAATACTGTCCTAACAATTGGGGGAACTACAAACATGGCTATCTTTAATAGGTAAGAATTCTTTTTTTACCCAAAATAAATCGTTGGAAAAGCTACCCAATTGTTTTATTTTATCAAATATTCCATCATTCCCACTATATCCAACTACTATCCATGTTCTACGGGTTTTAATGGAGTTAAACAAGCCCAAAACTTCATTTTTTACTTTTTCGAGCTCGGTTTTTTTGTTTAACAGCCATTGCCCAAAATACTGCCCATGTAAATAAATTACGGAACCTGTTCGAATATCCGTAGTTGTTGTAGTTTGTATATTTGATAAATCGTATACGGGAGGTAGAAAATTATAAAGTGTACAAGCTTTGAGAATCAAGTCATCAAAATTCACAGTAACAATATAATCGATATAACCTTCATGCAGTAATTGAGCAAGATAAATGTTGGCTATATTTAACTTTACTCTTTTTCTGGTAACATAGAAATGAAATAAATCTCGTCTTTCATCGGCTGTTAATGCACCCATTAAGTCGTAATAATCATAGCTCGTACTATTTTTATTACAGGGTTTTTTCTAAATTTCAGTTTAATATGCTTTACTATGACTTGAGTCAATGGAATTCCCGCACTTACAGATGTGCCAGCACCTAAAAATACAATTGCTTTGTCTTTTCCATTATTCCTTGCTTTGTCTACAAGATAAGCTAGGTATTCAATAGAATTTTTGTAATTGTCTGTTGATTGTTCGAGCGTATTTATAAATAAATGTTCTTTCATTTACGCTTGATCATCCTTACTTCCAAACAACTTTTTACGAAGAAACGCCAATCCGCCAGTTGCTGCCAAGGCTATTACTTTCCAAAATTTAAGCAACCCTGCCAATAGACCCGCCTTAGCAAGAACTTTTCCTGCGACCAAGGCTCCAATTCCTCCTATAGCGATTTCATCAATACTGGAGTCAAAATCTTCGTATCTGTGACCTGCGTTATATGTAAAAGAACTAATAACATTATTAATGTCTTTTTTGATAGTAGGTAAGTCTTCCATTTCGCCGACAGCCAGCATGGACATGACACCTTTACGTCCTAGAATTCGTATATCATAATTGAGGGTGGATAAACTATCTCCATCAAACTTATATTCTTTGGCCCAATGCAAGGCTTTTAGCTTTTCGTCGTAAAACGGAGCAGAAGCCCATTTTAAAAGGTGGGCAGTTCGATAGCCTTCTTCTTTCATTTATATTGGATTCTTCTTGGTCTTTCTTGAGCTCTTCCAAAAGATCATCATAATTTATGTCTTTGGCATCATCATCTTCTACATAGCCCGATGCATCAAAGGAAACAATATAGCCCCAAGATTTTTCTCCTATTGCCTCATTTCCACTTGGCATCAATAGACCCAAAGTGCTGGCATCTGGTGGATTACCCCATAATTTTTCTACAACATCACGGGCTTGTTTGGCTTCTAAAAACTTGTAACCAACGGGGATGTTTAGTTTACCATGAATTCCTAAGTTGACAATTGTTTTTTCATTTTTGTATTTTAGTTCGGATAAGATTTTTATCATATCCAAGGTTGAGGAATCTATTTTACTAGTTTCTGTGTCTTGTGAAAATACCGAAAACACAATGCTACATAGGAGAAATACGAAGGGTACTTTTTTTGTCATGGTTTGCTATTTTAGGATATTTAATTGCAATATAGGGATTTCTATGAATAATAAAAAAATAGACAGGTTTATTTAGAGACATTTTGTGAGTAAACCCCTAAATACAAAGCAAATAAGACGACTCCTGTGCCTATAAATGTTTGCAAGAAGATCGGTTCGTTTAACAAAAAGTGAGCAATTAAAAACCCAAAAATGGGGCATAAAAACATAAAGTAGGATGCCTGCGAAGCATTCTTTTGGAGCATCCACAGCCATAATCCTACCCCCACTATGGAAACCATGAATGTTAGCCAAAAAACAGAAATCAGGGTTGTAGGATTTACATCAATACCTCGTTTTTGAAATAGTATCGTGATAGGAACCATGAAAATGCCTCCCAAAAGTACTTGCCAGCTATTGATTTGTAGACGATTGAGT
>JBOFGX010000203.1:0-4027 GCA_051649345.1 Leadbetterella sp. | reverse complement strand
GTTATTCATCCATTCTGGATGTGAGCGTACAAAACTTGACATATAGGCGTCCCAGTTGGACTCCGCTCCAATACCCAATGCTTCTAGCGACCATTTGTCTCCTTTTTTTAGGGTTTGGGCTAAACCAAGCCATAGGTCTGGTTCCTTTTTTTTATACAATTTGGTCATAGCCACAGCACGTACGATATCGGAGGCATCTTGAGATACGTTTTTATTTATATATCCGAGGTGTAGGGCGTTTATGCGAGATAGTTCGTTGTTTTGTTGGTATTGGCTTGTGGCTATATGTTTATCTGTTTTATTTAATAGAAATGCTTGTCTACATTTTTCAAAAGTCAGATTGCTTTCTAGATACTTTTTGTTGAGTGGCTGTTTATCTGAATTTCTAAGCTTCTGGTAAGCCTGATAGCGGGTATCTTGGTTGGGCGAAGACAGGTTATCTATTGGATCGGAGGATTTTCTAGCTGTGTTGCCTTTTTTTGAGATTTTATAAATACGCCCTTTTTTCAAATCGCCTATAAAATGCCCGCCGACTCCACTATCATACCAGTCAGCTACAAACAAAGAACCATCCGAACCGAAAGCTACATCTGAAGGCCGAAACCACATATCTTTTTCTTTACCCGATACAATCGTTTTCTTTGTAAACGTATATCCTCCTCCTTGTGCCATAGGCGTGTAGGCGTTTACCTCGTTTGTGCCTGCATCTGCGAGAATTAAGGTATTGCTGAATGCCGCCCCCAAACCTTCCCATTCGTTGAACACAATTCCTGTGGGTGATCCTGAATACGTTTGGAAGGCATTGGGTACTACTCCCGGGTCATTTTGATGCCAATGTCTGAGAAAAATGGAGTCTTCCAGATTGGCTCTAGCTACTCGCCAGTCCGCACCTGTAAACTCGTCTTTATAACCATAATTTCCATTTTCTAAAATATAGTTTATTCGGTTAGCCCGTACACCATCGTCGTCGTTATCGGATTGCCAAATTCTTCCAGCCCCGTCTACACAGGCTTCGTAATTATTACGAAAATTCCAAGCTAAAACTTCTATGTTTTTTCCGTTTTCATCACATCTGAGAAGCATGCCGTCCTGAAAGGGTGCTTTGGATTGACGTACTTCACGACCGTAAATATCTTTTATGATGTTCCCTTTGGCATCTAGCAAGGCTTCGGCATGGTTTCCAAAATTGAAATACAGTTTACCATCTGGGCCAAAGCTAAAGGAGTGTATACCATGATCACTTTGATACCCTCCTGTGGTTTTAAACAAAATCTCTTTTGCGTCTGGTATATCATCGTGATTTTTATCCGTAAACACAAAAACGTTTGGGGTGCAGGAAACGATCACCTTTTCACCCAATACAACGATACCCAATGCGGCATTTACATCTTCGCCTTGGTAAAAAATGGTTTTTTTATCCGCTTTCCCATCCTGATTTGTGTCTTCGAGGATAGAAATGCGATCTCCTTTGGTGTTGTAGGGGACAAAATTGGATTCATTCCTGTAGTTATACGCCTCACAAATCCAGATTCTACCCTTGGCATCAATAGCCATGTTGGTAGGATTGATCACGTCGGGTTCTTGGACAAATAAATGAATTTCTAGGGAGGGGTCACCCAGTTCAAGCCCCTGAATACTTATATTTTCTTTTGTTTTTTCTTCTGGGAAACGATCAAAAGATTCTCGCTTGTTTTTAGTGCAAGCAATGCCAATTAAAGCAAAAAGGGTGATTAAGAATAGGTTTAACCGCATATTTTCTATGATACTACAAAAATAAGGGTAATAATTTGATAATTGAGTTTTTAACCCCGTGTTCGGTCAAATGTTTTGTAGGATTCGTGCCAATTCTTTTTCTTGTTCAAAAAAGCTATTTAGCAAAACCAATTGGTTTTTTGCCCTAAAAAAATTCTGATTTTCGAATTGTGAGCCATAGTATTGATCTCCGATTAAGAAGTCTCCCAAAAAGCGGATGCTTTGCATATATATGAGGAAGGGGCCTGCATAAAATATACTTTCTTTTTCTGAAGGAGTTAGGTCATTTCCTAGTATTTCTAAATATCCTGTATATATGGCTTTGAAGTACTCCGGTAAAACCTTGATCGTATTAAAATCTTGGCTGTTTTCGTCATGAGAACAAGCATAGGTACGAACCATATCTCCAAGGTCGGAGTATACTTTGCCAGGCATTAAAGTATCCAAATCACATACAGCTTTGGCGGATTGTGTATGCGTATCGAAAAGGACATTGTTGATTTTGGTATCATGATGCATAACCCGAACGGGAAATGTAGCATCTTGCTGGATGGCCTTAAATTTCTCTACTAAGAAATCATACTTTTGAAGTTCTTCTAGTAATCCCTTTGCTATTTCTACTCTTTTTGGAATCGCATTTTTGCAGGATTCCTTGAATTGATCAAATCGGAAGGCAAGATTATGAAAGTCAACAATCGTTTCTTCTAATCTAAGAGCATCTAGATGTTCGAGATTCTTTGTTAAAGTTGCAAAAGCTTTGGATGCTTGGTAGGCTTTTTCAAGGGTATCTGGGAGATCAATGCTATATGAATTTTCAATAAACCCGCATAAACGCCAGTGTTCATTGTTGATTTCTAGTAAGTGCGTTCCCGATATGGTCTTTTCGCAGCCCGGAAAAATATAGTTTGGGTGATACTGATTGAGGTGCGTTTGTATCTTAAGAATGTTATGAATGATTCCTTGTGGATTCTTAAAAACATCGGTATTGATTTTTTGAAGAATATAGGACTTTTTTGAAGTATTTAGGCTTACTTTATACGTTGTATTTATAAGCCCAGATCCAAA
The DNA here is from genome assembly GCA_051649345.1 of Leadbetterella sp. Lineage (GTDB taxonomy): Bacteria > Bacteroidota > Bacteroidia > Cytophagales > Spirosomataceae > Leadbetterella. Next base: position 1,210 of record JBOFGX010000203.1, on the reverse strand, counting down.
GGGTACAAGGGTACATTCTGCATAATCAATATCGAAGCTAGCTACAATATTGCTAAGATTGCTCATCAATAAAAATAAACTTCATCTACCGAAAACATTCTTGTATCTCCGGGCTTTGCATTAGTTATTATAGAAGGCCAATGATCCAAAGGTATGCTCTTGATTCTCACAGATTCTATATTAGGCTGAGTAAAGTTTACAACTAGGTTTTCTCTTGTTACTATGTATTCTTTCGGGTCCGAAATTGTAATTTTCTTATACAAAGACATGGCTTTGTTTTTCTCTTTTACGTAGACCTCAAAAGCTTTTGGCGACAAAGACCTTTCAAAAGGCTGTACTAGATAGCAAAGATTGAAGGCATTGAGTTTTGTGCCTGCTTTGAAACCAAACTCTACATCTAAAGGATTTTTTTTGTATCCAACCCATCTAGGGTCTCGAAAATTACTGGTTGAGGCAATTTCTTTGTCAATTAGGATTTCTTCAGCAGGTCTTCCATGTTGTCTTTCAGGACGGGAGTAGACTTTGATGGAGGAAGGGGTAATGGAGGATTTATAAAATGTAAACTCTTGGCTATTTGACTTTTTCCAACCCTCTTTCACAGCCATTACTTTTATTTTTGTATCCTTGCTTATCCGTATAGGACCCGTGAAGGTTCTAGATTTTAAAGAGTCTAGTTCCTCCTTATCTAAGGCGTATTTAATAGTTACTCCTTTCAGGGAATGCTTAAATGAGATCAAGCCCTCATTCTCAAAATAGTTTTTGTTATTTACCAATTGCACAGTATTCAATTGTAGAATTTCTCCAGAAACGGGTTTATAACCAAAATCAAATTTATTCTTATATGCTGCAACTTCTTCGGGATTAATTTTACTTGACCAAGCGTATATCTTTAGATTTTGTGTTTTGGAAAGCAAGGGTTTCAGTGAAGCAGCCGTAACTTGAGTATTGGCAATGGAAAGCTGTTCTAGATTTTTGCAATCTGCAAGTTTTTCTAATCCTATTCCTTTAATATCCGTTTGATTCAGGATCAATATCTCCAAATTTTCAAATTTCGATAAGGTAGAAAGCACATTATCGTCAACGGGCATTTTAGCTAAATCAATACTAATGATTTGTTCCTTCAGTTTAAGAAGATCGTTTAGTTTAGATATATCAAACTTCTCTTTTACAAAAAAGTTGGCTTTTAATGCTGGAGAGCTTATAGCGATCG
>JBOFGX010000202.1:0-13626 GCA_051649345.1 Leadbetterella sp. | reverse complement strand
AGTTTAGACTAAAATATCTTAGCAAAAAAGGTCTACTTAATGATTTGTTTGATAAATTCAAGGCAGTACCCAATGATCAAAAAAAACATATTGTCGGTGAATTGAACGTCCTCAAAACTAAACTTACTGAGTTTTGGGAATCCTTAGAAGACAATTCCACTCAAGGAAATCAAGAAGTACTAAAAATCGATACGAGCCTTCCCACAATCAGCAATACAATCGGTTCTTTACACCCACTCAGTATTGTAAGAAGGAGAATCATTGAAATATTTGCTCGAATGGGCTTCAATACGGAAGATGGCCCTGAAATAGAAAAAGATTGGTACAATTTCAGTTCTTTGAACTTTGCCCCTAATCACCCTGCAAGAGAAATGCAGGATACGTTTTTTATAGAAAAAAATGAAGTAGAATCCGAAAGTATCTTGTTGAGAACTCACACTTCAAACGTGCAAACAAGGTTAATGGAGTACAAAAAGCCTCCTATTCGCTCCATAATGGCGGGTAGAGTGTATCGCAACGAAGCGATTTCGGCTAGAGCTCACTGCCAGTTTCATCAGGTAGAAGGTCTTTACGTAGATAAAAATGTTAGCTTCAAAGATTTAAAAAATACGCTTCTCCATTTTTCAAAAGAAATGTTTGGGCAGAATACGAAAATACGTTTACGTCCCAGCTATTTCCCGTTTACGGAGCCAAGTGCAGAAATAGATGTAACTTGTTTTATTTGTGAAGGAAACGGTTGTAATATTTGCAAACACAGCGGTTGGGTAGAAATAGCAGGATCAGGTATGGTTGACCCCAATGTACTTGAGAATTGCAATATTGACCCTGAAGAATTCACAGGGTTTGCATTTGGTATGGGAATAGAACGTATTACTATGTTAAAATATGGCATAAATGATTTGCGTTTATTTTTCGAGAATGACATTCGATTTTTACAACAATTCAAAGGATTATAAGAAAGTGAAGAACCTTTTATTTTTGAGAAATCTAAAATATATATCACTATGCGTTTTGATGATAGTAAGCATATCTTCTTACTCTCAAATTGACATCAATTTCCCTTCGGAAAGGGCTATTTTCCAAAGAAGAAATGACAACAAAGGTCTTATTCATATTTCGGGACAAGTACGACAAGAAGTAGATCGGGTCGAAGTAAAACTTACGTCATTGCAAGGTAATCAAGGTGTGGTTGTTGATTGGAGAACGCTGGATGACGAAGTCGATGGATTAAGTTTTGTTGGTGCTGTAGAAGCTCCTGGCGGATGGTACAAATTGGAGCTCAGAAGCATGGTGGGAACAAGTGTCCAGAATACCTCAACTTTAGACAAAGTAGGTATAGGAGAGGTTTTTATAATTGGTGGACAATCCAATGCACAAGGAGAAGGTAAAAATATAAATCCGGTAGAAGTAAATGATGATAGAGTAAACTGCTATAGGCCAAACTATTTCAATTCATCCACGTATTTGATTACAGGCATGCCCGATGTACTACCAACGGGTAGTTTCACCAGACTAAGTGCATTTACAAATATTGGCCCAATGGGATTTACTTCTTATTATTGGGGTGAATTAGGCAAAAAACTAGCCGACAGATTCGGAGTTCCTATAATGTTTTACAATACTGGACTTTCTGCCACGTCTGCCGAAAACTGGTCTACATCCATAAACGGAGGCGATACCTACAATGTATTTACAGGATCTAAATTCCAGCAGTTTTATCCCTACAGATCCATGCGGAGAGTCGTCAATGACGCAATTTCACAATATGGCATAAGGGCAATTCTTTGGCACCAAGGGGAAAGTGACTTCCGCTCAAGTGAAAACAACACCTTTTCTAATTTATCTAGTATTATTCTCACAACAAGAGAGACTTTAGGGGAAAAAATCCCGTGGGTGATGGCAAGGGCATCTCGGGTAGTAACAACGAACTATCCCGGTACGATCAATGCACAAAATAGAGTCATCAACTCTCTAGAGGCTGTATTTGCTGGACCCGAAACGGATAACATTCAACCCAATCATCGAGAAGATTCTCATTTTAATAACACATTTGGCAACGGAAAAGGACTATCTGAGGTGGCTGAAGCGTGGAATGCCTCCCTAACTAATTCCTTCTTTAGCAACTCTACTCCCATACTGGCAAAACCTATACCCGAAATCAAATATACGTGTCAAGGAAACTTTGATGTCAATTTCAGAGTGGATGGCAACTATTCAGGTGTCTTCTGGAACAATAATAAGTCTGGAAACCAAATTACGGAAAGTGCAGGAGAAGTTTCAGCAAGAATTTTAGACTTTAGGGGCAATAGTATTTACACAAACAAAATTACAGTTAGTAATGTATTTCCACAGAATCCGCCGAGAATTACGTCTCCGAGTAACTATGTGTGTGTAGGTAAAACCACAAACTTGACAGTATCAAATAGTAGGTATTCTGTGATCTGGAACAATGGCACCATAGCAAATTCCTTGGTTGTATCTCAGCCAGGCGGCATATTTTCTGCTCGCTATAGATCTTTACAAGGTTGTGTGTCTAACCTTTCTAATGATTATCGAGTAGATTTCGTGGTACCGCCTGGAAAGCCCACCATTGAATATGTCAATACAGAAGGTTTCGAATGCGTGGGTAAACCTATAACATTGCGGGTCAACAACCCAAGTAATTTCGATGTAGAGTGGTCAAATGGTGTAAAGTCAATAAATACGATTACACTTACTTCCCCGCCTTCAAAACCGATTCAGGCAACCTTACTCAGTACAGTAAATTGTCCATCTCCCGTTTCTGACAGCTTGAAGATTGGCTTTGTGGCCATTCCCCCTGTACCTGAACTTGAACAAAACGGGCCTTTCAGTATACGCGTTAAAAACTCAGACCCTTCAATTTCGGGATTTGATTGGGAGCTTGACAATAAATTTTTGTTGTCAAAAAACAACAACATTCTACTTACAAAGCAAATAGGCTTGTATTCTGCTCGATCTGTGAGATCCTTGGAATACAGAACAGGAAAAACACTCATGTGTAGATCGGGATTATCTGGTGCCATACAGCCTCGATTTAATGATAATCTAAAGGGTATGTCGGTGTATCCCAATCCTTGTTTAGATGGAAAGCTCTATCTGAGTTCTCAAAATGAGTACTCCAAAGTCAAAGTCAAAGTGTATAATGCCTTAGGGAAAGAGATTTTTGCCAAAGGAAATATAAATCTTAATGAGCCCGTTTTACTTAACCTTTCCGCTTTAAATTCCAAGGGAAAACATTTTGTAGAAGTGTTTTTTAATGCCTATAGTCGAGTATTTTCTGTTATTTTGGAGTAATAGTCCCACAAAACTATAGCAGTAGTAACCGATACATTAAACGAGTGTTTTGTTCCAAACTGAGGTATTTCTAATACTACATCGCAATTATCTATAAGCGATTGCTTTACTCCAAAAACTTCGTTTCCGAATATGAATGCATATTCTTGATTTTCATCTGGTCTAAATTGCGTTAAGCTTATACTTCCTTTTACTTGCTCTAATGCACATATTTTTACGTTTCTTGACTTCAAGTCATCGACCAAGGCATTCACATTCTCAATATATTCCCATTCAACAGACTCTGTAGCCCCAAGAGCAGTTTTCTCTATTTCTCTATGAGGTGGTACAGATGTAATGCCACACAAATAGATTTTTTTGACCAAAAAACCATCCGAAGTACGAAAAATGGAACCTACATTGGCCATACTTCTTACGTCATCAAGTATAATAATTACGTTGCGTTTATCTGTTATCTTAAACTCTTCAGGACTCAATCTTCCCAATTCGCTCATACTTAGTTTTTCCATTCTACTAAAAAGATAATTTCAGGTCAAAATTAAAACCTTACATTTCAAATATAGGATAGTTTGAGTAGTAATCCACTAAATTCAACAAAATCCAACTGTATCTTTGTACAAAAAAAACGCGTAATGAGTATCCGACTTGATTCAATTGAGGCCGCAATAGATGACATTAAAAAAGGCAAAGTTGTCATAGTTGTGGATGATGATGATCGTGAAAACGAAGGAGACTTTATCTGTGCTGCAGAAAAAATAACGCCAGAGCTTGTCAACTTTATGGTAAAAGAAGGAAGAGGTCTTATGTGCGTACCTCTTACAAAAACGAGGTGTGAAGATCTGGGCCTGCATATGATGGTCAATGAAAATACGGCAGAATACCAAACCGCTTTTACGGTAAGTGTAGATTTACTCGGACATGGGTGCACTACAGGGATTTCAGCTTCTGATAGATCGAAAACTATTTTAGCCTTAGTAGATCCCAATACCAATCCAAAGGACTTAGGAAGGCCGGGTCATATATTTCCCCTGGTGGCTGAAAAAGGAGGGGTAATAAAACGTTCAGGACATACAGAAGCAGCTATAGATTTAGCTGTGTTAGCTGGACTAGAACCCGCTGGTGTTCTTATCGAAATACTCAATGAAGATGGTACCATGGCACGCTTACCTGAGTGCCGCGAAATGGCCAATAAATTCGACCTGAAGCTTATTTCTATCAAGGATCTTATTTCCTATCGTTTGCAGCATGAATCACTCATCAAAAGGGAAATAGGCGTAAATCTCCCTACAGAATGGGGGGATTTTGATCTGATCGCTTACAGGCAACTCGACAATAACCAGCTACATTTAGCTTTGGTGAAAGGAAATATTGAAAGTAACGAAGAAGTACTTCTACGCGTGCATTCATCTTGCGTCACTGGAGATATATTTGGTTCATGCCGTTGTGACTGTGGTCCTCAATTACATGCAGCCATGCAAAAAGTAGAAAAAGAAGGTAAGGGCGTGATTGTCTATATGAACCAAGAAGGTAGAGGTATAGGACTACTAAATAAGCTAAAAGCCTACAAACTTCAAGAAAACGGATTGGATACTGTAGAAGCCAATCTAGAACTTGGATTCAAAGCAGATGAGCGAGACTATGGCATAGGAGCTCAGATTATTCGGGATTTGGGGATTTCTAAAATACGACTGATGTCAAATAACCCAAAAAAACGAGTGGGTTTGATGGGCTATGGAATCGAAATCGTAGAAAATGTCCCCTTGGAGATTGAACCTAATCAACATAATAAAAAATACCTCGAGACAAAACGTGACAAATTGGATCATAACTTAAAGAATTCTAACTTTTAGTACGTTTCCGTTTAATCTTTCATAATTTACGAGTAACTTAGCCTAACTAAGAGCATTCTTAAGAATGTACCTATTCATGAAAAATTCCCTGTTTTGTCTACTTTGCCTTCTAAGTTTAAGAGGGTATTGTCAAGATTTTCCACATATAATCCCCAAACCGCTGTTGTTTCAAAAAGAATCGGGCTCCTTTACTATCAAAGAAAGTACGCAATTGGTTCTCGACAAAAATTCGGAGAAGTACATTTATGTGATTGAAAACCTAAAAGACAAGCTTTCAAGTGTTGCTGGCGTCAATATTAAGACATCCACAAGGCCTTTAGGTACTGATTTTATAGCTTTCAAAGTAGATTCTAGTATAAAGTCAGAAGCATATTCCATAAAAGTCACAACCAAAGGAATAGAACTCGCGGCTTCACAAGAAGTAGGTTTTTTTTATGCCTATCAATCCTTGTTGCAAATGCTACCCGCAGATATTGCTGGCTCCAGTCCAGCGAGTATAAAGCTAGAGATACCTGCCTGCTCGATAAAAGACGAGCCTAGATTTGGATATAGAGGCCAAATGCTAGACGTAGGCAGACATTATTTCCCTTTGCCTTTTATCAAAAAAGTAATTGATCAGATGGCTCAGCTGAAGCTCAATGTATTTCATTGGCATTTGACGGAGGACCAAGGATGGAGAATAGAGATCAAAAAATACCCGAAACTGACAGAAATTGGTTCGATAAGGAAAAAATCTCCCGACGGACACTACAGAGATAAACGCTCCGACGGTAAGGTACACCAAGGATTTTACACGCAAGATGAGGTAAGAGAATTAGTAGAATATGCAGCTAAAAGACATATCACGGTCATACCGGAAATAGAAATGCCCGGACACTCTCTTGCGGCACTTGCCTCATATCCCGAATTAGGCTGTGGGCCAGGGCCCTATGAAGTAGGAACAACTTGGGGAATTATTGAAGATGTGTATTGTCCTTCTGAAAACACGTTTACTTTTTTAAAAAATGTTCTGACAGAGGTAATGGATCTATTCCCAAGCAAATACATTCATATTGGTGGAGATGAATGTCCAAAAAAGGCATGGAAAGAATCTAAGTTCTGCCAAGATCTAATACGAAAAGAAGGCCTTAAAAATGAAGATGAGCTCCAGTCCTATTTCATAAAACGAATAGACGCATTCGTAAGCTCAAAAGGCAGAAGGATTATTGGCTGGGATGAAATACTAGAAGGAGGACTCTCGCCCAATGCAACCGTCATGTCATGGAGAGGTATGAAAGGAGGGATTGAAGCTGCTGAGCAAGGACATGACGTAGTAGTGGCAACCACCCAAAATTTATATTTCGATTATTACCAGGCAAAGGCAGTTAAAGAACCCATCGGAATTGGAGGATTTCTGGATATAGAGAAAGTGTATTCGCTCGAGCCTATTCCTAAAGAACTTAAAGAAGAAGAAAAAAAGTATATCATCGGGGTTCAAGCTCAACTTTGGACAGAGTATATTCATACAAGCGAAAAGGCCGAATATATGCTTTTCCCAAGAATACTGGCATCTGCGGAAGTTGCTTGGGCTTCGCCCAAAAAAGATTTTCCCAATTTCAAACAAAGAGTAGTTAACTATATGCCTAGGCTCCAAAAAATGGGTATAAACTATTGCAAAAGTATTTTTGATGTTGATTTTAGTCTAGACAATACGACTTCTGGCCAAAAAGCACTGAAGATTAATTCAAGTATTCCGAATACAGTTATTCGATATACTTTGGATGGTTCAGAACCTAACGAGCTTTCCTTTGTGTATTCACCGAGTAATACAACCTTGTTACTAGAGCAAAGTTCGATGGTAAATGCAGCTACTTTTGATAAAAATGGAAAACGTATAGGTCGTACAAATCCCAATCCTTACAACAACAGTTTAGCTTTACAAAAAAAATATACCTTATCAGGCAAACCCGAAAGATATTTAGGATCAGGACCAAATCCGCTTACAGATGGAATCAAAGGATATAAGTACGATTTTAGTGACTGGGTTGGCTTTTTCAATAAAGATGTACAAGTAGACATTGATCTTGGAAACCGATTGGCGTTGAATAAACTGGAACTGAATTTCCTCTCCGAGCAAAATGCATCCATATATCTTCCTTCCTCTATTGAGATCTTGTTCTCTGATGATGGACAAACCTATAAGTCATTCAAAAAGATCAATCAAGGCATTGGATTTGATACAAATCTTTATGTTCAAAGTTTAAATGTAAACTTGAAAGGAACGCCGGGTAGATATATACGTTTGGTCGCAACCAACTTGTTTAAAAATGATACAACCAAAAGTAGTACATTTATCATGTTGGATGAGATTACAATCAATTAAGTTGTGCGTCATTGGCGAGCGACACGAAGAATTCAATAACTTAATGCAACAGATGATAAAAGAATAAATTAATAATATGGCAAATGATATTTTTTTTACACTAGGGTTTACATTTTTATTAATGCACGAAATGGATGCAATAAGATGTAAAGAATGGCGATTTTTCCCTTTGACGTTTTTTTTGGAGGAAAAAATGGGATTTATAGTATTTATGATTTTACATATACCACTATTTTATTGGTTTTTTTGGGGTTTAATGAGTAATGAACATCGGGAAAGTTTTATTATTGGATTAGATTATTTTTTCATAATACATCTTGGACTTCATATAATATACTTAAAACATAAAAAAAATGAATTTAAAGATTGGATTTCTTGGTCATTAATAATTGGAACTGCATTATTTGGTGTACTAGATTTAATGCAGAAGTAAAACAGAAATTATTAATCAAATTATATAAAGATGTCAATAGAAAAGGTAAATGTTGCGGAAAAGTTAACGCTTTTTAATGATCATTGGAATCCAAGAATCGTTGGAGAATTAAATGGACAACATATAAAACTTGTAAAACTTGAAGGTGAATTTGTTTGGCACAAACACGAAAATGAAGATGAAATGTTTTTAGTGTTGAGCGGAATTCTAAAAATGGAGTTTAGAGACAAAACTGTTGAAATAAAACCGAGTGAATTTATTATTGTGCCGAAAGGAGTTGAACATAAACCTGTAGCCGAAAGCGAAGTTTCTGTAATGCTATTTGAACCAAATACAACTTTGAATACTGGAAATACAAAAGGAGAATTAACTAGAGAAAATTTGGAGAAAATATAAATGAAATGCAGAAACTGAAAAGCAGAAAAAACAACGAACGCACAACAGCGGTTTTAAGAAATTGGGGTTTTAGTCATTAATTTAAACTTTGTTTTGTACTTTTGAGGTTCGTGATTAACTGAAAGTTCGGGCTTACCAAATCCCCAACTTCTTAAAGCCACGGGACGGAATACTCCTGAGTTTTTTAATGCCATTGATAGAATTTGATGGTATGGATTCATATTATACAGTACTTTTGTATTTGCTTAAAATCTTTGATGGAACAAGCCAATCCAGATGTAACCATTCTAAAATACAACGCAGGCAATATTATGTCTGTCATTTTCGCACTCCAGCGATTAGGTGCAAGTTATGAACTTACTGACGATTTTGATAAAATAAAAAACGCCAAAAGGATCATTTTTCCAGGCGTAGGAGAAGCAGGATCCGCTATGAAAAGTCTGAAAGAAAATGGATTGAATACCCTCATTCCTACACTTAAACAGCCCTTTCTGGGCACCTGTGTAGGTATGCAGTTATTGTGTCTACATTCGGAAGAAAGCGATACTGAGTGCCTAGGTATATTTGATGTGCAGGTAAAAAGATTCCCAAAAAAGGAAAACTTCAAAGTACCGCACACAGGATGGAACAGCATTTCAGATACGAAATCTCCTTTGTTTGAAGGCATATCAAACGACAGCTTTGTGTATTATAACCATAGCTATTATGCAGAATCGTGTGAATTTCAGATTGCAAAAACCGACTTTATACTGCCCTACGCCGCGGCATTACACAAAAATAATTTTTATGCTTGCCAATTCCACTCCGAAATCAGCGGAAAAGTAGGCAGCCAGATATTTAGAAATTTTCTTGCCTTATGATACAAATCATACCCGCCATTGATGTCATCGATGGCAAATGTGTTCGATTGACCCAAGGGGATTATTCCCAAAAAAAAATATACAACGAATCGCCTCTGGAAGTTGCCAAAATGTTTGAAGACTCAGGCATAGAAAGACTCCACTTGGTAGACCTCGACGGTGCCAAACAAAAGAAAATCGTCAATTATAAAATACTCGAATCTATCTGTACCTATACGGATTTATCGGTCGATTTTGGAGGAGGATTACAATCTGAAGAAGACCTCAAAATTGCTTTTTCTTCAGGAGCTAGACAAATCACAGGCGGTAGTATTGCTGTCAAAAACGAAGACGTCTTTAGTTCTTGGATAGAAACCTTCGGTTCGGAAAAAATCATTCTGGGTGCCGATGCCAAAGATGAGAAAATTGCCATTTCAGGATGGGAAGAAGACTCGGGTATTGATATTTTAGATTTTATTGACAAATACACCAAAAAAGGAATTCAATATACGATCAGCACCGATGTAGCCAAAGATGGCTTGCTACAAGGCCCTAGTTTTGATCTATACAAAAAATTACAAGACCGTTTCACAGACCTAAAAATCATAGCCAGCGGTGGCGTGAGTGAAATGAAAGATATAGAAAAACTCAACGAGCAAAAGCTCTTTGGCGTAATCGTTGGCAAAGCCATTTACGAAAACAGAATCAGCCTTCAACAAATCCAGTCTTTCTATGCTCGCTAAACGAATCATCCCTTGCTTGGACATCAAAGATGGCCGCACCGTAAAAGGAACCAACTTTGTACAATTACGCGATGCAGGTGATCCGGTGGAATTGGCAAAAATTTATTCCGATGAAGGTGCCGATGAACTCGTGTTTCTCGACATAACGGCAACAGTAGATGCCCGCAAAACGCTGCTCGACTTGGTGTATAAAGTGGCCAGTACTATAGACATTCCTTTTTGTGTAGGAGGTGGAATCGGTAGCGTAGAAGATGTACACGCCTTGTTGCAGCGAGGAGCCGATAAAGTATCGATCAACTCATCTGCCGTTCGCAACCCTGAATTGATCACGGCACTTGCCAAAGAATTTGGCAGCCAATGCATTGTTGTAGCCATCGATACCCGAAAAATTGAAGGCATCGATATCGTACACACGCATGGAGGAAGAAAACCTACAGAACTCAAAACCAAAGAATGGCTCAAACGAGTAGAAGACCTGGGGGCAGGCGAAATCCTTCTTACCTCTATGGATGCCGATGGAACCAAAGCAGGTTTTGCCTTGGATATTACTAGCTATGCTTCTACGACGCTTTCAATCCCTATTATTGCCTCTGGCGGAGCAGGGAGTATCGAACATTTCGAAGATGTGTTTACTAAAGGGCAAGCAGATGCGGGTTTAGCTGCCAGTATATTTCATTACAAAGAAATAGGAATACCTGAACTTAAGACGTCTTTGTCGAGGAAAGGAATTCCCATTCGCTTATAATCCTGACATTTTGCCATGTTTTCTAGTATTGGCATTGGGTTTGACAGGTTAGATTAATTATAAAAAATAATAATTAATTATTAAATAAATTCTATCTGATAATAATTCTATTTAGAATGTAATTTCGATATAATTTATTCATCTTTGACAACAAATCTACTCCAAGGTAGATTTATACATATATGACAGACATAGAAAGACTACTATCCCAAGACGGAAAAAACATAGAGCGTGTAGAAATGATCGAAGTTTCGGCACCTGACGAGGTCATGGATGACACCAACAATCTTCCCGAAAACCTCTTCGTTTTGCCACTAAGAAATACCGTTTTGTTCCCAGGCATTGTAATACCGGTAACAGTAACCCGCTCGAAAGGAATTCGCTTAGTGAAAAAAGTCTATAAGGCGGACAAAACGCTCGGGGTGGTATCACAAATTACCAAAACCAACGATGAGCCCAATATTGACGACTTGTATAAAGTAGGTACGATCGCCACCATTTTGAAGTTGATCGTATTACCTGATGGCAACACAACCATCATTCTTCAAGGAAGAAGACGTTTTGAGGTACAAGAATACACCAAAACTGATCCTTTCTTACAAGCCAAAGTAGAATACAAGCCCGATAATTTCCCCAACCCCAAAAAGAAAGAAACCAAAGCCTTGGTTCAATCCTTGAAGGAAGCGGCAACAAAAATCATAGACCTAAACCCTGAGATCCCAAAAGATGCTCAGATGGCTATCAAAAATATAGATTCTCCTAGTTTTCTGACTCATTTTCTTTCATCCAATCTCAATATTGGCATAGCAGAGAAACAACAGCTTTTGGAGGAACTAGACGGTCAAACGCAGGCAACCAAATTGATCGGCCACTTGATGAAAGAAGCTGAGATATTGGAGATCAAAAAAGATATCCAAAACAAAGCGTCTTCGGATATTGACCAACAGCAAAGAGAATACTATTTGCGTCAACAAATAAAGGTTCTCCAAGAAGAACTCGGACAAGACTCTCCCGACCAAGAAGTAGAAAAGCTTCGTGCCAAAGGTTTGAAGAAAAAATGGCCCGTAGAAGCCTTGGAGCATTTCAACAAAGAACTCAATAAAATACTGAGAACCAACTCCATGTCGCCTGAGTACAGCACATCGCTTAGCTATGCTGAACTCTTGGTAGATCTGCCTTGGTTTCATTATTCTAATGATAATTTTTCCATCCAAAGAGCCCAAAAAGTCTTGGATTCAGACCACTACGGTCTAGAAAAAGTAAAAGAACGTATCTTGGAATTCTTGGCCGTTTTGAAGCTGAGAAACGATATGAAGTCCCCTATTCTTTGCCTGTACGGCCCTCCGGGTGTAGGTAAAACCTCGCTTGGAAAATCTATTGCCAAAGCATTGGGGAGAGAGTATGTTCGTATGCCTTTGGGCGGTATTCATGATGAAGCCGAAATCCGTGGCCATAGAAAAACCTATATTGGTGCTATGCCGGGCAAAATCATCCAGAACATCAACAAAGCCAAAGTAAGCAATCCTGTTTTTATACTAGATGAAATAGACAAAGTATCCCGCGATCACAGAGGAGATCCTTCAAGTGCATTGCTTGAGGTACTAGACCCAGAGCAAAACTTTGCGTTCAAAGACAATTATCTAGAGGTAGATTATGACCTTTCCAAAGTGATGTTTATTGCTACGGCTAACTCACTCGACACCATTCAAGGACCGCTGAGAGACCGTATGGAAATCATTGAGATTTCGGGCTATACAGTAGAAGAAAAGCTAGAAATTGCTAAAAAACACCTCCTTCCCAAGCAACTGGAGCAACATGGTATAGAAAAAGGAGCCATCAAAATCTCCAACGCTGCTTACATGAAGATCATTGAAGGCTATACACGCGAGTCGGGTGTACGTAAACTGGAACAGAAAGTGGGTAGCTTGGTGCGTAAAATCGCCAAGAAAATAGCCATGGAGGAAGAATACCCTAAAAACGTAGACCCAGAAGTGGTGGTAGACCTATTGGGTCAACCTGACTTTGACAAAGAAATATACGAAGGCAACGACAACGCAGGCGTAGTCACAGGCCTTGCATGGACACAAGTAGGCGGTGATATCCTCTTTATAGAAACGAGCTTGAGCCGAGGCAAAGGCCAATTGATTATCTCTGGGCAACTGGGTGATGTCATGAAAGAATCGGCCATGACGGCCCTCTCCTACTTGAAATCGCACTCCGATGATCTGGACATAGACTACCGCGTATTCTCCAACTACGACCTCCACTTACACGTACCACAAGGTGCAGTACCGAAAGACGGTCCATCGGCAGGTATTACGATGTTGGTCTCGATGGCCTCTATCTACACTCAACGTAAGGTAAAATCCAAAATCGCCATGACGGGCGAAATCACCCTCCGTGGTAAAGTATTGCCAGTAGGTGGTATCAAAGAAAAGATTTTAGCTGCCAAAAGAGCGGGCATCAAGGAAATCATTCTTTGCTACAAAAACCGAAAAGATGTAGAAGAAGTAGGCGAATCCTACACGGCAGGTCTTACCTTCCATTATGTAGACTATGCCGAAGAAGTCCTTCAGCTTGCCTTACTCAAAGAAAAAATCAAAAAGCCTTTGGAGTTTGTGTTTCCGGCGGAAAAAAAAGACTGAGGTCTTTTTTTTAGATGATAGATGTTGGATGATAGATGGCAGTTTTTTAGTCTTTAGTCGGCAGTGTTTTAGATGGTAGATGACGGATGATAGATGCCAGATTTTTAGTCTTTAGTCGGCAGTCGAAAGGGTTAAATGAATCGTAAGTTCGGGCGGAGCTTGTCAGTTCGAGGGATAATTTTTTTCAAAAAATATAATATTATTGACGTTAAATTTGTGATGTAACCGAGATCAATAAAAAGCAGTTTAACAGTTTTATTAATAGTGCCTATGCCTGTGTTCGAGCTTTGTTCCAAAG
>JBOFGX010000201.1:0-7448 GCA_051649345.1 Leadbetterella sp. | reverse complement strand
CTAACCAACTGAACTACCAAACCAATATTTTAAAAACACTTTATTTACCTAACCCTTAGAACCCGTCTCGTCCCTAGACGAGATGACAGGCAGGTATTCTAACCAACTGAACTACCAAACCAATATTTTAAAACACTTTATTTACCTAACCCTTTGAACCCGTCTCGTCCCTAGACGAGATGACAGGCAGGTATTCTAACCAACTGAACTACCAAACCAAAACCGTTTTTGTTAAACGTGGTGCAAAGATAAGCAGATTTTCATCTAATGCAATATTTACACTCAAAAAAAATGACTTTTTTTATACTTTCTGTATAGAAATTTTAAGCACCAAATCATCCATTTCTATAACCGTCTTATTTTCTTGCTCTTGTACGATGTCCAATCCCATGGCTTGTACTTCCTGCATAATATAATTTTTGAAGGCATTCACAGCAAGAACAATTTCAGATGAGTTATCCGCTATTTCAACCTGAATCTTATCCGTCACCTCAAAGCCTGTATCTTTTCGTAGGTTCTGAATTCGATTAACGATATCTCTAGCAATCCCTTCGTTTTTGAGCTCATCCGATAGCTCAATATCCAATGCAACCGTCAAATCGTTTTCAACCGCTACCAACCATCCCGGTATGTCTTCTGTTAAGACCTCAATGTCGCTGAGTTCAATCGTAAAACCTTGTTTTCGAATAGATCCTTGGCTCGTTACCGTCTTTAGATCTTCAGGATCAAACCCTTGTATCACATCAGCAACTGCCTTCATATCTTTACCATATTTGGGGCCTAGATTCTTAAAATTCGGCTTCACCTTCTTTTTCAATACACCACTGTCATCGTGCACAAACTCTATTTCCTTAATATTAATTTCAGTTTTTATAATACCAGCAATATGCTCTATCTGCTTCTGCTGCTTATCATTGTTTACAGGGACCAATATCTTCAACAAAGGCTGACGCACCTTTATCCCGCTCTTCTTACGCAGACCATGAGCAAGACTACAAATACGCTGAGCGATATCCATGGTTTCTATTAGCTCCATATCCACCCACTCAGGCTCATACGTGTGCCAGTCCGTGAAATGAACCGACTCATGCTTAAACGGGGTATTTTTATCGATGGATTCTTGACGAACTGCACCCGTGACATTGCGATACAACCAATCCCCATAAAATGGAGCAATCGGCGACATAAACTGAGCCACAGCACACAAACAATGCTGCAAGGTTTCGTAAGCCGCTTTTTTATCATCGTTCAATTCACCTTGCCAAAAACGTCTTCTATTTAGTCGCACGTACCAGTTCGACAAATCGTCGCAAACAAAGTCTTGCACCAATCGTCCCGCTTTGGTAGGATTGTAGGAATCAAACTCAGCCGAAACTTGCTTACTCAACAAAAAGACTTTTGATATAATCCAGCGATCCAATTCTGTAAGATTGCTTTTGGCTACTCTGCTGAATTGTTCTACCTTGTAATTGTCTAAATTGGCATACAAGGCAAAAAAGTTATACGTATTGGTCAGAGTTCCAAAAAACTTACGTTGTATTTCGCCTACCCCATCCAAATTGAACTTTAAGTTATCCCATGGCTCTGCATTCGTGATCATATACCACCGCGTAGCATCGGCTCCAAATTTTTCCATTGTCTCAAACGGATCGATGGCGTTGCCAAGACGCTTGGACATTTTATTGCCGTTTTTATCCAAGACCAAACCTGTAGAAATCACATTTTTGAACGCTACAGAGTCAAACAGCATTCCAGAGATAGCATGCAGTGTAAAAAACCACCCACGTGTCTGATCTACACCTTCCGAGATAAAATCGGCAGGGTACACTTGATCCAGGGAATCCGTCGAAAACGGATAATGCCACTGAGCAAACGGCATAGCTCCTGAGTCAAACCAGACATCGATCAAATCAGTTTCCCGTTGCATCACTTGACCCGATTTTGACACCAAAAATATAGAATCAACGTAGGGTCTGTGTAAGTCAAATGTATGTCCCTCCTTGTTTTCAAGGCTATCTGCATAGGCTTTGAGATAAGCCAAATTGCTCAAAAGTTGTTCATCTGAAAGTGCATCCGATGCATTGGCATCTTTGATCTCAGAAATCATTTGCTCTACTGAACCTATACAAATCTCCTCCGTCCCCGTTTCGTTTCTCCAAATAGGCAGCGGAGTACCCCAGTATCTACTTCTGCTCAAGTTCCAGTCTACGAGATTCTCCAGCCAATTCCCAAACCTCCCTGTACCCGTACTTTCGGGGTTCCAGTTGATCGTTTTATTGAGAGCAACGAGTTTCTCTTTCATAGCAGTCGTTTTTATAAACCAACTATCCAGAGGATAGTACAAAACAGGCTTATCTGTACGCCAACAATGCGGATAGGTATGCTCATATTTTTCTACTTTAAAGGCAGATCCCTTGGTTTTTAAAACAATCGCAATGATCTCGTCTGTATTTTTATAATTCTCTTGTTTTTCGTCCTCGCTCAGGTAGTTTTTGACATAAAAATCTTTCACATCCAAAACTCTGTGCGTTTTTATCTGTAATTCAGCAATTTGATCTTTCAGCCAATACCCCACTTCGTCCACAAACTTACCCGTACGATCCACAATGGGATTGCTTTTACCCAACAGATCCATCACCATAATAGACGGTACATCGTTCTGTTGAGCCACCCTAAAGTCATCTGCACCAAAAGTAGGAGCCGTATGGACCACACCTGTACCATCTTCTGTAGTTACAAAATCTCCAGTGATAATCGTAAAGGCCTTCGTTGTCTGGTACATTTCACCCATAGGCGTATGATCGACAGCGGGTATCAACTGCTGATAACGCAGCCCAGCCAAGTCTTTCCCCTTCGCTTCAGCAAGTATCGTGTATGGAATTACTTTTTTATCCGATGCCCCAAAACCTTCAAAATCCCCATCACGCCCCTTTTCAGAAAAATACTTGTGCATAAGATCTTTGGCTAAAATAACCAAAACCTCCTCATGCGTATACGAATTAAACGTACGCACACATACGTAGGTAATATTCGGACCCACCGTCAACGCCGAGTTGGCAGGCAAAGTCCACGGCGTCGTTGTCCAAGCCATTACATACGTAGGCAAAGCAGAATTTACACCCCCAAAAGCCTTTTTAAAGTCCTCATTCTCCAAACGAAACATGGCCACAATACTTGTGTCTTTCACGTCTTTGTAGCACCCAGGCTGGTTTAGCTCATGTGAACTCAATCCCGTACCCGCAGCAGGCGAATAGGGCTGTATCGTAAACCCTTTGTATAGCAATCCTTTGTCATAAAAACGCTTCAAAAGACTCCAGATACTTTCTATATACTCGTTTTTGTATGTTACATAGGGATCTTGTAAGTCTATCCAATACCCCATTTGATCCGACATTTTCTCCCATTGATCCGTAAAACGCATCACGGTTTCCCTACATTTTTTATTGTAGTCTTCCACCGATATTTTTTTACCAATATCGTCTTTCGTAATACCCAATTCTTTTTCAACTTGAAGCTCCACAGGCAAGCCATGTGTATCCCATCCAGCCTTGCGTTTTACCTGAAACCCCTGTAGCGTCTTATATCTACAAAATATATCTTTTATAGACCTCGCCATCATGTGGTGAATCCCCGGTGTACCATTTGCAGATGGTGGCCCTTCATAAAATGTAAACGTAGGCTTTCCCTCACGCAACGAAATACTTTTCTCAAACAGATTATTTTTTTTCCAATCTTCTAATATTTCTCCCTCTATTTTAGGGTAATCTACATTTTTATACTCAGGAAAATTCATCAAGGATTTCAGCTTTAACATTGTAAATAAACCGCAAATATACAAAAAATTACCCTTGGGTTTGGGGCAGCATTTTCAATTTTATTTGGGCAAATCTCTCGTCTCGTTCTGAAAACGAGACGAGAGTCGGGCTATCCGTTGCTACTCCTCGTCTCTCCCTGTGGTCAAGCCTGCGGGGTATCCACTTCTATCCCTTTTGCAGGTTCTTCATTCACCGAAAACTATTCACACGAATGACAATCTGGTATTTAACTCATATCATGTTCAAATACAATTTGCACCTAAAACAAACCCTAGGGTACTCGATTATAATTTATTCATCACAAGTAAAATAGAAAAGCAGAAAAGAAAACATGGTATTCACAATAATCTGAACTAAATAAAAATCCTAATAATCAGGATTTAGCCCGTTTGAAAAAATAGAGTAACCATACTTCATTTAATGAAATTAGACATTGTTTTTTCAAGAGGGTCATTTAAATACTGAATGTTTTTTTGCCCACTTTTTTTCGAAAAAAAGTGGGTCCTTCCGAAGGAAATTCAACAAGTAAGAAAAAGGAATACACAATCGATAAAATTCATATTTGAACTCAAATGCATAGCAAAAAACCTTACTTTCGAAAATTTATTTTTATTTACGAATATTTTCTTTTAATTTGTATTTCAGAATCAATACGAATTAAAAATGTTACCACAAATCAGGCGTGAAAAAATCCTTGAACTCCTTCGAGAAGATGGCTCCGCCAAGGTAACAGACCTTGCAAAACTCTTCAAGATTACAGAAGTCACAGTCCGTCAGGATTTAGAAAAGCTAGAATCCGAAGACCTCATCATCAAAGAGCATGGAGGTGCTTACCTCAAAACCATAGACGTGCATGTACAAAAACTAGCCTTGTACAACCAAGACAACATTATTCAAAAAGAATCTATAGCCAAATCTTGCCTAGATCTAATTGAAAACAATGATACCATCATCTTAGATTCAGGAAGTACGACTACGGAAATAGCAAAAAAAATCAAAAACGCTGGATACTCTCAGCTGAACGTCATTACCAATGCTCTCAATATTGCTGTAATTTTAGGTTCTGTCAGAGGCATAGAAGTGATTATGACAGGCGGAGAGTTTAAGCCTCCTACCCTTTCATTGACAGGTCAAAAATCAGCTGATTTTTTCAAAGGTCTACATGCCAACAAGTTGTTTTTAGCAACAGCGGGCATTTCTTTAAAATCAGGCCTTACGTATCCAAGCATCAGTGATATCGTAGTCAAAAAAGCCATGATAGAAGCCGCAGAAACTACTTATTTAGTAGCAGATAGCACCAAGTTTGGCAAATCAGCCTTAGCAAGCCTAGGTGCCTTGAGTTTGATCGATTATATCATTACAGATAGTGGATTAGACGAAAAATTCATACATTTATTTAAAGAAAACGAAATAGAAATAATTTTATCAAACGAATAGTAAATAGAACTTTATGACATTAGGAATCATCATTGGTAACCGAGATTTTTTTCCAGATAGTCTGGTAGAAAAAGCACGAGTAGAAATATTGGATTTGTTCCAAAAATTAAATTTAAAAGCCGTCTTATTAGACACTACCGACAGTAAACTGGGTGGCGTAGAAACCTACAAAGATGCTCAAAAATGTGCCGAGCTTTTCAAGAAAAACAGAGAAGAGATCAGCGGAGTGTTGGTACTTCTACCCAACTTTGGAGATGAAAAAGGCGTAGCAGACACCTTAAAACTAGCTAACTTGGATGTCCCTGTTTTGATTCAAGCTTACCCAGATGAATTATCCAAGATGAACGTTGTTAACCGTCGAGATTCATGGTGTGGTAAAATCTCAGTTTGCAATAACTTATACCAATATGGCATCAAATATACACTCACGAGCAAGCATGTTTCGTTTCCAAGTGAAGCTATTTTTCAGCAGGATCTAAAAGATTTTGTAGCTGTTTGTAGAGTAGTAAAAGGCATGAAAACCATTCGAATTGGAGCCATAGGTGCAAGACCGGGTGCGTTCAATACGGTACGTTATTCTGAAAAAATCCTCCAAAGAAACGGTATCACAGTTACTACCGTAGATTTATCGGAGATTTTGGGTAGGGCAAACAAACTCACCAAAGACGATCAAATCGTAAAAGATCATCTTGACGCGATCAATGCATACGCTTCAAAAGGCAAAACACCCAATGAAGCAATGATTCAGATCGCCAAGCTTGACGTCGTCCTCAAGCAATTTATGGATGAATATGTCTTGGATGCTACTGCTATCCAATGCTGGACCTCTCTTCAACAAAACTACGGTTGCAATGTGTGTACAAGCATGAGTATTATGTCTGAAAACATGCTTCCAAGTGCGTGTGAAGTAGATGTAACGGGTACACTGAGTATGTACGCTATGCAATTGGCCTCGGGTTCTCCATCCGCCTTGGTAGATTGGAATAATAACTATGCAGACGATCCCGAAAAATGTGTATTGTTCCACTGCGGCAACTGGGCAAAATCCTTTTTACCCGATATTGAAATCAGCAATGCTCCTATTTTGGGAACATCCGTTGGCGTAGAAAACACGTATGGTGCATTAGATGGTCGTACACCGGCTATGCCGTTGACCTACGGTCGCATCAGTACGGACGACTCCAAAGGCATTATCAAAGCATACATAGGCGAAGGTGAACTTACCAACGACCCTTTGCAAACATTTGGTAACCGTGCTGTAGCTCAAATCAACAATCTGGAAGGGCTTATGCGATACGTTTGTAAAAATGGATTTGAACATCACGTAGTCATGAATGCATCTAAAACTGCATCCATTTTGGAAGAAGCATTGAGCAACTATATGGGCTGGGAAGTGTATAAACACTAGAATTATAGGACACAGATTTCACAGATCGTTGAACACGGATTGGCACAGATATACTATGGAAAAAGTAATCAAGCATAAAGAAACAACAGATTTAATCATCCATGCCTTTTATGAGGTTTATAACCAATTGGGATATGGATTCTTGGAAAAAGTATATCAAAATGCTTTATACTTTGAACTTAAAAATAGAAATTTTGACGTTCAAGCCCAGAAAAAAATAAAGGTCTATTACAAGGGAATTGAGGTTGGAGATTACTATCCAGATATTATTGTAAATGATATTATTATTTTAGAATTAAAGGCCGCCGATTATATAATTGAAGAACATGAAAATCAAATATTAAACTATCTGAGAGCCTCTGAAATTGAAGTAGGTTTATTACTTAATTTTGGCAAAAAACCAGAGATAAAAAGAAAAGTATTCGACAATCACCTTAAAAAAATAAAATCTGTGTAAATCTGTGTTGTTTACATCCATTAAATCCGTGTCCAAAAAACATATTAAAATATGAATCTAAACGAAAAATCGAAGACCTACCGAAGAAAAATTCTGAAGTACATTTTCAATGCTAAAGCTGGTCATACAGGCGGCAGTTTGTCTATCATTGATATTCTTAATGTCTTGTATAACAAAATAATGAATATCACCCCCGAGAATTTCGAATCTAGGGAAAGAGATCGATTTGTTCAAAGCAAGGGGCATTGTGTGGAGGCATTGTACGTAGTTTTGGCCGACAAAGGTTTTTTTCCTGAAGAAGATCTCTTGACGCTTTGTAAATATAACTCAC
>JBOFGX010000200.1:0-26886 GCA_051649345.1 Leadbetterella sp. | reverse complement strand
GATGACACATCTTACAGGTCATCACTGGCATCCCTTTATCTGCAGCCCCCCGCTTGACACCAAGTAAATGAGGATGTATGTCATCTCCTTGATGAGGTCTATTATCTGAAGGATGACAGTTTATACATCGAGGGTGTTTAATAACAGTAAGAACTTTTTTGAACGCCTCTTTAGATTTTTCTGCTGGTGTTGGCTCTGGATCATTGGGGTTAAAAGATGATAAACTGAGGATTGCAACCAAAGTAAATACGCCACTTAATCGTAAGAAAACTTCCATGGTAAAACGTTTATTTTAAGGTTAAAAAATGTATGAATATCTATAATTCTGAGGTAAATCTAGTATTAAATCTTCAAGAACCAAACGAATAATGAAGTAAAAATCATTTTAGAAAGAGTATCAAAAATGTACATTAAGAATAATGGGTCATACCCTTTAGATTATTGACTTAGGATAGCGTATACACTTGTAAGCCTTTTATTAAGAAAACGATTTAAATTTTGGTTTTATAGTAATTTGATAAATTCTCTACTATATCAAAGACCCACATAGCTGTTTTAACATCATACTTTCAATTTTCAACATTACTCGTTTACCCATTTTGAGAAAAACCAAACTTTGTGAATTCTAAAAATTGCTTATACGGCAATTTTAAACTAGATTTAAGTGCCTAAAGAATTATACTATGAAAATCTTCTGGTTTTTTGTTTTCCTGACCACAAGATGCCTTTGCCAAGAAATACAAATTTCAAAAGACTATTTGTTATCCATTACCCCTAATTGGCATGGAGAAAGATACGCTGATGGTAGGCCAAAAGTTGAAGATAAGCTCTTGGACAGATTAAAAAACGTAACGCTTGAAGAAGCATGGGCCGTACTCCGAAATGAAAACTACAAATATCAGTATGATGACGGATTCATTCAACTTCATAGTGATAGTGTACTTGTAGGAAGAGCCGTAACTGCCCGCTTTACTCCAGGAAGACCAGATCTACAAAGAGCTATTGATAAATATGGCCTTGAGAAGGGGAATAGGATAAAATCTCAAAACTCTTGGCCATTAGACCTCTTAACAAAACGCGATGTATATGTAGCAGATCAATTTGGGGCTCATATTGATGGTCCTACCATTGGAGATAATCTTGGTAATTCTATCTATGCTAAAACAGGAAATGGTATTGTTTATGATGGTGCAGTGAGAGACATTAATGGACTTAAAGAACTTCCTGGTTTTGTTTCTTTTTTTAGATCTTATCACCCTTCTCACCACTTAAACAACCCAGATGGACAGCTTAATACCACACTGGTGGAGATTAATCATCCCACTCGTATCGGAAAAGCAACCGTTCTGCCTGGTGACGTCGTGTTGGGGCGTAATGGAGGTGTTATATTTATACCTCCACATTTGGTAGAGAAAGTTGTAAAAACGGCAGAAATAGTCCGTTTGAGAGATATGTTTGGTCATTCGCGACTCAAAGAAGGCAAATACACGCCAGGACAAATTGATACTCGCTGGAGTGAAGAAATAGAGAAAGACTTCTCAAAGTGGTTAAACGAAAGAATAGATAAATTACCTGTTCCAAAAGATCAAATCCAAGAGTTTTTGAAAGGTAGAACATGGTGAAAAAAATAAAAAAAAGAGAATGAAAAAATCAAGACGTAATTTTTTAGGTGCTAGTATAAGTACTGCTGTACTAAGTCCAATCGTGAGCTTTGGATCTGCCATGGAAAAAAAACTTCAGGATAATGATAATTTTTCAGCACCTTCCGACTTGAAAATTACAGATATAAAGTGCGGATATGTAGGTGGGAGTTTATTTGTAAAAATTTATACTAATCAGTCTGTTTGGGGATGTGGAGAAGGTGTAGATGCAATTCCAGGCACCTATCATCTGGTACAAAACTTCGGTAAAAAACTCAAAGGTAAAAATCCATTGAATGTCAATAGGCTTTTTGAAGATATTCGGAGATCTGGGTTTTTTCAAGGTGCACAATCGGGTATGTATATAGCCGTATTGTCAGCAATAGAAGCTGCACTTTGGGACCTTACGGGTAAAGCATTGGGTTTACCTGTATATCAATTATTAGGGGGCAAGTTTAGAGATAAAGTAAGAGTATATTGTGATACGGCACTCTATCAAAGAAATTTACCGCAGCCACAAGACTTTGCTGAGGCCGCTCTTAAGTCTAAATCCATGGGCTTCAATGCTATTAAGTTTGATCTTGATCAACATAATGATCCCGCCAAATATGACAGCTACAATTGGACAGCTTCTCCAGGTGAACTTCGCCGCATGTATGATCAAATAGCCGCTGCGAGGCAGGCGGTAGGGCCAGATATTGATATTTGTGTAGATATGCACGGCCGTTACGACGCACCAACGGGTCATGCTGTAGCCAAAATTTTGGAGCCCCTCAACCTCATGTGGCTAGAAGAACCCATCCCTGCCGAAAACCCAGAAGCATATAGGGCTATTACGGAAGAAACTCGCGTACCTATTTGTGCAGGCGAAAATCATTATTTGGCTTATGGATTCAGGCGACTCCTTGAGCTTAATGCAGTAGACATCATTATGCCAGATCTCCAAAAGGTAGGAGGGCTAGGAGAAGGGCAGCGTATTGCCAATCTTTCTAATCTTTATTACGTACCCTTTGCACCTCATATGGTGGCTTCATTTTTAGGAGCCATGGCTTCAGCTCATGTTTGTGCCTCCGTCCCTAATTTCTTAATTCTAGAATGGCAATCCTATTTCCATACAGATCCGAAATTCAAAGAAATGATAACCTATGATGGAGAATGGGTAAAAGACTCTTATATAACGCTATCCGAAAAACCAGGAATTGGAGTAGAGATAAACCAAGAAGGTATGAAGAAATATGCGACACCGGGTGTTCCGTTTTTTGAGTGATTGTAGAAAAGATACCCCTCTCAAAAACAAAGTACATATAATCGGCTATAACTCTACTTCAGCTTTGCTTTATACCCAATATTAATTACGGGATTTACGACTTGAGAGCCGTCGAAGGATATATCGGTCTGAAAACCTATATCTATTCTATGAATCTTCGTAACCTTGATATCTACCCCTGCTTTGGGACGTATTTGATCGAAACCCTCCTTTAAATTGTAAAATAGATCCCCAGAAACGTAGGGTGTAAATCTTGACTTTGTATTGTATGCCGCTTGGAGCTTATATCTAAGATAACTGGCGTCAAAAACGAGCTCCTCTGCATCGTCTACAAATTGGTGCTGATAACGAATTCGGTTAGAGATTTTGAATTTTTCGAATTTAAATCCGTGGCTCAGATCTGCATAATACCGTTGGCGGTTTTTGAAATCTTTATCTATATTTTTTCGCCTATTGAAATACCTATACCCTACCGTAAAATCTAGATTTTTAATGATTTCATAGTTGACAGTAGCGTCCAAAAAATAGGTTCGTAAATAGCTAATATCTTCCACAAAGCGGGTTTGAAACTGAACTCCAGCATCAAACTTCTTGCCGATCCCTTTGCTGACCCCAACAGAACTCCATAGCTCCGTTCCTTGTTGTGAAAAAGTGTGAAATGATATAAAAATACTGGCTATT
This sequence comes from Leadbetterella sp., assembly GCA_051649345.1. GTDB lineage: Bacteria > Bacteroidota > Bacteroidia > Cytophagales > Spirosomataceae > Leadbetterella. Next base: position 23,298 of record JBOFGX010000200.1, on the reverse strand, counting down.
ATTAGACCTTTTTTCATGAAAAAATCACTTTTTGTTTTCATAGTAATAAATAGTAAGTAAGACAGAATCTTTTAGAAAATCATAATTCTGTATTTCTACTTGATGAACAGTAAGACCCGTTCTTTGATTTATATCAGCAAGCAGTTCAGATTTTTTATCAGGCGATATGAGATCTATTTTATCGTAAATCATCGTTTTAGTTGATTCTCTTTTCATAAAAATCCCACTTTCAAGGATATATACAAAAACCAACAGTATACCGCACATGATTGTAAGGTCATCCCAAGAACCCTTACTTATAGCTGTGATCAGACCTAAGGCTATAACCATAAACAAGTAGGTCATATCCTTGGCTGATATCCCCTCCGTACGATATCGAAGCATTGAAAAAATAGCAAACAAACCAAAAGCAGCCCCCATACTCATCTCGGTCTTATTGAGTAGGTTTGTCAAGAGAAAAACAATGATGTTAAAGCTAAAAAATGTAAGAAAAAGCTCTGTTTTCCTATAATTGGTAAAGTATATACCCCGAACTAATATAAATACCGCTATAAAGTTGACAAGAAAACGCGAAAGAAACTTCATAGTTACTTTATCAAACCAATGAAAAGCCTCTGTAATGTTTTCTATACTATCAGACGAAGATACCGCTTGCAGTAGAGTCATAAATTTTTATGATTTTGTTTAAATGTAAATATTTTAATTTGAATCTATTGTATTTAATTAAAGGGTTGAGACTCATTATTCCAAGGCAGTATTTACTAATGGAGCCTTCCATTAGGTGCTTAGATCTCAAAACATTAATAATAGGAGAAGCCCCTAATTTTTCTTGCTTCACTTCTGCAACAACTACTTTGGGGTATTCTATAGCACGTTCTTTATTCTTAAATGATAGATCCAGATCAATTGTAAGTCTTTCTGTAGAAAATCTATTTACTAAGGTAAGTCTATTGTAATATACCCACAGGTTTCCTTTGAGCATGTTGCCGTCTAAAGGTGTTTGACTTTCCAAAAACTCCATTTCTTGAGGATTGAGAATATCAATCATTTTTTCTGGCTGTTTTAATCGTATTTTCTTTGTTCTACCTTTGTTGTTTTTATGTTTTATTTCAAAAAAACAAAGGTCGGATTCCACGTACTTTCTAAATCTTACCTTGTACCTATTGGTTTTACCTGCTTGATGATTATGATAAAGCTCATAATTGTTAAAATCAAAGTATTGAGTTTCATACCTATTGAGACGAACCCCATTTATCTCTAGAATTCTATAAAACGGTATTATTTCTTCCAAAATTTGTGGCAAAACATTTAAAGGAATAAGATACTTACTATCTACTCTATCCATAAGCTTCACTCCATCCATCTCTTGTAGGGAAATGTTCTCAAAAAGAGCCATTTGATCAATGACTTTTTGTTTATGGTACAATATAGTATCGTCTACCATCGGATAGGAATGGCTATTAATTTTTGCTAAAAATAAGAAAATTGCAGTAGTTACGACAACCTTAATGAGAATTTAATGTTACCAAAACGTGAATTTTTATTAAGGGGCAAATGAGTTTACGATAGGAATACGATCATTAATATGCTTTCTGAGAGCTTCAATACCAGTTGTAAATTCTTCTGGTCTTCTTAGTTGGCTATAAGGAACTGCTTCTTTTTCGGCTCCATTTACATGCGGTTCTACAAGAGCCTTATATTTGTTTAGTAGTTCAATTGCCTTACCAGAAGTAAACACTTTGGCATTAAAATCTTTAACATTGGCTTTATACTGACCAAAATATACAGGATCTTCTTTTACGAACTTTAGTAAGGGCCAGCTAGATGTACCTTCTGTAAGAGGTAGAGAAACTGCCGACCTAAAGCCTGAACTCATTGACATATTATGATCCCAAGGTATCCATGTTAATTTTTTTGTTGGGTCGTTGTAAAAATAATAGTTATGAGGAATAGCACCATACGTATCCCAATTGACAATACTATTGCTAACTGCTAGGAACTTCAGATAATCCGATATATTAAAGTGCTTTTCAAGCTCCGATCTCCAAGCGGCAGCATCAGATGTCCGATTGCTTGCGTTCAATGCTTTTACGAAATTCTGAACATCTGTATAATCGGGTGTGAGATCATTGTTTTTCTTAGCAAATGCTGTTTGGCTATAGGATACGAAATTCGACTCTGGCTTATAAATATTACCACTTTTAGTGCCAAACTGATCTTTTACCATTGTGTCATCTATTACTTCAACAATTGTATAAACACCACAATATTTGGGACCTTCTCCAAAATCAATTACCAATCTACAAAATGATGTTCTGGCTGTTTTTACGCCATACAAACTAAATATATCGCTTGTCAATTTTTCCCTTATCATAGAAGCATCGCTATAGGCAGGAGAAAAAGAAAGATCCTTGAAACCATATAAACGTTGATTTTTAGTTTCTGGGTAGTTTACCTCGTATTCATCCATTTTGATTCTAAAAGGCAATTTATAGGTACCTGCTCCCCAAGAAGCCGAAAGGCTGGAATTGCCTTTAAGTCGGAAACCTACATGATTCCAAGTTTTACCGTTGAACTTTAAGACTACATCTACATAAGCGGGATCCTTTTTAGTTAAGTTTGTTGGTCCACCACCACCTCCCTGAGGAAATTGGCCTCCGCCTTGAGGAACCTGACCTCCTCCTTGTTGACCACCGGGATTACTTCCAAACGCTGTACTTAAAACACTTTTCATATCCAATTTTATAGCATCCCAACCAGTCTTACCAATCGTAATTTCTAAGGTATTTACCTTATCTTGTGGAAAAACTGTAGCATAATCTGGTTTGGTATCGTTGGATTTGGCTGGATCTACATCCACGCCCGTTTTCTCTTTACAAGCTAGGACAAAAGCGACCAAGCTCGAGAACATAATAATTCTTGACTTTTTCATGTTTGTTATTGTTAAAAGGGTTCAATTCTTAATTCAAAAAATCTATATAATCGGTTCTTTTGTATTATTTTTAAACAGAAACATCTACTTTGTATAAATTATTGTCATGTGTAGACAAACGTAACACCTTTGACTACCAATAATTTAATTTGGATTTTGTAGTAGGCCTATGTGTCATACCTAAAATTCGTTGCTCAACACGTGATTTTTCAAACACGGATTAATGAAAAACGATGTTATATTTTGTATGCTCGTTTCAAAAAATACGTTGAGCTGTGCTCAAAGTAAAATAAATTCTTCGTTCAAACACCAAAGAGAGTTCGCCTAGGTGTATATCAAATGTTTTCAAAACTAATTAATAAAATACTTAACTTACGTACAAGTGTATATTTAATCAAGCGAAACGTATACCTATCAAGTATTTTAAACTAAAAACTGCCCTTATTTTTGCACAGTGTTTGATATATACATTTGAAGACATTTGTGCCATATGAAGTTTGTATCTCGATATCAATGGGTTTTACATGTAATTGGTTGGATAGTATACCTTCTAAGTCCATTTATATTCCTATTTAGCCCATATATAGACAAGCCAAAGGAAAACACGTTTTTTCTAATTCTGATTCTGAAAGATATTCCCATCATATTTATTTTTTATGCAAATTACTTTTTCCATACACCTCAATTATTAAAGGACGGAAATGTACAAAGATTCAGCATACAAATCTTTCTTTGGTTTATTGTACTTATAACTATTACATTCCTCATATCAAGCCATCTAATGATGCCTTTTTTAAATAAGCCAAATCGGCCGATTACTTTCCGGAAGCTTCATCCTGGGGCACTCACCCCCCCCCTATTTTTCCCTGATCTATTAAGAGGGCTATTATCCTTTCTATTTTGTACAACTATGAGCTCTCTCTTGGTTGTAATCCGCGAAAACATAACTCAAAGGGAACACCAGCAACAAATTGTACTAGAAAAAGTACGTTCGGAGCTAGAAGTTTTAAAACTTCAAATCAGTCCACACTTTTTGTTTAACACTCTAAATAATATCCGATGGCTCACACGTAATGCGACTAGCAAAGCTGATGATGCCATTGTAAAGCTATCATCTATACTCCGCTACATCGTCTATCAAACGAATGAAACAAAAACTACGCTCGAACAAGAACTCACACATATACAAGACTACATTGAACTGCAAAAACTTAGATTAACGGACTCCACAACGGTAATTTTAGAAATTAATGACATCACTCCTTCTGTATTCATAGAACCTCTATTGTTCATCCCATTTGTAGAAAACGCCTTCAAGTACGGTGTTAGTAATGAAATCCCCTCTCGTATTCATATCCAATTCTACGTAAAAGACGAGACCCTGTACTTCAGTTGCAAAAACCAATTACTACGAAAGAATACTACCTCTCTTCAGGAATCAGGATTAGGAATAAAAAATGTTCAAAAACGACTAGAGTTATTATATACAAATACATATTCCCTAATTTTTGGAGAATCAGATGGACAATTTAATGTTAAACTTAGTTTACCTCTTAAATGAATAAAATAACCTGTATTGCTATAGACGATGAGCCTTATGCTTTAGAGATTCTGGCTGATGATCTTAGGAAAATACCCGAAATAGACCTCTTGGGAACGTATACATCTCCTAGAGAGGCACAAAAAATAGTACAAACCGTAGATTTACTCTTTTTGGATATCGAAATGCCCGATATTCTAGGCACTGATTTTCTCAAAAACTTAGAAAATCCCCCTCTCGTAATTTTTACTACGGCGTATGAAAAATATGCTCTACAAGGATATGATCTGCAAATCGTTGATTATTTATTAAAACCGTATAGTTTTGACCGGCTTAAAATTGCTGTTAATAAGGTGGTTGATAGAAAAACTTCCTCACACGTTTTAGCTCCAGAAAAAGAACATTCTTTTGTAATTCATGTAGAATACCGTCAGCTAAACATCATATCCTCACAAATTCTATATATTGAAGGTCTAAAAGATTACGTGAAAATATTCCTACTAAATCACCCCAAACCTTATCTTACACGCCTCAACCTCAAGGGAATACAATCCAAATTGCCCCAAACGGGATTTTGTAGAGTTCACAACTCATATATCGTAAATCTCCTGCATGTAGGTTTCTATCAAAAGAATAAACTGTTTATCAACAACGTAGAAATACCCATTGGCTCGAAATATACTCAGGAATTTGAGCAATGTATACTTCCAAAGTAACTACCATATAGTGGTTTGATTCCTCTAAAAATAGCAATCTTATCCATTTAAGAATTGATTTCGGGTTCTAATTTAGAAAACCTATGGGCTAAAGCCCTGCTCATTTTTTGGAAATAAATTCTGAATCCATACGCTTAATATTGTACTTTTACCCAAAAAAATACTACCTCATGAAAAGGCCTTTAGAAAACGAGTATGCCCCTTTTTTCAAGAATTACATACAATTAGTGCCTGAAGGTAATTTTTGGACCGTTTGGGATGATACTATCAATATTTGTCTAGAGATTTTCGAAAATATACCAGACACCAAGCATAATTTTGCCTACGCCTCGGATAAATGGACGATACGCGAAGTGCTTCAGCATTTGATAGATGTAGACCGAGTATTTATGTATAGAGCATTGGTTGGGCTTAGGATGGATGATCAAATAGTGTTGCCGTTTATGGATGAAAACAAGTATGCAAGCAATTCTAGCTCTTCCAAACCCCTTTCAAAGATGCTTGAGGAGCTTAAAATCACCCGCTTATCGGCTAAGATGATGTATGAAAATACAACCGAAGAACAACTCGCTTTCCAAGCAAAAGGATACGGTCATGTAATTTCGGCCAGAGCAATGGCATATTGTACAATAGGTCATACCATTCACCATCTAAACATTCTTAATGAACGGTACTTATAATTCCATGAACCAAAAAAGCATTTGTGTATTTGTTCACTATTCCGCATTAACATATATTCCGTACTATGTTGAGGTTTACGTAAAAGAATTATGCCTTTATTTTGATGAAATCCTAGTTGTTGCTAACAAACGCGAAATCAAAAATGCAGCAATTTTCGACAACCTGCCAGTTCGTATACAGTTAGAGAAAAACGAAGGATACGATTTTGGTATGTTTTATAAAGGCTACAAAACACTCGATATACAGAATTACCACACATTGGCTTGTATAAATGACTCCAATGCCCTTTTTGGAAGCCTAAAGCCTATCTTTGATTGGGCGGCTTCTAAACCTGAACTAGACTTTTGGGGAGTGATAGACTCAGATATTGATTCAGAACCTGCCAAAAACATAAATCATTATCATATATGTAGTCATTTTCTAGTATTTAATAAAAGAGCGATAGATCTCTTAGACAATTTTTTTCATACACTAAACATAAATGAAATATTTTCAGAAAAGAATATTAAAAAATTGAAACTAAGGGTAATTGCTGAATGGGAAATAGGATTAACACAGTTTTTTAGTAAGCAAGACATCAATCTTGAAACCTATTTTTCTTATAAGCCATTTGCAGAATACGGATCCAAAAAGACAAATTATAGTGTGATGCTTGATTACTACGAAGAATCCATTAAGTTGGGCTTACCGCTTCTTAAGAAAAAAATCATTACGTCTTTTAAACCAAGAGATTACCTAGGTATTTATAATCCTTGGGTATTTTTGATTTATAAACATGGAACACTAACAAACCTTGGAAAGATCGTTCGAAATTTGAGAATGATAAAGATTAATCATGCCTTTTCAAAAATTAGTACGTTTCTTAAATAAATAATTATAGCTATTCAAAAAAAAGATTTATTTACAATAATACATAAATACTATTTATCGAAAATATTATTGATACATATTTTCATACCATTTATGAAACTCTCCCTTTTAAATGCTAAGTATTTGGTGTTTTCAAAATAAGCTACTTTATTGGACTCTATATCTAATAAAACAAAGTTGTTTTGTCTTAGTTCAATACCTTTTTCACTCATCCGACCACTATATAGATCTAAGTAATTTTTGAATAGTACAACTCCAAATGGCATAAATGATTCTACTACCGAAGCTGATCTTTCGGCACTTAAATATTCTTTTTTATTGATCTTTGTTCTAGTAAATCCATAACACTCGTTAACTAACACATATTTAACATCATAGTTAGAATAATATTCTCTTAAATCGTTTGGAATAGATAATTTATTGATATTAAAGGAGTGTTCAAGTTTCTTAAAAAAAATGCTCATACTTGAATCCACCTTGACCCGATGCTCTTTAACTGGAAAATTAACATATTCGGTATTAACATTTAAAGGTATATTCTGTCTTAAAAGTGTATCAATAAATAAATCCATTTCATTCGATAATCCTTCGTTATATTCTCCTCGATTTCCATTAATTACCAATTCTATGTAGCTAGGCATCTGATATACCAAAATATACTCAATAACCGGTTTTTTTTTGCTCTGAGAATATACAGAATAATGACCAAGTATACAAAAAATGATAACTAACGATAAAATGGAACCCGATAGATTTTTAAAAAAAGTTATGTGTTCCGATTTCATAAAAAAAAGCTTAAAATTTGCCAGAAGTAAATAAAAGTAATTGTTTTCATATTTTGGTAAAAACAGAATCAAAAAAATTATAAATATGAACAGTTAAAAACTTAATCTAAAAATGATAAAAAGTCGAAAATTTAACTCTTCCACACCCCCCCATGACCATTTCTATCTGGAAAAATAATTTTGCCTTTATCTAAATATACGCCTTCGGCGGGGTCATTATTGATGAGCATGGCACCGTCCATATCTACAAAATCAAGTAGGGGAGTAAGCTGACCCAAGGCCGATATACCAATACTGGACTCTGTCATACAGCCCATCATGATTTTCATACCTAGACTTCGACCGTTCTCAATCATTCGTAAAGCAGGCGTTATACCTCCGCATTTAGCCAATTTAATATTAATACCATTAAAATATTGGCTACAAACATTCACATCCGTTTCTATCATACAGCTTTCGTCAGCGATTAATGACAGTGGGGTTTTTGATTTTAGATACATCATTCCTTCCCAATTGTTTTTAGCCAAAGGCTGCTCTATAAACTCTACACCCATATTCTTAAAAACATGCATATTTTCTAAAGCTTCGTCGGGTTCCCAAGCCCCATTGGCATCTATTCTAAATATCGCTGATGTATGTTTTCTAAGTTCTTTTACTATACCTATGTCATCGGGTGTTCCCAATTTTATTTTATAAATAGGAAACCTATATTCTAGCATTTTTTTCACCATAATATCAACGGTATCAATCCCTATGGTATAGTCCGAACAAATGGTTGTATTTTCACCTAAACTAAGTGCTTTTCTAAGTGTTTTACTTTGTTTTTTTGCCCATACATCATATAAGGCTGTATCGATAGCACATTGCAAAAAGGTATTGTTTAGGAGAGTATTCGACTCTTTCCAAAAATCGCTGGGGTGATTCCATGGAATACTTTCAAGCCTTTCTTTATGGATTTGCAATAATTCATACATACTTTGAGTCGTGACACCATAGTAGGGGACAGGGGTGGCTTCGCCAAGGCCTATATGCCCATTATGCTCTATTTCTACTATAAATGTATCTGTGGCAAATCGTGTCCCATGAGCTATTTTGAAGGGGTACTTACTTGTAAGACTAAACGTTTTTGCCGATATTCTCATGACCCTATAGTTTCAAACTCGAACAAGGAACTCAAATGGTGAACCAGCCTACCATTTACTTGGTCAATGTCTACCTCTTTTCCTAGTTCTTGTTTCAGTGAAGTGACGGCTTTATCATCTATACCACAAGGTATGATGTTTCCAAAATAGCTCAAATCTGGATTTACATTCAAAGCCAAGCCATGCATACTTACCCAACGGCTTGTTTTAACACCCATGGCACAAATTTTACGTGGGTTTCCATCATTTATCCAGACACCTGTTAGTCCTTGTATTCGTGTTGTTTCTACACCAAAATCTGCACACGTAAATATGACGGCTTCTTCCAAAAACCGCATATATTTATGGATATCGGTAAAGAAGTTTTCTAGATCAAATATAGGATAAACCACCAATTGGCCCGGGCCGTGATAGGTAATATCTCCTCCTCGATTGATTGCATAGTAAGTGGCTTCTTGCTCTACAAGACCTTGCTCATCAAGTAATAGATTTTCTTTTTTACCACTTTTACCTAATGTATACACATGCGGGTGCTGGCACGAAATTAAATAGTTAGGAGTTTGAGAAGGGATTTCATTAGTACGATTCGCGATTTTTATAGAAATAATTCCTTCAAACAGCTTTTCTTGATATGTCCAAGCCTCTGCATAGTCAATCATTCTGAGGTTAAGAAGTTGTACTTTTTTATTGGTTTGCACGATAACTATTTTTCTCTGTTTAATCCTACTTGACCCATTCAAATTCTTCAAAAAAGGGGAATTCCTGTATATTTGAGAATCAATACTTGATCGAATAGCAAATGTAAGGTAAATATGACCGAAAAACTTGAAATTGGCAAACGTGGAGAGGATTTTGCGACTGAGTACCTTACTCAAAAAGGATATAAAATTGTAGCTAGAAACTATAGAGCCAAAAATTCGGAAATAGATATTATTTGCAAAAAAGATACGATGCTCGTTTTTGTTGAGGTTCGATTAAAATACAACGCCGATTATGGCTACCCTGAAGATACGATGTCTAAAAGCAAAAAAAATGCAATTTTTCGTGGGGCAACAGCCTATTTAGAAGAGTTTCCTTGGGTGGGAGAATCAAGGTTTGATTTTATTTCTATTATAGAAAAGCCCGAATTTGAACTTATTCATTTTGAGGATGCGTTTCATTGAACATGCAAACAGATGCATAATGATGCATTTGTGAGCATGTTCATCCCATGTGTATATTTTGTTTATAGTTATTAATTACATTTGTCTCAATGTTACAATTTATTAACGATAAGCTATGAAAAGGTTTTTAGTCAAAGGTGCCTCCCACAAATGTGTATGCTGTGACAACGGATTCTTTTCTTCAAACTTATTATTTACAAACACCGAAATAGAAAAGAATGAAAATGTTGAAATAATCTTAAAATTTGACTTTAGAAAAGCTAAAAACATAGATCCTTTTGACTACTCTTATTTTGAAAAACACATTGAATGCTTTGAATACATCCAAATCTTTTCCGATAAATTTAAAAAGGGATTTGTTAACTTTGTTACGCACTTTGGAAAAGGTTGTAATGGCCTAATTTTAAAAGTAATACTAGAAAAAATCCATACTATAGATTGCAAATTTATATTCAATGACAATTACGTAATTTTAAGTAAGAATTAAATTTTTTAATTATGGACTTTACCTGTATCGAAATATTTAGTATGCCTCACGAAGGGTACGTAAAAGTCAGTTATTTGGAATCAAAAGGAATCCAATGCTATCTAAAAGACGAATTCACCGTACAGACAGATTTTCTACTGTCCAATGCAGTAGGAGGGGTGAAGCTTATGGTGTTGGGTTCTGACTTAGAAAAAGCCAAAGAAGCTATTGAAGAGTGGAATAGTGGGGTTGATTCTTGAAAAATCTGGAAGACGTCAATTATCTACTAATTCAATTTTTTAAAATTCTTAAAACCACCAAGTAAGAATCCACCCAATATTTTCTCTTCAATAAACATCAAAATCCTATATTTAAGCCTTTCGTGCTTTCCTAACGGCCTATTTAAAGGTTTTTTTGTATTGAGTAAATGTTGCCAATTCAGTTTTTTTATCTTTTCATGCATAACTAAAGGGTGTGTATCTTTGAATATCTTACACCTATCTAGGTTTCCATAATTATAATACTGATCCGAATTTTCGATGTTTGTGTTGCTATAAACGCCTATAGCCATCGTACTTTTTGACTGCATTTTATCAGGGGGACGTACCCAGCCATAATGAAAAACTCGGGCTTTCAGTAAAATACAATTGAGCTTTCGGGTGTTTTCTTTTCTGAAGTAATCTGTTTCCTGAAAATCAGGTATATATCGGAAGCTTTGTGCGTCTCTCCACGAATGTATTTCGGGTGTATTCCGAACGATTCTGATTTCTTTTTTGTACCAGCAATGATCCCGAAAATAATGCTGATAATCTCCCCAAAAATGGTAGTAATTGAACACAAACCCTTCTACCCTTGTATCATTCTGGTATTCTTTGCATTTGTTTTTTATTTCTTCAATATCATCCTCATGAATAACCTCATCTCCTTGCAAATAAAAAAGCCAATCTCCTGTGCATGCATTTTTGGCTAAATCTGTTTGCTGTGCATAAACAGAGCCATTAGGGTATTTCTCCGTATCCCACTTTGTATGAATAATTTTTATTTTTGGAGAATTAATGGATTGAAGTATTGAAAGCGATGTGTCGTCGGGATCTCCTTCTCCCAAAGCAATTACGTATTCATCTACCCAATCAAGAATAGATAGAATAGATTCTTGAATAGGATAATATAACTTATGGGCATTTTTTAGAAACGTAAATCCGCTAATTTTCAATTTTTTTCTGGCATTAGAATGTGTCTCTTTGAGGTATTTAAAATTTATCCATCATGCTATTCACCCCAAACTTATTTGCTCTTCTTTCAGCAAATCTTTTTGGTTAAGTTTAAGATACAATTGTGCCAAGGCAACCACATCGCTGAGACAATATTTTTTGATATCTTCAATACGATTGTCAATATGATAGGCATGATTTACCAATGAACCGTCAAGATCTTGTTTACTGGAGGGAATATCAAAAAGTGCCGCAAGAGTATCCAGTGAGGTATAGTTTTTATAATCACCAAATTTCCAAAACTCAAGGGTATCGAGATGCAGTATTTCCCACGGTTTTTTGGAAGAAATATCCAATACGACTGGTAAAGCTATCCCATTTACTAGCATTCGACGACAGAGGTATGGGAAGTCGAATTCTTTTCCATTATGAGCACAAAGAATGAGTTCTGATTTTGCAGAATGTTCTTCTACGATTTTTTTTACCGCTAATAATGTTTCTTTTTCCGTATTTTCAGCTATGCATTTTGCTTTAAACTTAGGGGTGTTATCATCATAAAAACCACCAACTGCCACACAAACTACTTTTCCGAACTCTGCAAATATACCCGCTCGCTCAAAATAAAGCTCTTCTGGTGTTTTAGGGATTTCCGTTCGAATAGTTCGGGCTTTCTTTATCCACAAATCTTGAAAACGAGAAGGTACATCTTCCCATGACGGGAATTGCGATATCGTTTCAATATCTAGAAATAAAATATTTTTAAGTTTATGAGCCACAGATATTAAAGTCCAAATTTTGCAGAAATATCCAACATTCTATCAATAGCACCTCTTGCTGCTACAATAGTCTCATGAGGTAGAATGATTTCAGGCCCTTCATCTCTCATACACAAATATAATTTTTCTAAGGTATTGAGCTTCATATGTGGACAATCTGAACAATGCGTACAAGGTTTACCAAATTCTTCAGTAGCAGCAATGTAAAACTTTTTATTAGGTGATGCCTTCTGCATCTGGTGCAGAATTCCGGACTCTGTCGCTACTATAAATTCCTGTTTTGGACTTGAGATTGTATACTTTAATAATCCTGTGGTGGAACCAATATATTCTGCGTGCTTAAGAACAGGCTCTTCGCTCTCTGGATGTGCTATAAAAGCAGCATTTGGGTGTTTTTGTTTCATTTCGGCAATCAGTTTATCCGAAAAAGTCTCATGTACCATACAAGCTCCATCCCACAAAATCATGTTTCTGCCCGTAACTTTATTGATATAAGCTCCTAGGTTTTTATCGGGAGCAAATATTATTTTTTGATCTTTGGGTAAACTCTCGACAATTTTTACAGCATTTGTACTTGTGCAAACAATATCCGTCAGGGTTTTTAGTTCCGCTGAACAGTTTATATAGGAAATAACCAAGGCGTCTGGATGTAAGGCTTTGAACGCAGCAAATTTATCGGCTGGAGCAGATTCTTCTAAAGAACAACCCGCTGTGATATCGGGTAAAACAACTTTCTTGGTAGGCGAGAGTATTTTAGCGGTTTCGGCCATAAATCGTACACCTGCAAATACAATGATATCAGCACTCGTTTTGGCTGCTTCTTGAGATAAACCAAGACTATCTCCAATATAGTCAGCAACATCTTGTATATCGGCTGTTTGATAATAATGGGCTAATATTACAGCGTTTTTTTCTTTTTTGAGGCGTTCAATTTCTTCAACTAATTTCTTCTCAGACATAATTGGTATTCAGTTTTTTACTTCAAGATGTTTCCCGTGAAACAATTTTAGAGCATATTTTTGGATCTAATTTACGATATCGCCTCGAAGTTCCCTAAACTTTATTCGGGATTGTGCAGCATAGATACTTCCAGGATATTCAGACAATAACTTTCTATACAAAGCCATAGCACTCGACTTATCCTTTTTGTACTGAATAGTCAAGTTTGCAAGGTGAAAAAGAGCGTCATCTGCTAAAATATCATATCTGTAGTTTTCTAAAATAGAATTCATGTCCTTCATTGCTTCCTCTATCTTGTTGATTTTCAGATATGTATTGGCACGAAGCCATAAGATTTCATCCGCTAAACTATGTTGTCTGTACTTGTCAAATAAACGCGATAACGTATCTATGCTTTCGTTGAATTTGTTTTTGAACAAAAGCATGTCCACGCTCGAAAACTCCCGCATAGCGGCTTCAGAAGAATCTAAACCCGTATTATCTTGAATAAGAAGACTAAGCTGCAAGGCATCATTGGAAATTTCACGCGTGGTGGCTTTCTTGAGAATATCCAATATTTCTTTTGAAAGCTTAAATTCTCCTGTGTAATAGTGAAGCTTTGCATTTTTCAGCTTCGCTAATTCACCCAATCCGTCTTCTTTTTGTGATTTTTCTACTTGCATGTACAATAAAGTAGACTCCCAAGGCTCTTCTTTGAGAATGTATATATCTCCAAGGTCAAGCTTACATTGATCTTTGAATTTTTGGTCGTTTTGTGCCGCTATAATGGCTTTGTTGAGGGATTCTATGGATAGACTATATTCGCCCAAATAAAAAGCCTCTAATAGCCCTTTATTACGTAATGCTTCTTTGATTTTAAATCCCTGCTGTAGTTCTTCTATAATTATATCGTACTGTTTTATAAGATCTACAATTTGAGCCTTGTCGACAGGGAAAGTGTTTTTTACAAGTTCTTCTTTGGATTGCACAATCCATCTTCGTGCATATGGATACAAGTCTCCCTCTGGGTATTCATCCAAAACATATTGATACATCTTGGCTGCGTTTTTGAAATCTCTGAGTGTATATGCTTGACCAGCAAGTTCGAAAACTTTTGACCCTTCCAATTTCAGACGTCGATCCAAAGCTCTCTGTTGAATAAAGGCTCTTCCAAAATCTTGCTTTTGTGCCAAATGCCAGGCCAATATTTCTGTATGAAAGACATCGTTAGGATCCTCCTGAATTTTATCAAATAGGAATTTCTCTAACATAGCTATCTCTTCCTCGGTAGAAATATTATCTTGAATGGTTTGCTGTACAATTTGCTGATTGTTTGAGTTCAACCCAAAAGAAAACATCTCTGTCAACATTTTATCTTTTTTATCCAAATACAAATAGGCACGTGCTAGACTATAATCATGCTTGTGTATATCATTTGACTTTCGCCTAGATTCCAACAGTAAATCTATGGCTAGTTCTATCCTGTTTGTAGTATAAAAAAAGTTCTGTAATTCGTAAACATTGTTATCATTGGGTGCTGCTTTTTGTATCAATCGTTGAAATTCGGCGGCAGCCTCCGTCGATTTTCCGGAAGATTCAAGAAACTGTGCATAATCTCCTTTGTATGTATAATTTTCAGGATTATACTTTATTTGAGACCTGACAAATTTTTCAATTTGATCTAAACTATTGATTTTATATAAAGCCTGCAAGTAATTACTATGAACGACACGTGCTTGGTCTTTATCCGTTGCTATTTTTTTATATAGCTCTGCTGCTTTATCATACTCTCCTTGCTTAAAATATCCGTCTGCTAAATTTATATCTTGAGCATAAGCAACGGCGGCGAGCAAAACCAGTATGATTGTTTTTTTAATCCACATGTATTAATAAATATAAAAGATTTATTTTAAATTTAAATTTATTGTTTTTATTATATAGTGTTGATATGTGGACTATTATTTTTTTGTTTATAAAACGGTTTCATTGTGGATAAATTAGAGAGTTTTACACATTTAATTATATGATTATTAGATATTAATTTCTTTTTGTTGATAACATAATTCTGTCTTTTTTTCATTCATTAAGTATGGATAACCTTCTCATAAAAAATCGGTAACTTATCTTTTATCCCCATATCTTTTGACTTAATTTGAGTTTATGGATAACTGGGGCTAAGAATGTGTAGTATTCTTTGATTTTTCCACACATTGAGTGTCTATTCCACAGGCTTTTCCACAAGCTGATCGATGTTTACGTTTTTAAGAATAAAATTAGCTTTTAATCGCATAGGTTCTTTGCTCAAATCTATCTTTTCGGGTAATTGTCCCGTAGTGATATCACCTGGATCCCAAATACCATTGTTGTTATCATCGTATATAATTTTTAGGTAATAAGAATTCGGTATAATATCAACAAACGAGAAACTTGACTTTGTTTGAATTTCCTTGTAGATTTTAAATTTATCATCGTATAGTAATTGTATAATTTTATTGTCTTTGCCAGTAGCTGTCCCCGAAAGCTGAGCGAGTTCCTTTTCTTGGAGAATTGGATTTGTTATAGAAACTGTTTCGGATGTATCTCCTTTAATATTGGTAAATGTTTTATCCTTGAAAATCAATTGTACTTGTTTTTGAGCAGTTGTTTTTAGACTCGCTTTAAGTTTAGTTTTAGATTCCCATACAAATGTTGGTTTTTTACTTACTAAAGTATCTACCTTAAAAACAACACTATCTTCGTTGAATTTGGAAATAGGAAGATCGAAAGTGAATTCGTATTCTAGTGTGCGAGTGATTGCTTCTCTATTTTTTATCTTGGATTCAATAGATACTGTTCCGATCTTAGGCTTTCTTGTAGATTTGGTAAAGAAGTATTTCTGACTGAGTGTATCTCTTTTGTTAAGTGAATCTACAGCTATAAACTTGCAGAGCGTTGAATCTCCATAAGTCTGTGTGAGATTATAAATATGTAAAATAGTGTTATTTTTAATTTGATACTCTGTGTTTTTTGGTTCTATCATGATTACTTCTTTCACAGGTTTATCAAGAGTAATTAGATATTCTAAGTCCTTGGAATTCGTCTTTTTTATTTTGTTTTTGGCGGAATTTATCCTGAATAACTCAATTAAGGGTAATTTTATATTTTTATTGAGATCTACATTAACAGTTGAAAAACCGATGGTTTCAGTTTTGTAATCAAACAATAAGTTATTATTTGCATCTGAAAAAGCAAATACCTTGTATGTTCCGTTTTTAATGTTTTCGAGTGAAAATAAACCCGAACTATCCGTTTTTATAAAATAGCTAGGCTTTCTTTTTAGTAACGGAATAGTGTCTTCACGATATAAACCTAGTGTAGCACCTATACTTGGAGATTTGGTGTAAATGTCACGAACCTTACCTGATATTTGAAGAGAATCAATAAATGTGCCCGTGCTAAATACCAGTTTTAGATTTTCTGCTGGATTACGTTCGTTTATGTCCTTTATTCCATTTCTAAAATTGAAGGTATAAGTGGTACTATCTTGAAACGGCTTTTCGAAAATTAGTTTTACTGTTTTGCCTTTCATTTTGGTTGTGAAAGGTGAAATAGGAGCAGGGATCGTAATGAGTTCTTGACTTACAGAAGCCATGTCTACATACTCATCAAAAGTAAGTTCAATAGTTTTTCCCTTTACTTTCAATGATTTGTTTTTGGGAAAACTCTCCAGGAGGACTGGTGGTGTTTTGTCTTGCTCGCCACCAGTAGGTGGCACAAATTGAGCACAAGAGAGTATAAATATCCCAAAGAGGAGTATAATAGAGTACAAAAAGTAGTCTGATGTATTCGGTTTTTTCATGTAAAGTTATCGACCTAAATGAATCATGAGTACTGAAATATCAGAAGGAGATACACCGCTGATTCTTGAGGCTTGTCCTAAATTTTGTGGTTTTTGTTTGGTTAGTTTTTGTCTTGCTTCAATCGACAAAGATGTAAGGGCAGAATAATTAAAATCAGGATTGAGTTTTATCTCATCTAATTTCGTCATCCGATTGGCCAATTGTAATTCCTTCTCTATATACTTTTCGTACTTGATAAATATTTCGGCTTGTTCTTTTTGCTCATCAGAATATCTATCTAGAACTTCTTCAATCTGTGGAATACTTTTGTGGATTGTGGATATGTTGAGTTCTGGTCTTTTGAGAATAGAATAAACTGTAACTTTTTCTCTCAAAGGTGCGGAATTTTGGCTTTCTAGAAAACCGTTGAATTCTTCAGGTTTTACTTTGAGAGATTCAAGTTCATCAATTAGTTTCTTGGATTCCGTTATTTTCTGATTTACTTTGGCCAATCGTTCTTGTGAAGCTAGTTGTATATCATATCCTTTTTGTGTCAATCGTATATCCGCATTGTCTTGGCGGAGAATAGTTCTGAATTCTGCACGAGAAGTGAACATTCGATATGGCTCATCTGTGCCTTTGTTAACGAGGTCATCTATTAATACTCCTATATAAGCTTCGTCTCTTTGTAAGACAAATTCCTCTTGTTGGTTAGCTTTTCTATGTGCATTAATACCTGCTATAAGCCCTTGAGCTGCGGCTTCTTCATATCCTGTAGTTCCGTTTATTTGACCAGCAAAGAACAGATTCTCTATTAGGTGAGTTTCTAATGACAACTTTAGTTGAGTAGGAGGGAAGTAGTCATATTCTATGGCATAGCCTGGACGGAGCATTTTTACATTTTCGAAGCCCGGAATTTTCGTGATGGCTTCATATTGTATATCCTCGGGCAGGGAAGTTGAGAAACCATTTACGTACATTTCTATTGTATTTCTACCTTCGGGTTCAAGAAATATTTGGTGACTATCCTTATCAGCAAATCGGTTGATTTTGTCTTCAACCGATGGACAGTACCTCGGCCCAAGGCCTTTTATTCTTCCATTGAACATAGGCGAACGATCGAATCCTTTTCGTAGACTATCGTGTACTGCTAGGTTGGTATAGCTGATCCAACATGAGTTTTGCTTGCTAAGGGTAGGAGTATCTGTGTAGGAAAACTTTTCAGGATTCTCATCACCAAATTGCTCTGACATTGCTGTATAGTTGACGGTTCTACCGTCTACTCTTGGAGGAGTACCTGTTTTCATTCGTCCAGACTCAAAGCCTAGCTTAGTCAAATCTTCCGTAATTCCTTTGGCAGCTGATTCACCTGTTCTTCCACCACCGAATTGTTTTTCTCCTATGTGAATAACACCGTTGAGAAACGTACCATTTGTAAGTACCACGCATTTGGCATATATTTCTAAGCCTAAGGATGTACGTATACCTGTTATTCTTTTTCCATCTGTAATGATACCTGTAGCCATTTCCTGCCAGAAAGAAACGTTTGGATTCTTTTCAAGTTTGTCTCTCCAGTTGAGTGCAAATTCCATCCTATCGGATTGGCATCTTGGCGACCACATAGCAGGCCCTTTGGATCTATTGAGCATTCGGAATTGTATCATGGTTTCATCTGATATAATTCCGGACATACCACCCAATGCATCTATTTCTCGCACAATCTGTCCTTTTGCAACACCACCCATAGCTGGGTTGCATGACATTTGTGCAATAGTCTGAAGATTCATAGTTACCAACAAAACTTTGGAACCCATTGTTGCAGCTGCATGTGCAGCCTCACATCCGGCATGACCGGCTCCTACCACTAGTATATCGTACTGCTCAAACATAGGTTTCTGTTCTGTTTCACGTGGAACGTTTTTGTCAATGTTTCACGTGAAACACTTTTTATCACTTTAAGTTTTTAAAATAATTATCTGTTTTCTGTTTATAGAAAGGGGTAAAATTAGGAGGAGTAGTACGTAGTAGTTCTACCTGCTTTTCTTTTGCTCTTTTAAAAACCTCTAAGTCGGGAGGAGTAGATCGTGTAAATGTAACTCCTGTATTTGACTTACGCTTGGGATCAAGCTCTTGTTCTTTAATGGCCTTTTCTGCTTCTAGCAAACGAGTTTCTATTTCTTTGTTTCTTTCAACCAATTTTGGACCAATTCTTTTATTGATCAAATCGTTTTCTGTCTCATCCATTTTCTTCTGAATTTCTGACAAAGAATTACCAACTTTCTTACCTTCTGGAGTTCCATTTAGCTGATTTTGAAGCTCTTGTACTTGTCTACGGAGTTTGGCTTGCTCGTTTGCAATCTTGGCTAATTCTTTAGAAAACTCTTTACCTTGATTCTCTTTTCCTCCTGAACCTTGACCGCTCATTCCCTCCATTTTTTTATTGAGTTGTTGTTGACTTTTACCCATTCCATCGGAAGGTTCGTTTCCTTTACCACCAGAGGCACCACCACCAGGAGCACCCATCATTTGCTGCATTTGCTTAAACTGATCAGAAAGCATAAGTGCAAGGTTGTTCATGGATGTCATCGAAAACTGTTGCTTAGAAGCAGCTTGAGGCAGTTTACGTTCTTTTATAAAGGTAAGGGATTGGTCGATATGGTTTTTCATATCGGTTACTTCTTTGGTCACAAAAGACTCTATTTGCATGACACGTTTAGCGAGCATGTAAAGGCTATCTTCGATGATTTTGGCATCATCAGCTATCTTGAGTTGTTGCTGAGATAAGGACACAAATTTAGGATCTGAAACAGAAATATTTTTGAAGTTTGACATGATACTCTCCTGATTATGAGACACTTTAATCAAATTTTCAAGAATATCCCGCAATGCATCAATATCCAGTTCCAATTGTTTGGACTCTCCGTTGGCTTGCCCTTCCATCATTTCAGCAGCAAGATTTCGCATAGACTTTGCAGCCTTCTTTTGTGATTTACTGGCAGCCTTGGAGTCATTCTTTTTCATGTCCTGTTTGGCTTTTTCTTGCTCTTTCTGTATCTCCTGTTGTTCTTCTTTTTTGGTATCGACGTCTTTTTTCTGCTGTTCGGCTAATTTTTCTATTTCCTTCAGTTTCTCTTTCTTCTCTTCAAACTCTTTATTCAATTTTTCTTGCTCTTTTTGAAGCTCTTGATTTTTCTCTATGTTATTTTCTTTTTCGGTCTTGTTGGCTAGTTCTTCTTGCTTCTCAGCTAGTTTTTCAAGCTCTTTGGCGGCATTCTCTATTTTTTGCTTAAACTGCATGTTTTGAAAGAGTTTTTGAGCCCTTTCGATGTTTCGGTCTATGTTGCGATTATTTTTCTTAAAATCATCGAGTTTATTCAATGATTTTTCGTCCAGGTTTTTCTCTAAATCCTCTTTCATTTTTTCAAGTGTCTTGGAATCGGCAGCTTTCATGATATCATCTAGCAACTGCTGCAGCATATCCATTTTCTTTTGTAGCTCTGGATTTTGTTGTTCAAAACGGTTCTGCTTATCCTTTAGGTCTTGAATCTCTTTTTGTAGCTCTCGGATCTCTTTTTGAAGGTCTTCTTTCTTTTTTATGAGCTCTTCAAGATCTTTTTTATCCTGAAAATCAAGACCTTTCTTTTTCTTGAGCTCAGAGTCTAGGTTTTCTAGGTTTTTTTTGAAATCCAATGACTTTTTCAAAAGTTTTTCAAACTGGTCTTCGGATTTTTGAAGTTGTTTTTCAATGTCTTTATCAAATTCGGCTGCAGTAGGCATACCAAATTTGAGTAAGGTAGACTTAGAAGATTTTTTACCATTAACACCGTCATTATCTGTTACTTGAACAAAATACTCCAGCTCATCCCCTTTGTTGAGACTCAACTGAGCAATATTCACTTGGTAAAAGAAGGTTTGAGAAATAGAGGATTTGTTGAACGGTATCGCTACACTTTTGAATTGAGCATTTTTAGCTTGAGCATTTTTATAATAAAAACGCAAATCAGTAATACCGAAATCATCCGAAATACTGCCACCTAAACCAATATAGGTAAAGAGACTGGTGTCGCGAATTTGTTCTACTTGTATGGTAGGAAACTTATCAGGGACAACATTGATATAGTAGCCAATCTTGTCAGCATTGGAAATGTATTGATTTTTCAGAAGAATTTCATAGGCAGTGGACTGCATTAATTTTTTATCTACCGAGAAATCCGAGAAAAGACCTTGGCTGAGCTTTATTTTTTGATTTCCATCAAATACCATAGAAAGAGAATCCGTTTCAGATGTTTTGAACTTCCATTTGATCTGTGTTCCTTGTGGAACTACTAAATTGCCTAGATTTTGGAAAGTTTCGGCGGGTTTGTTTAGATAGCCAGGATACGTAAGATTCACATCAAAAGACGTAAGACTTGGCCTACTAGTGAGCTTCAAATTAAATGTATTAGAGGTAAATCCCCCTGCTAAAAAGTGAAATTCTGTGGCTTTTTGAACGTTTGGAAACACAAACTCGAAGTTTTGAGGATCTTGTACGTTCATTTTGTATTTACGATCATTGAAAACCATAAATGTTTCATTGGGAATGGTATTCCCAACAAGCTTGAGTTTCAATACAAAATCTTCATTCTTGGTAGCATTCAGGTTTTTATTCAATATTTCAAACTGAAAAGGAGCAGGCTCTTGAAAGGTTTTTGAAAAATTGACTATGCGTTCTGTACTTTTAAAAAAGGATGGTTTAATAGCTGAAATTAAGGCAATTAGTAAGATAGGAATGAGTGCATACTTCAGATATTTTCTGTTTTCTGAAAAGTTGACGGCATCTGAAAAACGTACGATAGCCAGTTCCTTGGATTTTTGATCAATACTGGCTTTTAAAAGGTGACTATCTGAGCCCGCACTTTGGTTGGCTAACTGTAAGGTATTGAGTAGTTTATCCTTGATAGTAGGAAAAAATGCCCCAATTTGTTGAGCAGCATCGGTATCACTGAGTGGCTTATTGATGTTGTACAAATAAAACAAAGGTCTAAGTACACCGAAAAATAAGACCAATCCGCTGATTATCAAAAAAGAAAAGAACAAAAAGGCACGAAGCTCATTACCAAATCGTCCCCAAAACTCGAGAACATTAACAAAAATAAAAACCCCAAAAATCAAACCCCCACCAATCAAACTGCCCTTCAGCAGGTGGTTTTGGTAGTATTTTTTACGATAGCCTTGTATCTGTTCTTTTAAGTCTTCTACATTGCTCATAGGATTTTACTTGGGATACTGTGAAACTAAAACGCTGCTTATGGATTAAAAATTTAAATCAAAATTGACTTCTACCGCACAATGATCCGAAAAACGGGCTTCAGGATGTAGTTTAGACGTTTTAATGGTGTTTTTATGTTTCTCATTTACAAAAACGTAGTCTATTCGCCAGCCCAAATTGCGGTCACGAGCTCCCGAGCGTAAAGACCACCACGTATATTGGTGGGGACTGGGATCTATCTCTCGAAAACAATCGGTATAGCCCGAAGCCACAAAATCATCTACCCAAGCTCTTTCTTCTGGCAAAAATCCAGAGGTTTTGGCATTGGCTTTGGGGTTATGAATGTCTATTTCTTTATGGCAAATATTCACATCTCCACATACGATCAAGCAATCCACACGTTTTTGAACATCCAGAACATACGCATGAATATCTGTGAGAAAGGACATCTTTACAGATTGCCGAACATCTCCCGTAGTACCGGATGGAAAATAGGCACACAATACGCTAAATCCTTCAAAATGAGCCAATATACTACGTCCCTCAAAATCATAGGTTTCTATACCACAACCGTATTCTACGGATTTGGCTGATTTTTTGGAAATAATTGCAACGCCAGAATAGCCCTTTTTTTGTGCTGGAAACCAAGCACATGCATACCCCAGTTCTTTGAAAATGGGCTCAACGAGTTCGGTTTCGAAAAGTTTAATTTCTTGTAGGCACAAGATATCGATATCATTTTCAACAATCCAAGCAGCTAAGCCTTTAGAAAGTGCAGAACGAATACCATTGACGTTTAACGTGACAAGTTTCATGTGAAAAAGAGATTCTAAAACAAGGCAATTTACACAATTATAGGGGTATTGTGAATAGAAATAGGGTATTTTATGGATAAAAAGATATATAAGTGTTTATCAATTTACTTGAATTCATGAATTTAATAATAGTAATTCCTTGATTTATATGTATTGTCGTCTTCTTGATATAAATTTGATAAAAGTATTTTTAAAA